>CAZZJR010000015.1:0-46499 GCA_964654585.1 uncultured Bdellovibrionales bacterium
CAAGTAGTCATTTCCAAGGGCGTGGTAGCGAGAGAATTTCATGCTGCGAACTGTATCAGGGCTTACGGCGAGTTGCCACGGGTTCCACGAGGAGATGATGTCGGAGGGAAGTTAAGCACTCCGGCAAGCCCGCAAATCGGCTCGTTGATTACCCGAAATTTATGAGCGGAGCCGCTACTCATTTGCCAGGCGGAGTCTAAAGGGTTGAGAGAATGAGTTTTGACAAAGAGAGCGGCGAGAACGCGAGATAGAATTGAACACTCCAGCCTCTGCCTCTCTCCGCCCTCGCCGCTCTCTTTGTAGATATCCCCCTGCGGTCCTGCCCAAGTTTTCTGCCGGACTTCCCTAGCGGCCCATTTGAGGCAAGAATGAGCGGCATGACAGAGCCCGGCAAGACAGAGGGAGAAACCCCAGCGGAACGCTACGAGAGCGCATCCTGCGCCCTGTACAACGCTGGGGCGTGCCGCTCCTGCGGTCTGCTAGCCCTCGGCCAGGGCCATCGGGCAAGCTCTAAGACGGCCAGTGTGCTTGATGTGCTGCGAACGGCGGGCGTTGTGACGGACCAGGTCGAGCCGCTCCTGTTGCCCTCAAGCCCCTGGAGCTCGCGATCAAAGATAAAGGTTAGCGTAACGGGCACTGCGTCAGCTCCCGTTATTGGAATTGTGCGCTCGGACTTGCAGGCGGTTGAGCTCGCAGGGTGTCCCCTCTCCCCTGCCCCTTTCCGAGCCCTGCTTGAGGAGATCCGGGGGGTAATTGGAGCCTATGGGCTCACTCCCTACGAGATCGAAGCGCGGCGCGGTGAGCTAAAGGGGCTAATCGTAATGTCGGATAGCAGCCACTCCGAGGGCATTCTCCGCTTCGTTCTTCGGAGCACTGAAGCTGTTTCGCGAATTCGGAAGGCGGTTCCGGCTATCACGGCGGCTCACCCGTGGGTGAAGGTCGTAAGCTGCAACATACAGCCTCTGCCTGCCGCGCTGCTCGAGGGAGAAGAAGAGATTGTGCTCACGGAGCAGTCCCAGATCTCAGCGCAGTACGGGCCAGTCAGCCTGCTCTTCTCGCCGCAATCGTTTATGCAGGTAACGCCCGAAGTGGCGGCGTCACTCTACGCCAAGGCTCGGGCCTGGGCTGATGAGATTCGGCCTGGACGCCTGCTCGATGTCTTCTGCGGAGTCGGCGGGTTCTCGCTCTCGCTTGCCCCGGTTTGTGAATCAGTGACTGGGGTAGAGATCTCTCATTCGGCCGTTCAGAGCGCTTCAGCAGCAGCCGCGCAGCTAGGCCTCTCCGAAAAAGCCCGATTCTTGGCAGGAGATGCCTTGCAGGTGATGGAATCCCTCGTTGAGTCGCGCTTCGACACCGTTCTGGTTAACCCGCCACGCCGCGGGCTGTCGCCTGAGCTGGTCAATGCGATAGTTCGAGTTGCGCCCGAGCATATCTTCTACTCAAGCTGCAATCCGGAGACCTTTGCACGAGACGTGGCAGCCATGCGCGGCTCATACCGCCTCGGCCGTATCGCGCTCTTTGACATGTTCCCACTTACCGAACACTGCGAAGTGCTCGGCCTGCTCACTCAGGCGTAAGATCCTTACTGCTGCTCCCACTCGGTGTGGTAGCTGGTGCCTGGAGCCTCCTTGCGCTCGTAGGTGTGGGCACCGAAGAAGTCGCGCTGTGCTTGGGTCAGATTTTGCGGCAGGTCCGCGGTGCGGAAGCTGTCGAAGTAGCCGAGCGAAGCTGCAAAGCCCAAGACTGGCACCCCGCGGCTAACCGCGGCACCGACGACCTTGCGCAGGTTCGGAACACACCGCGTGACTTCCTTCTTCATAAAGGAGTCGAGCAGCAGGTTGGTCGGCGCAGGCTTCGAAGCGAAGGCACGACGGATCTCGTCGAGGAACTTGGCGCGGATGATGCAGCCACCCTTCCACATTGCGGCGATCTGGTCGAGCTTGAGGTCCCAGTTCCACTGCTGCGACGCCGTAGCCATGAGGGCCATGCCCTGTGCGTACGACATGATCTTCGAGGCGTACAGGGCATCATGGACGGCCTGGATGAACTGCTGCCGGTCGCCGGTGAAGTCCTCAACAGACGGACCAGCAAACTCCTTCGAAGCAAGCACCCGCTGCTCCTTGATGCTGCTCAGCGTGCGCGCGTCAACAGCTGCCGAGATTGTTGGGATCGACACGCCGAGGTCGAGCGCGGTCTGCGCTGTCCACATCCCGGTGCCCTTCTGGCCGGCCTTGTCGAGTATCTTGTCGACGAGATAGCCGGAGCCCTGCGGGTCCTTCTTGGTAAAGATCTTGGCGGTAATCTCGATCAGGAACGACGAGAGCACGCCTGAGTTCCATGTGTCGAAGATCTTCGCCAGCTCGTCTGGCTTGCAGCCGACCACGTTCCGCAAGATGTCGTAGGCTTCTGCGATCAGCTGCATGTCGCCGTACTCGATCCCGTTGTGAACCATCTTGACGAAGTGCCCTGCGCCATCCGGACCGACGTAGTTCGTGCACGGGCCATCGGCTTGCGCGGCGATCTTTTCGAGCATCGGCGCGACGATCTTCCAAGCCTCTTTAGGGCCGCCTGGCATGAGGCTCGGGCCTTTGAGCGCACCCTCCTCTCCGCCAGAGATGCCGATGCCGAGGAAGTTGAGCCCCATCGCCGTCAGCTTCTCCTCACGACGCACTGTGTCCTTGAAATACGCGTTGCCGCCGTCGATGACGATGTCGCCCTTCTCAAGCAGCGGAGCAATCTGGTCGATGACCGCATCGGTCCCTGCTCCTGCCTTGACCATAATGATGATCTGGCGCGGTGACTGCATGCTCTTCACGAAGTCTTCCATCGTGTACGACGCGACGAAGCCGGTTGGCTTGCCATCACGGGCCCCAAACTTTGCCATGAACTCTTTCGTCACCTCTCCTGTGCGGTTGTACACAGCGACCGGTATTCCTCGGCTCTCGATGTTGCGGGCAAGGTTAGAGCCCATTACGGCCAGGCCGATCATTCCTACGCTTGGTTTTGACATAACGCTCCTTTGATCTCTCGTGCACCCCGCGACGCCTCGCCTGTGGGTGGCGGCGATGCCCTCGTAATGGCTTGTACGGGCAGAAACTCCCTACACGCCGAGGAAAGCAACTCGCTGAGAATAGGACGCAAAGAGCTCCAGATCAACCGCCTAAGCGCTCTCGGAGGCTAAAGGTTTTAGTGCGATTGTCCCCCTGCTCCACCTGAAACAGCTGCCCATGAACGAGCTCTATCACCGAGAGCCGATTGCCGAAGACGAGCCCTGTATCTACCCCGATTTTATACGGCAAATGGAGCATCACGTCTTCAAACGGGGTATGCCCAAAGACCACCGTTTTGCCCAGCGAGTGTGTGGCGTGGATAAATTCCCCACGTACCCACATCAAGTCATGGGCGGACTGCTCGTCGAGCGCACGAGCCGGATGGACACCGGCGTGCACGAAGATAAACTCCGCTAACACCACACCCAGCTCAAGCTTCTTGAAAAAATGGAGGTGCCCCTCTGGCAGGGCTGCCAAGATATCCGCGCGGGTCGCAAATGGATGCAGGCCGTAACTCTTGAGAAACTCCGCCCCCCCATTTTCCAGGTACACATCCCCGCTCTCACCCCCAAAGCCAAGGTAGTCGAGCAGCATGTCTTCGTGGTTGCCCTTGAGGAATACCGTCTTCGGCAGCTCTTTCCGGATGGCGAGCACCTGCTCGATCACCTCTCGCGACTTTGGCCCGCGATCGATGTAGTCACCGAGAAATACCAGTAGGTCCTCTGGACCGAGGGAGTGCTCCTGCTTCAGAAAGTCGAGCATCACCTTGAGATCATCGGCACAGCCGTGAATGTCACCAACAGCGAACACACGCGCCGGCCGCTCTGGAATTACCCGCAGGAGCGCGGGTGATTTACTGTGCGAACTAGCTGTCATCTCCGAGCTTCAGTACCGCCAGGAAAGCCTCTTGAGGGATTGAGACCTTTCCGATTTGCTTCATTCGCTTCTTCCCCTCTTTCTGCTTCTCAAGCAGCTTGCGCTTGCGGCTAATGTCTCCACCGTAACATTTTGCCGTGACGTTTTTGCGCAGCGCTTTGACCGTGCTGCGGGCAATAATCTTGGCTCCAATCGCCGCTTGTATCGCTATCTCAAACATCTGCCGGTCGATGATATCCTTGAGCTTCTCGGTCAGCTCCTTGCCACGGTGAAAGGCCTTGTCACGGTGCACGATAATGCTCAGCGCGTCGACCGAGTCGCCGTTGAGCTTGATGTCGAGCTTAACGAGGTCTGACTCTTGGTAGCCAACGATCTCGTAGTCAAAAGAGGCGTACCCCTTCGTGAGCGACTTAAGCCTGTCGTGGAAGTCGAGCACAATCTCGTTGAGAGGAAGCCGGTACACGATCACCGCACGCTCCATTCCGTGGAACGAGATATTTTCCTGAACTCCGCGGCGATCCTCACAGAGCTTGAGCACGTTTCCAACGAACTCGCGCGGACAGTGCACAGTCGCCTTGACGATCGGCTCCTCGATTCTCAGAATCTGCGCGACCTCCGGCATCTTGGTCGGATTGTCAACCATCAACTCCGTACCATCGTTGAGCACCATCCTGTACACGACGGAGGGCGCCGTGGTTATGAGGTTGAGGAGAAACTCTCGCTCAAGCCGCTCCTGCACGATCTCCATGTGCAGCAACCCCAGGTACCCGCACCGGAAGCCGAACCCAAGCGCTGCCGAGGTCTCAGCTTCGTAGGTAAATGCGCTGTCGTTGAGGCTCAGCTTCTCAAGCGCACTCTTCAGCGCAACAAAATCGTCGGCTTCGACGGGGAAGAGCCCACCAAACACCATCGGCCGGACCTCCTTGAAGCCAGGAAGGGCCTCCTGGGCGGCTTTGCGCACGTGTGTGACCGTGTCGCCGATTCTCACGTCGCGCAGGTTCTTAATAGCAGCAGAGAAGTATCCAACCTGCCCACTCGTCAGCTCCTCGACTTCTTGGGGGTGCGGGGTAAAGACTCCGAGCTTGTAGACATCGTACTCCGCGCCGGTCGAGAAGAACTTGACCTTGTCACCCGGCCGCAGCGTTCCGTCGATTATGCGCACCTGCGCGACCACGCCTACATAGGAATCGAACCATGAGTCGTACACGAGAGCCCTGAGGGGAGCATCGACGGATCCGCGAGTCGGAGGCGGCACACGCTTAACGATCGCTTCAAGCAGCGGCTTAATCCCGATGCCGGTCTTGGCGCTAATCTCAAGCGCATCCGAGGTGTCCAGTCCGATGACTGACTCGATCTCCTCCTTGACGCGAACGGGGTCGGCATTCGGCAGGTCGATCTTGTTGATTACTGGAACGATCTCAAGGTCGTTCTCGATTGCTAGGTAGACGTTTGCAAGCGTCTGCGCCTCTACCCCTTGCGAGGCATCAACGACGAGCAGCGCACCCTCGCAGGCCGAGAGGCTGCGCGACACTTCGTAGTTAAAGTCTACGTGGCCCGGCGTATCGATCAAGTTGAGCTGGTAGGTCTCGCCGTTGTCCGCCGTGTACGATAGGCGGACAGTTTGTGCTTTTATCGTGATACCTCGCTCACGCTCTAAATCTAGCTTGTCTAGAAACTGCGCCTGCATCTCACGCGCCTGGAGAGCGCCAGTCGCTTCAAGGATACGGTCGGCGCACGTCGACTTACCGTGGTCGATGTGCGCAATAATGCTAAAATTCCGGATCTTGCTCTTCTCTATCACAACTGGAAACTCTTATCGGGCCGTTTCGCCGCGGCGCAGCCGCTCGTCGAAGTCGGCTATCGTTCTCTTGAGGCCCGCGTCAAGGTCAACTTTCGGGGTCCAGCCCAACTCGCGCTTCGCAAGCGAGATGTCCGGTTGTCGGCGAGTGGGATCATCCTTGGGAAGCGGCTTCTGGACAATCTTGGACTTAGAGCCTGTCATGTCGATGACTTTCTTTGCGAGGTCAGCGATCGTCATCTCATTCGGGTTGCCGAGGTTCACCGGACCAACGAATCCGTCTTTAGACATCGTGGCGATGATTCCTGCTACCAGGTCGTCGACGAAGCAGAACGAGCGGGTCTGCATGCCGTCGCCGTACACAGTAATATCCTCACCCTGGAGAGCCTGCACGATAAAGTTCGAGACAACACGGCCGTCGTTAAAGAGCATGCGCGGGCCAAAGGTATTGAAGATGCGCACCGTCCGGGTGTCTACGTGTCCCTGCTCGTGGTAATTAACCGTGAGCGTCTCTGCCACTCTCTTTCCCTCGTCGTAGCAGCTGCGCGGACCAATCGGGTTCACGTTGCCCCAGTAGCTTTCTACCTGCGGGTGCTGCAATGGATCGCCGTACACCTCTGAGGTTGACGCCAGGAGGAATCTCGCATGGGTGCGCTTGGCGACACCCAACATGTTAATCGTGCCCGTGACATTGGTCTTGATGGTCTTGATCGGATTGTACTGGTAGTGCACCGGAGACGCCGGACAAGCGAGGTGGTAGACCTGCTCACACTCAATGAGCAGCGGCTCGGTGACGTCGTGCCGGATGAACTCAAAGTTGGGGTTGTCACGATTGTGGAGGATGTTTCGCTTCGCGCCCGTGAAGAGGTTGTCCACAACCGTTACTTCGTGCCCCTGCGATAGCAGCACGTCCGTCAGGTGGGAGCCAATAAAGCCCGCGCCTCCAGTTACCACGATTCGTGCCATATTCTCTCCCCTGATCCCCGAAAGGTTACTGCGGTAGCCCTACTTGATGCTTGGCCGACCGACGCTGTAGTACAGGAACCCATACGAGCGCATGTCGTCAATGTCGTAAATGTTCCGGCCATCGAAAATGACCGGCTCCGAGAGCTCCTGCTTTATCTTGCTGAAGTTGGGCTGCCGGAAGGCGTTCCACTCAGTGCACACGAGCAGCGCATCGGCGCCCTGGAGCGCCTCGTAGTTGGATTTTACGAACTCAATGCTCTTGTTTTCGCCGAATTTCTCACGGAACGTTGTGTTCGCCTCTGGGTCATACGCGCGCACCTTTGCGCCACGCTGAATCAGCTCAGCGCAGATGGTCAGGGCCGGCGCCTCGCGCACGTCGTCCGTCTTTGGCTTGAATGCGAGTCCCCAAACCGCAAAGGTCTTGCCATCAAGCTTCTCACTGCCGTAGTGCTCAACCACTTTTCTAACCATGAGCATCTTCTGGCTCTTATTGACGTCTTCGACCGCACGAGCGATCCGCAGGTCCACTCCGTGCACCTTGCCGGTTCGGATCAGAGCCTGAACATCCTTGGGGAAGCACGAACCTCCGTACCCGATGCCGGGGAAGATGAAGCTCATGCCGATACGAGAATCCGTCCCTATCCCGACACGAACCTTGTTGATGTCAGCGCCGGCTTCCTCACACAGGTTGGCTATCTCGTTCATGAATGACACACGCAGCGCCAGCATGGTGTTCGCAGCGTACTTAGTCATCTCAGCCGAGCGCACGTCCATCACGAGGATCGGGTTGTTTGTGCGAACGAAGGGCCGGTACAGCTCACGCATCACTCTAGCCGCGTTTTCGGAGGCAACACCGACGACAACTCGATCCGGCCGAAGAAAGTCGTCAATCGCCGCTCCCTCTTTGAGGAACTCAGGGTTGCTCACCACCTCCACTGGGAACTTAGAGACCTTTTCGATCTCGGCGCGAACGAGGTCAGCCGTTCCCACCGGCACGGTTGACTTGTCCACGACAACCTTCGGGCTGTTCATGCTCTCACCGATTCCTCTGGCGACCGCAAGCACGTGCGTTAAGTCCGCAGAGCCATCCTCGTCTTGGGGTGTGCCTACTGCGATGAATATAATATCCGAAGCGCGCACAGCATCTTTCAGTGAGGTCGTAAACGAGAGGCGTCCGGCCTTCGTGTTGCTCTTGACGAGATCCTCGAGGCCGGGCTCGAAGATCGGAATATCGCCCGCGCGCAGCGCGTCAACTTTCTTGGAGTTGTTGTCGACGCAGATAACTTCATTGCCAGTCTCAGCGAAACACGCCCCTGCGACCAGCCCAACGTATCCAGTGCCGACAACTGCAATGTTCATCTGACTATCTCCGTCTTCTTTCGTGCGTCTCTTAAGCTTTTACCAGCCGCCCAGCGCTCCCGTACCCAAGGAAATCCAATACGTGTAAATCGCACACCGGGCGGGCTGTACCCAAAACAGGCCCCTCGCAACTGAGGGCATCCTACTCGCCGTCGCTTGGGCACCACGTTTCGGTACGTTATAGCCGAAGTGCCTAAGGAGATCAAAGGGTTGGAAGGTGTGCTGAGGGCGGCACAAAGGGGAGATATTACCCACAGTTATCGATGAGCGGGGCTGTGCCAAAACACGCTTCCGACCGCAGTAGTTGCGACCCTACGTGGGCAAACATTCGGCTCGGTAGCCCCGCCATCGAAGCTCTCGGAGGGGAGGAAAGGCTTTTGCACCTGAGCCTATCGACGCAATTGCCAACCTCTGAGAACTTCGATGGCGGGGCTCCTCGTTCTCATTTTAGGACAGAGCGTAGCAGAGAGTCGGCTGGGATGTGTCGTGCGTTGTCTTCCGGAGCGGACTCAGAGTAGGCGCGAGCAGAGGGGTAAATTTCAGTGGCGATCCCTGCTACCAGAACTCCCCTTGATGTGCTACTCCGAGCGCCATGAAGAAAACTGTCACAAACCTAAAAGGAGTGTTCGCTGGCGGCATAGCAGCCGGGATCAAAGCGAACGGAAAGAAAGATCTTGCGTACCTGTTTATCCCGGATTGTTACGGCAGTGCGGGCGTATTCACAAAGAGCGCGTTCATAGCCCCGCCGCTTGTCGTGACGCAGGAAGCGCTCCGACGCGGCACGGTGAAAGCCCTCATTGTTAACTCTGGGAATGCCAACGCTGCGACGGGAAAGATCGGCCTGCGTGACGCTCGCGAGACTGCCAAGGTTGCGGCTAAGCTTCTAGGAATCAAGCCGCACCAGGTAGCGGTCTCATCGACGGGGATTATCGGAAAGCTCATGCCGATGGAGACCGTCAAAGCGGGTCTCGACAAGCTGCTGAAAAACCCCCTGAAGCGAGACGGCAAGAACGCAGCTCGGGCGATCATGACGACTGACCTCACGCAGAAGGAGGTTTTCGTGAGCGGAACCGTAGGTGGACAGCGCGTGAGTGTTGCCGGTTTCGCCAAGGGCTCCGGGATGATAGCGCCGAACATGGCGACGATGCTTGGCTTTCTTGTGACTGACGCTAAGGTCGACAGCGCAGGGCTGCGCACCCTCTTACGCCGGGCAGTCAATGACTCCTTCAACATGACTTCGGTAGATACCGATACTTCGACCAACGACATGGTCATGGCGTTTTCCACCGGCACAAAGGGAAAGAGGATCTCGGGTGCGAGGGAGAAACGGGAGTTCCTCGCTCTACTAACGAAGGCATGCCAACAACTGGCGAAGATGATAGCGGCGGATGGCGAGGGTGCCACGAAGCTCATTGAGGTCCAGGTCGTAGGAGCCCGTACCGAGCGCGAGGCGCGCGTAATTGCAAAAAACGTGATCAATTCTCCGCTCGTGAAGACCGCCATACATGGTGCGGACCCAAACTGGGGCCGTGTGCTCGCTGCTGCAGGAAAAGACCCTGCGGTGAAAGTCGATCCGCGGCGCGTTGACCTCACCTTTGCGGGAGCTGCTGTGATGCGCCGTGGCGAGGTTGTGCCGCATGATCGGAAGCGGATTAGGAAGCTCATGTCGGTGCGAGAGGTTCCTGTAAGGCTTCAGCTCAACCTCGGTCGCGGCGAGGCTGTCGCGTGGGGGTGTGACCTTACGCACGGCTACGTGGATATCAACGTAAGCTACAACTAGAGCGCCTACCAGCTCACTTGTGCGCGAGCCTCGTTTGAGGTTTCCGCGATCTGCCCTTTGAGCTTCTGCATACGCTCAAGGTCGAGCTGCGCGAAGTCATCCTTGCGCAGGCTAAAGAGCGTCAGAACCGGATTGTGAAACCCGTACACACCCGAGGGCGCCCTGTACTGCGCTACAATCGGGACCATCTGGAAGACGTCGCGAATGCGCTGCCGAAGGACCGGATTTGACTCCGGTTGGTTGAAGTACCGAGCGTAGAAGAGGCTCGAGAGCACTAGGTAATCTGCGCCTGAGTTGCGCAGCACCGTTGGATCGAGCTCAGGAATAATCCGCGCGCGCTCGATGTGCTCTACATTGAACGGAGCCCCTTCGAGCTGCGGACAGTATGGCTTCCAGTCCATAAGAACTGTTGCTCCCGCCGGAACGTGCTGCCGCATCCACACAGCCATCTGTTCTCGAGTGTCATTCTTAAGGTCAGCAGCGAGCGAGACAGTTCTTGAGAGGGGTGCCGCGAGGAGCGCAAGCGAGCACAACAGGGCTCCGTGACGGATTCGCAGCGAGCGTCCGATTGCCCCGGCGAACGCCGCTAACGCCAACGCCAGGAACGGCAAGCACGGCACAATGTAGCGCTCTGGCTGTGGAGCGGGCTTCGCCTTCACGAATTCGGCTGGCAAATAAAAGAGAAGCGCAACCGAAACGATAAAAAGCCCCTCAATCTTAGCGCGCCGCACCAACAGGCCCAGGCCCATCGCCGAAGCGATCGCCAAGACCGGCGTCATGCCCGGAAGGATGCTGCGGTGGAAGTGGTACATCCAGAGCTGTGACCACGGATCTATCGTGTTGGTATGTCCGGTCTGCATGTGCCTCGACTCGGCAGCGAAATCCTTCAAAAACTTAGGGCTGTCTAGCAGCGCATACGGAGTTGTCGCAAAAAAGCCCAGTGGCGCGACGCTCACTGCCGCAAGGGCCCACGGCAGCCAGCGCAGGTCCGGCTTCCAGCTTCGTGAAGCAAACCAGGGTGCTGATGCCGGGACGATAGCGAGCAAGATTCCGGAGTACTTCGTCCCAGCCGTGGCTCCCGCTAACAGCCCAGCCAGAAGCAGCATCCACCGCCTGCCGGACTGAACCGCCACCACAGTGGCAAGCACACAGCTCAGAACGACAAAGGTGAGCAGAGCATCTTCTTTCAGGTAGCGGCTACAGGTGACGTGCAGCGGAAACACCGCAAGAAACGCCGCTGCAATAAGCCCTGTGTTGCGCGAGAGAAGCCTCCGCCCTATTGCGTACGTCAACGCTATCGAGAGAGTTCCTGCTATCGCGCTCACGAGCCTTCCTGCCAAGTAGGCAGTGTCTCGGAACGAGCCCTCAAGCCCAAGCAGGTGCAGCAGCGAGTTCATCCCGTACGTTGAGTAGAGCAGCAATGACGGGTGGAGGAAGTACTGGGGATTCAAGGTGTTCTGCTCCACCATGCGCATGATGGCATTTACCTTGGGCACCTCGTCTGGATGAAAGTGCGCCGGAAGCCCGAAATCTATCGCGTAGAAGCGCAGCACAGCCCCCAACGCAACAATCGCGAAGATAAGCGAGCGCGGAGCTTGTCGCTCTTCGCTGGGCTCCAGCTTGCACGCGCCGAAGATCGCCATGCCGGCCAGCACCGCAGTAACGAAGAGGTACAGTGGGAAATACTTGTCGACCTCGACCGTGCCGAGGCGCAACATCGTCGCAGCTAGCCCGAGCGCTGCTAGTGATGAGGGAAGCCGAAGCGAGCTGGCGGCGCCAGGGGCCCAGTACGCGCACAGAGCTAAGAGCAGCATCGCCACAAACGACTCCAACACGATTTTAAATGAGTGGAGCGGGAAGCCGAGAGATGAAGTTATTTTCAGGCCGTTGACCTGCACAGCCACGGTGCGGTCTCCGCCCGGCTCGTGTAGGGCAAACGAGTTGAGGGCCTTGATGTGCAGCCTGAGGGGTGAGCAGCCCGAGGGAATCGCGAAGGGATACGGAGATATGCTGCGCACGTCAAGCTCGGTGGGTTGCCCGCCACAGACAGAAACCGCAACCCTGGGAGGTCCGTCAGTGGCGAAACGAATTGGGCTCAGCGAGAGATCGACTACATTTGCGATCGTTGAGAAGCCGTTGATTGACACAGTGGCTTCGTCTCGCAACCAGCCATCAACGTACATGCCCCCATCAGACATTTGAGCAACTTGGCGACCACTCCACTCTGAGCGGTTGAGCTTCGTGACAGCGATCAGAGCGACCGAGAGAGCTGCAATCGACACGACAAGCAGCCGGACGAGTGTTGAGGGAAATAGCATGAGACAGCCTTACCCTGATGACTTCTGAGATGAGCTCGATGGCGCCTTCGCCACCGTAGCGCCTTCGAGTTGGTCCGGAGAGATGTTAAGGTGGCGAAGTGCCCTCACCCCTTCCGCCTTGGGAGCGGTCCACCCCTTCGATTGCAAGTAGGATTTGAGCGCCTGGACATCTACCAGGAGTGACTGCCCGTCGACAAAAACGACGTACGGGTGCTGCACAGGGTCTAACTGCTTCGGTAGCTTGTCATACGCGTAGCTGCCGGTCGGCTTGGAGGTAAGCTCCTTGACTACCTCCGTTAGCGGCGGAAAGAACGTCGCCTGCTGCAGGCCTGCAGGAGTGAAATCACTCCGCCTAAAGAGGAAGTGCGTAATGCCCTCTGGCTCAAGGATAGTAACAAGCTCCTCAAGCGAGCCTGCCCAGTGGGCACGGAGTGAGATCTCGTTTCGGCGCTGCACCTCTTCGTTGTAGCGCTTGTAAAACGGGTGGCCCGTCTCGGTGGTTATGTAACCCCGTCGTGCTCCGAAGAGAAATACTGGGTCAAGCTGGGTGGGATGTCCCGCGACTACGGCGTTGAGCGGCGTATTGCTTTTAATCCAGGCGAACACCCCGCCGCGTTTATCGGCAGAGTAGTTAAAATTCGCAGCCCCTCTGAGTCCCCAGCCAGACCCTAGCGCAACGAGGCCTACGAGAGCAGCGAGGGCCAACGCACTCCCCCAGCTGAAGCGAAGTCGCGTGTCCCGCAATGACCGAGCTGCCTCAAGAGAGGCCGGCTCGCCGCGATGGAAGGTTTTCCAGCACGCGATGCAAAATGCCGCGATGAAGAAGATCGCCATCGGGATCTGTAGGTGGCGATTGGGGACGTAGAGCCGGAAGGCGAGGAGTCTCGAGAGAAAATACACGCCCAGTGCTCCAGCACCGTACGCCATGATCTCCGCCGGCACCACGATCCGACGCCGCGCCGCACCGACCAACGCCAAGAGTGCGAGCGAACCAAGAACTATGTGTGGGATGTACGCGCGAAGGTGGGCTCCGGGGTTGTGGAAGCGGTTTACAAACGCCTCCAACCCAACAACCCTAACTTCGTCACCTGCTGGATTGAGTGGCACAAACGGAAACCGACCCCGCGGGCGCGAGAACTCCGGCATTTGGGAAGCCTCTTCAAAGGAGACCATCTGGCCTATCGTCGGGGGACGCTGCACTACCGCCAGAGTGACGAGGGCGAAGAGCGGAGAGACAGCGAGGTAGGTCAGCAGCCTCCTGCGCCACACCAGCCTGGACTCTCCCTTTTCTACCACGGCGCGCCACACCAGTAAGATGCCATACGCCAACGCTACTCCGAGTGTCGCAGGCGGATTAAGAAGGCATCCGGCTAAAATCGTCGCCAACACCGCGCGGTAGTTCCCGCGCAACACAAAACAGAGAAATGCCGAGATCACGACTGCGGACCAACCGCGCGGGAGCCCTGCGGTGAGCCGCTGCATCAGGTTGCGATCGTGCAAAAGCCACGCGACCGCGATCAGAGCGGGAGCCGTTCCTGCTGCAGAGCGGACGGCCACAAATAGGAAGCCCACCGTCAGGACAATCTGGAACAGCATGACCCAGTGGGACATCATGATCGGGTCGCCCGTCAGCATCGTTACGCCGTAGCAAACCCAGTAGTGCAGCGGTGCCAGGTACCCCTTCATCACCTCGGTGACGATGTCACCAGCGAAGAGACCTGGGTACTGCACTTCATGAAACGGGTATACCTGCTGCAGCGCATCGTCCGTGGTCCAGTCCTTGTGGAACCAGAAATTACTGATGCTATTGAAGAAGAGATAGGCGTAGCCGAAGCACACAACGGCGGCGAGAGCGTTGACCAGAGTCAGCTCTCTGCGCCACCAAACATCCGCTCGCAGACCCTGAGCCGCAGCGACCGTGAGCTTGACCTCCGGCGTTCGCCCTTCCGGCATCGGTTTCTTTTCTGCGAGCTGGGACATCTGCATTACTTCTTAAAAGGCAGGTCTGGACTGCACCGAGCTACCACTGCGCGAGAGGGCCTGCGATGCACAAAATCGTTAGCCCCTGCAAACGGTTACGACCGGCTACCAAACTGGGCAACGAACCCCCGGAAAGATACAGGTAACGGCGTGTTTAATAAAGCTCCCGTGGTACAGCTTTTGATTATGCCTGATCTGACCTTAAACCTGCTGGAACAGTACCAGCAGAAGGCGTCCGCGACCACTCTCTAAGTTCAGGCTCAACCAACCGATTATGCCTGGTGCAAATGCATGAAAGTCCCTATAAACTTCGGTAATTCAACATTTTTCGTTGTCACAGCCATGAAGACCTTGCGCTCGTATCTCCGGATAACTCTGCTTGCGACAGCTTGCTCTCTGCCCTTCGCCGGATGCGGCGGCGGTGGCGGGGGCAGCGACTCCTTTGTGGGTGCGGCTAATGTCAGTCTGGCGGTCTCCCCGACGCAGATCGATTCTGGAGACAGGACCGAGGTAGCAGTAACTTTGTCGAACGTGATCGAAGATGGGATAGCGCTTAAAATCCGCTTCCCCGACGCCCTGACGTACGTCCGATCCTCGGCTCTACTGCTCGTTGGCCAGAAAGAGGTCGACATTACCCCGAAGTTCAAGGGTGTTGGTGAGGATAGCGACCGCTACCTTGTGTTCTATCTTCCACAGTCTCTCTTTCGCCGAAGCGGGCAGGAATACCAGGGTGAGGAAGGTACCGTTGTTCTGCAGCTTGAGGGGGTAGACGCGGTGACTGACGGCCTGATCGAGGTAGATGTGGATGTAGACGATCCGCTCCAGGACAACGACGCTGAGTTTTCGGTATCAAATCCGGAGTTTGATGCCGAGGCCTCTTCGCCGATCTCGGTTCAGGCCGACTAGACAGCGCTTTTACTAGGCGGTCCCAGATACCACGCAAGGCTCCGTTGCGATTGCAGGCGGCTGGAGCTTTTACTATCCTAGCGGAAAAGGGCTCCGACTCTAGGCAGCCGCATACTGAGAGTAATCGCACGTGGGACAGAACCGTCAGATCCTCCTTGAGCACATTAAGCAACCCGACCAGCACACGATCTCGGGATACGAGTCGCGCGGCGGATACACCGCGGTTCGAAAGGCGATGGGGATGGACCCCGCCGCACTCATCGAAGAGGTGAAGAAGTCGGGGTTGCGTGGACGAGGCGGTGCGGGCTTTCCAGCTGGTCAGAAGTGGAGCTTCGTTCCCCGCAATACCGGCAAGCCTACCTACATCGTCTGCAACGCAGATGAGAGTGAACCAGGGACATTCAAGGACAGGCTTCTGCTTGAGAAGAATCCCCACTCAATCATAGAAGGGATGATGATCGCGGCCTGGGCTGTGCAGAGCCACTGGATGTGCGTCTACATTCGGGGCGAGTACGCCTACCCATACGCGCAGCTCAAGAAAGCGGTGAACGAGGCCTACGCCAAGGGCTACCTCGGAGACAATATCTTCGGCAGTGGATACTCGCTGCACCTGGTTGTGCACCGAGGTGCCGGTGCATACATCTGCGGTGAAGAGACGGGGCTCCTCGAGTCGCTCGAAGGAAAGAAAGGCCAGCCGCGCCTAAAGCCGCCATACTTTCCGGCAACCATGGGGCTCTACTACTCCCCGACAGTTCTCAACAATGTTGAGACGTACGCAGCTGTGCCCTGGATCGTTGCCAACGGTGCTGATGCCTACGCGGCGATCGGGACAGAGAAGTCAAAGGGCACCAAGCTCGTTTCAGCCTCGGGACACATCAACAAGCCCGGCGTGTACGAAGTCGAGATGGGGTACCCCTTCAAGCGCTTCCTTGAGGAAGAGTGTGGCGGGATGCTCAACGGCCGAAAACTGAAAGCCGTTATCCCTGGCGGCTCGTCGGTTCCGATCCTGCGCGCGGAAGATATCGAAGATGCGACCATGGACTATGAGGGCTGGAACAAGCTCGGAACGTTCCTCGGCTCGGGCGGCGTCATCGTCATGGATGATTCCGTTGACATGGTCGACGCCATCCTCAACCTCGCTCACTTTTACGCTCACGAGTCTTGCGGCCAGTGCACCCCGTGCCGTGAAGGCGGTCACTGGGTTGAGAAGATCTTCCAGCGCATGGCGAGGGGCGAGGGACTTCCGGGCGACCTGGAGCTTCTTGAGACGATCTGCGCTCAAGTTGCGGGGCACACGATCTGCTTCCTCGGTGATTCGCTCGCAATGCCGGTGAGAAGCTTCACCACCAAATTCAAGGATGAATTCCGCCAGCGGATTGCCGACTCGAGCAAAGGTCCCTTGCCCGAGCGAGAGCGGCTCAACGCAGACTTCGGCGGACAACACTAAGCCCGCCGATGGCTGCAAGAGAGAGAGACAGGCGAAGTCGTATCAAAACGGTTTTCCTGTCGGCCCTCGCAGCATTTGCGCCGCAGTGCGTGGCAGTCGCGGAGCCTGAAATCGCCTGGGAGGCGCTCGGAACCGACCTTGAGCAAGCCAACGCCAAGCTAAATCCAGATTCGGTGTTCTCGGCATCCGTTGTCTTGATTCGCTCCTCTCTCACAAACTATCGGCTCCAGGTTCTGCGCGCGGCGGACTACGGCTGGAAGCGCGCGAACGTGCGCGCAATGTGCAAGGAGGCTGGCGCCTCGGCTTGTATCAACTCCAACTTCTTCGATGAACAGGGACGCGCCCTCGGACTCGTCATCAGCCGCGGGATCATTCAGCAGAAGATGCATCGCGGCGGAGGGACGCTCACAGGTGTAGCTTTTGTCACCCCGAAATCCGTCGGCATCGCACACCGAGACGCATTCTCGCCCGAAGGCGTCATAGAAGCGACGCAAGCCGGACCACGCGTGCTCGATGACGGCCAGCTTGTCTCGGGCCTCAAAGAATCGTCGTTTCGCACCAACCTCTCGGGCATATGCCTCGATGCAAAGGGGCGAGTCGTGCTCTACCGCGTTTCCGCAGGAGTTTTTGGCGCGTCGCTGCCGCTCCTACAACGGCTCCTGCTCGCGCCTGGAGTGAACTGCGTTGATGCGTTGAACTTTGATGGTGGAGGGTCTTCTCAGCTTTACATCTCTGGCGAGATTCCGGGGCACGCGGGCTCAGTGCGCGAAGAAAGTTTTCCGGGACGGGACGATGTGCCGGTTGCTCTGGCGCTGGTGCCTAGCGGACCCGAGAGGGAACAGCCCCAGCAGCCTCGCTAGTCGGCGGCTCAACCGCTCAACTCGTGGCCCCTGAAACCTGCTCTGCATCGAGCACAGCCCACCGAAAATACTCTGAATTTCGGTTCCGATCGGAGAGCTAAGCAAACAAGGCTGATTGACATACCGCTGAAGCGCACTGTACCGTTAGTTAAAGATGGTTGTAGTAACAGGGAATTTTCGGTTGTCGCAGGCTGTTCAGGAGTCCGTTTCATGACCGTTCACATTCTTGACCGCGAGTTCACTGCTAAGCAGGTGCAGTCGATTCTCCGCACCCTCACCGGGGGCGACGAGAAGATCGGGCTCGCGCTTCTGAACTACTATGCCCGCACGAACCTCGTACCGACCACAGGCAAGACCAAGAGCCGCGGTCGTCCCAAGTACTCGTATCCAGACCTGATATTGCTATGCTGGCTGTTCCGCATGAAGCGCGAGGGGCTTCCGGTTAATCGCTTCCGCCGAGGCATCGACTACCTTCGCAAGAAGCTACCGAAGCTGCACAAAAACCCAAGCGACATGGTCCTCTTAACCGACGGCAAGCAGCTCTTCATCAAGCACCGCATTCAAGACAAGGGCGAAATTGCTGAAGTATTGACCGGGAAGAAGGCTGGACAGTACGTTTGGGCCTACGCAATCGGATCGCTGATTGAAGAGGTTGACAGGATCATAAGCGAGCTCTCGCCAGATCCGGAGCACGACGAAGACGAGAGCCGAGTGGCCGCGTAGCTCTGTGGGCTGCATTCTGAAGGCTTCTTAGTCCAACAGAGAGCGGGAGCATTTTCGAGGTAGTACACGTATGAGCAAAACCAACACGCTTATTCAGGTTGCAGGACTGTTGAAGGAGCACAAAGCGTGGTGGCTCGCTCCAATTATCGTAGTATTCCTGCTGCTCGGGCTCGTGCTCGTCACCACTCAGGGCTCTGCCCTATCGCCATTCATCTACGCGCTCTTTTAGGCCCCAGACGCCAGTAAAAGAAAGGGAGAGCCAAGCTCTCCCTTCAACTGAAAAACACCGCCGCACTAGCCCCCTAGGGATGAGCTGCGTGTTTTGGCTTCCGTGGACCGCGCTTTGTAGCAGGAGCCGCGTCCTGCCCTTTGACCTTTCGCAGCTCGGTTGGAAGGCGCCAACCACCTGGCTTCGGCTGGTCCTCTGCTACAAACAACAACTCATTCGAGCGCTCGTAGTCCTCCAACGCATCGATGAAGTTAAGGGTCGCCCTGACGGCGTACTCCTCAACGAAGAATTTGAGCGACCGGAACGAGTGTGCCAGCGCTCTCCGAAGGTCTCTGTCCACAGGAACCATATTGTCCCCGTTCTCGACAAACGCGGCACGGAACCGTCCGGCAAGCTCCTCAACTGTGGTCAGCTCGCTCCATTCCATCAGCTCGATAACGCGATGCGCTCTCGTCCGTTTCGACTCTCGCAGCACGATGAATCGCGCAACAAATGCCGTGCGACGCGCACGAATTATAGCTTTCTCCAGCCCATCACGGCTGGTGAGATCGAGTTCAACAACTTCCGTATCCATGTTTGCACCACTGAGAACTACAAGAACTACTTGGTGAGGACTTCCTTGGCCTAAGAGTATCTTCGACCCCCCAGAGCAAAACCTTGAACGGAATCTCGATGGCCCAGTTTAGGTCGCAAATTCAAGTTGTTAAGGTGCCTCCGCAGCCGTGACAGCCCCGTCAAAGTCTGGTCTAATCGCCAAATGTCGCCGCTTCCGGCTTTTCTCAGTCAGTTCAGCTCCGTTCGTCTTGGGATTTTAGTCGACGACATCGGTCCGCCCCGTGCCGCGCTCGTCGCGCCGGCGCACAACATGACTCCGGACCGCATGAATCGCGCCCTCACGCTTTCAGGAGGCCTAACCTTCGTGGCTGTTTCCGCTGAACGCGCCGCGGCGTTCATGCTCCCGGAGATGTCTCGTCCCTCGCCCGCTCGTTCGATGGCAGAGACCTCAGCAGCGGCGGACTCGCTTAAGATGCTCTGCTCTGTCGAGGCGCGCGAGGGGATCACAACGGGCATCAGTGCGTCAGACCGAGCAGCGACGGTCAGCATTCTCGGCAGTGAGACCCCGCAGCCTCGTGACTTGGTAAAACCAGGACACATCTTTCCCGTTGAGGTTCGAAGCGGCGGCGTTCTGGTTAAAGCAGCTCTTGCTGAGGGTGCTCTTGATATCGTGCGCCTATCAGGTTTTTCAGACGCGGCCCTCTTCGTTGACCTCGTTGGGCCGAGCGGCGACCTTCTATCGGCGGCGGAGTCATCGCGCTTCGCCGCGCAACAGGGGCTGCCGATGGTTGGTCTCTCTCAGCTCATTTCCTACCGCTTGCACAGAGAGCCGCTCGTTACGAGAACGGCTGAGGCCGTGATTCCTTCTCGCATCGCAGGTGAGCTTCGGGGGATAACGTATCGCTCGAAGATTCATGACGTGGAGCACATTGCCCTCATCAAGGGAGAAGTGGCGCGTGGGGGTCCGGTGCTCGTGCGCGTTCAAGCGGAGAGCACTCTCTCAGACGTCTTCGGCGGTGGAAACCGGAGTTCGCGGGCTCTGCTGCAAGCATCGCTGCAAGCGATCGCGGAGCGCGGCTCCGGCGTTCTGGTGTACTTGCGGCGGCCTGCCTTCGAGGACCCGATTGACGCCGGCCAGTCGCTCGCCTCTGGCAGCGCTCAGCCGGCAAGCATGATGCGGGAGTACGGCGTGGGAGCCCAAATACTGCGCGACCTTGGGGTGACACAGATTGAGGTTCTGTCGAGCAGCAGCCGCTCGCTCACTGGCCTCGCCAGCTTCGGCCTCACAATCGTTTCTCAGCAGCCTCTTCCTGGTGTAGATTCAGCGCGAGGGCATATCGTATGAGCGACATCACTTTTGCAGACGTAGTCCATCAGTCGGTCTCTTTTTCCCCATCCGATCCGGCAGAGGCGCTGATCCTGCGCTTGGCTGACACCCGCTGGTTTCAGCGGTTGCGAGACATCAGCCAAACCGCGAACACTCGCCTCGTGTACATGTTCTCGGAGCACTCGCGCTTCGGGCACTGCCTGGGTGTCGCCTACCTCGCAAAACTGGTGCTGGAGAAGCTCTCGCGCCGGTTTCCGGATGATGTGCGCGAGCACAAAGCGGCGATCCTCACAGCCGCCCTGCTGCACGACGTAGGGCACCTCGCTCCGGGGTCACACACGGCGTTCAAGACATGGTTCCCCGGCCAGCCAGACTGCCATGAGGAGATCGCTGAGCTGGTTATCAATGAGGATCCTGAGATCTCTGGGCTGCTCGATGCTTTCTCTCTAAAGCTTCGTCCGGCCGTTACCGCCATCCTATCCGAATCCGAGAGCGTGCCAGCCTGGACCTGGGAGATTATCTCGGGCGGTGGCTGGAACGTGGATCGTGGAAACTGGTCGACTGTGGATAGCGTACTGGCAGGTGTGAGCTACGGAAAGTACAACATCCCAGCGCTCGTTGATTCGATGGTTCTTACGGGCGACAAGCACCTCGCTCTTATGGAGAACAGGCTCGACGCGATGATGCATTTCATGGTGTCGCGGCACGCCATGTACCGGCAGGTGTACCAGCACCGTGTGCTGCTCGCTGCCGACATGATCAACAAGGCGATCGTGCAAAGGGCTCGCGACCTGGGAGACTCTTTGAGCTTCGCCGATCCAGTTATGCGTCTCGCCTTGGCAGCAAAAGATGCCTCGGCGCTCACGCTCGACTCAATCTTCCGCATGCGGGAATCATGGTGGCGCTACCACATCTCTCGATGGTCGGAAGGCGACGATGCCATTCTTAGGGATCTGTGTGACAGGCTGCTGCATCGCAGGCTCTTTAAGACCATCCGCTGCGCTCCGGGCACAACGATGGAGTCACTCGTCGCTGCTGGCCGTGGTGCACTTGAGAAGCTTGGGCTCGATCCACGTTACTACCTGCATGAGATCTCAACCGCAGATGTGCACTCGGGAGACACACGGCAGTCTATGCTCGTGCTTTTAGAAGATGGTCGTGTCATGACGCTCAGCGAAGCTGACCCGATGTTTAAAGCGGTAGTTTCAGACGACCGCATATCGCGTCGCTCGTGGATTGCCCTTCCGCAGGAGGCAAAGATTGCGCTAGGGCACTCGCGCTGACGAAACCGGCACCTGAATTAATGGACTGATAGCCGATGGCGAGCTGTTCCGTTCTCAGGTGACATCCTCCGCGACGGAACATGACCGGGAGAATACGAGCGAATTGCTTTCCGGTGTTTCCTGTGCTGGATGGCCGAATTTCTGCCCAGATCAATCCTCGTCACCACGGATCTCTCACCGGCCGCTACGGCTGCGTACCCGGCAGCTCGCTCGCTCGCCGTGGCCTACGATGCCATGGTAACGGTTCTCACCTGTATCGATATCTCAGTGCACCTCGGAGAGAGCAGCTCTGGACTTGAGATGCCCCTGGTGTACCTGCCAGCGGCAGTGGAAGCTGCAAAGACACGCACCGAAGAGGAGCTGCGGGAGCACCTCCTTCGGCACTTCCCCGGATTGCCTGCGCGTCATGCGGTGAGCGAGGCGGCTCGACCGGTTCATCACACGATTATTGAGCATATACGGCGAAGCGACGCGGACATCGTCGTTCTCGCCTCGCACGGTCGCACTGGGCTCTCGCGCGCTCTGCTCGGAAGCGTCGCCGAGCATGTGGCCCGCAACGCACACATCCCAACTCTCATAATTCCCTGTGGGAAGGTTGAGTAGCTCACCACATCCGGCCTGTGCTAGCCTGGCAGCGTGAACTCTGCCGTCTTACCGTTGCCGCAGCGAAAAAACCGGCTCGCCCGCTCCGCCTGGGCTCTGGTCTGGTACACCGTTCTTGTGATCCTGTGGGGCTCTTGGGTCCGCATTTCTCACTCAGGCGATGGGTGCGGAGATCACTGGCCGCTATGTAACGGGGCTGCGATTCCGGTAAACGCTGGCTCGAAGACCTGGATAGAGATCTCTCACCGGTACTCAACCGCCCTGTACGGTCTAGTCGTGTTGGGATTGCTCGCCGCTACCTGGCGACGATTCTCCTCGGGGCATGCTGCACGATTTTGGTCGGGCGCAGCCCTACTGTTTACCGTAACAGAAGCGCTCATAGGAAGGCAGCTCGTCAAGCTGGGGCTCGTTGACCAGAGCACCGACCTGATGCGACTGGTCGTCATGCCGCTACATCTCGTCAATACCTCTGCGCTCCTGGTGAGTGTAGTGATGCTAGCCGAGTGCCTATCGTTCGCAACGAGCTCACGACGTCCCCTTCCGGCGAGCGCTCGTTGGGCTATCCGAGCGTTTACTGCCGGGGTGCTCGTGCTGCTCTGCTCCGGTGCAGTTGCAGCGCTCGGCTCGCACCTCGCGCCATCCTCATCGCTCGGCTCTGGGATCCAGAAGGATCTATCTTCGGACTCGCACCTCGCGGTTCGGCTTCGGCTACTGCACCCGTTCCTGGCGCTAGGATTCGCGTTGCTAGGGCCCTGGGCTCTTGCGCGCTGGAGCGCCGAAGCTCCGAGCGCAGAGGCTAAAGCGGCGTGCCGTCGGCTGCTCGCTGTGCTCTGTTCTGCACTCGTTATCGGAGTTGCCACACTTTTGCTGCTCGCCCCGGTGTGGCTAAAAATCATTCACCTGCTGCTCGCTAATGTGCTTATCATTTTTGGCACCGTCGCTTTCTTTCGCTCCACTCGCGAGATTCCGCAAAGATGCTTGGTCCCAGAGAGCGGCTCAGCTCTCTAAGGTAAAAAACTCTCGCAGCTCCTGTGCCAGTCGAAACGCCGCTTGACACGAAGGTCCTCGGTCGCAACTACCCCACCCCCGCCAGGTCGGTCCCCCACCGCCTCTGAGCGGATTATTCACTCCGATTTTTCTTTAATACTGCGGCTATGGTTTATGCTGACCAACGGGCTCCACCGCTCCGGCAGAGCCAAAAAGAAGGAAATATGTTCCTTTGCGCAAAACACACGCCCGCCCAGCAAAACATCTTCAACTCTCCTTCCTCCAGCTAATCCGATCGCTTCTCCATTACTCCTCACCCCACGGTTGATCTCCAACCACCCGCAACGATTCCCTAAAAACAACCAAATGCGGCCAAGCCCCGCCCCACCGGCCGAGCTCACCAAACCAACCACGAGTTCCCTGAGACTGCGCGGTTGATTCGCGCTGGTCCAGGTGGCGTTTTCAGGGACTTGGCTGGGCCGGAGAGCATCGAAACCGGAGAGGCGTTTTGAAGGAAATTGCGAACGTAGACGTACTGTTAAGTGCAGCCGCTACCCAAGACTTCATGCAACGCTTCTGCTATAACGCGGCGACTCTGGGGTCGGGCCTCCAGCCATCGTCTAGCCCCGGCTTGTATCCTCTATGAACGACTCTGGTTCCTCAAATGGCAACAGCACGCAGCACTCGATTCGCCGCCTCGCCGTAGCTACCTGGGACTCGACTGCCGGGGCGCGCCTGCGCTTCTTCGCGTTTCTCTTCCTGTTCATGGTCGCCTACGGCATCGATCTCGCCGTCCCGTGGGCACTCGGTGAGATTCTCCAGATCGTTGTGAAGGACGGCCTCTCAGCAGAAGCCTTCCTGCCGGCAGTAAAAGCGATCGGGCTCTTCGTGGGGCTCAAGATGGCGTACGCCTTCTCGCACCACCTCGCCAGCTACCTAAAGGGGATCTCGGCGTTTACAAGCCGCTTCAAGAAACTGGAAGAGGTCTTCACCGCGCTCATTAGCTTTCCGCTCAAGTGGCACGTCTACCACCACACCGGCGAGAACTTGAGCCGCCTCAACCGCTCAGTCGGCGCAGTGGAATCGGTCGTCTCCAACTACACGTGGCAGATAATCGACGGCGTCATGAAGTTCGTGGTCGTCGCTATGCTCATCTTTGTGCTCGATACAGAGGTGGCCCTCACAGTGCTCGGCATGGGTGTCGTGACTGTGGCGCTGATGCTGCTCTTCAATCAACGCCTGACGAAGAACATTCGGAAGAACAACCGCTTCAACGATCGCCTCAACCGCACGACTGTCGACTACATGTCGAACATTATCACGGTTAAAACTCTGCGTCTTGAGAAACCGGCTGTTGATTACCTCATCGCGCAACGCGGCGAGGGATTGAGACTGAGCCGAAAGATCTGGAAATACCAGGAGCTCAAGTGGGGCACGATCGCCGTTGGATACAGCCTGGTAATGGGCCTCTCGCTCTTCATTTACCTCCACAACCAGCGGGCGCTCGGCACTCCGTTCGACATCGCCCGGGCGTACGTGCTGCTCAACTACCTCGACCGGATCTGGTCGGCGATAGGCGCTTTCACGGGGTACTACGGCGGCATCATAGAAGCGGCGATCGCCTATGATGACGCATCGTCAGTGCTCGACGAGGCGGGCGTGCTCAAGCTGCCTGCGCCTCACAGCAGCCTGCCCCGCAGCTGGAACAAAGCCACGCTGCGCGACGTGACCTTCTCGTACGGCGGTGACGTGGCAAACCTGAAAGGCATTTCACTCGATATTTATCGCGGCGAAAAAGTTGCCCTCGTCGGCCCGAGCGGTGGTGGCAAGTCAACGCTTCTCAAGGTGATGTCCGGCATGCTGCCAGTGCAGCATGGTCACGTGACGACGCCGGATGGCGCACAGTTCTCGATCGACGACATCGCGGGCGTAAGCATCCTCGTGCCGCAAGAACCGGAGATCTTTTCGGAGAGCCTGCACTACAACCTCGCCTTCGGCGAGCCCTTTGAGCCCCAGCAGCTCCAAAAAGCCCTCGAGATCTGCCGCGCCTCTCACCTGCTTCAGAAGCTCTCAAACGGCTGGGACAGCGTGCTTGAGGAGGCCGGCCTCAACATCTCGGTCGGAGAACGCCAGCGCCTTTCCCTGGCGCGTGGCATCCTTCGCGTCCCGGGGAAGGACATCCTCTTGCTCGACGAGCCGACCTCAAGCCTCGATCCCCTCACCGAGAAGCAGATCTTTGCCGGCATCATGCACGAGTTTAGCTCCTTGACGGTAATCATGGCCTGCCACCGGCTCGCGCTCGTGCCGCTGTTCGACAAGGTAATTTACGTTCGAGATGGCCGCGTGGAAGAGATCGGCACTTTCCCCGAACTGCGCGCCGCTGGACGGGGTTTCTCTGCCGCTTGGGCAGACTATGAACGAACAGTTGTGAGCGGAGAGAGCGCTCAAGCGTGATGAGAACAAACGCTGAGGTTTTCGCACTACGAGGTTTTGTGACAGGAGCTAGGGCTCAGGATGGCTGGCGTGCCTCACCAAGAGGAGCAGCATGAGCCAGATCGACCGTAACGTCGTCCGACGATTCATATCGCTGGCGCTCCCGTTCTTTCGCTCCGAAGCGCGCTGGAAGGCGATCGGGCTCTTCGCACTCCTCGTGGGGCTAATCCTGACCACCAACGGCATCTCGGTCATGATGTCGTACATCTTCGCGGCTGTCATGACAGCGCTCCAAACCAAGAACCAGGAGCTCTTCTACACCAAGCTCCTGCTGTACGTTGGAGCATTCTTTGTCGCGACCCCGGTCGCTGTTTTCTACACGTACACCGAACAGCGCCTGAGCCTGCTGTGGCGCCGCTGGCTCAGCCACCGCATCTTGGCTCGCTACTTCTCCGAGCGCGCTTATTTCCGGCTTAACTTGCGGGGGGACATAGACAACCCAGACCAACGTATCGAGGAGGACGTGCGCTCGTTCTGCGCGCAGTCCCTCTCGTTCTGCCTCATCTTCCTCGGCGCCGTCGTGCAGCTTGTCATGTGGGTGGCTGTTCTCTGGTCTATCTCCTGGGTGCTCGTTGCAACCGCTGTTGCCTGCGCGACAGCCGGCTCAATCATCACCTACTACCTTGGCCGCCCGCTCATAGGTCTCAACTTTGCGCAGCTTAAGAAGGAAGCGGATTACCGCTACAAGCTCATTAACGTGCGAGACAGCGCAGAGTCGATCGCATTCTACAGCCGTGAGCCGCGCGAGTTCTTGCGCACTCGCCAGCGACTTAAGTCGGCCCTGAGCAACCTGCTCCTCGTTATCAATCGTAACAGGAACCTGCTCTTCTTCACCACCGGGTACAACTACGTCCTGGGCGTCCTGCCAACGCTGCTGGTGGCTCCGCTCTTCTTTGATGGACAGATCGAATTTGGTGTTGTGAGCCTCTCGGCCGCCGCGTTTGCCGTTGTGATTAACGCGCTCTCAATCGTCGTAAATCACTTCAGCAACCTCAGCATCTTCGCCGCGGTCATTAACCGTCTGGGCTCCTTTTCGGAGGCACTCGACCGAGCGACCGGGCCTGTCACTCCGGGAGAGCGCATCAAGAGCACCACGGGCGACGTGCTTGAATTTAAGAACGTCACGATCTTCACCCCACGCCGCGAACAGTCGCTGGTCAGCAACCTAAACTTCTCATTCGCCGACAAGTCGCTCTTGCTGTGCGGCCCGAGCGGAAGCGGAAAGAGCTCAATCCTGCGAGTAATTGCCGGCCTCTGGGATGCGGGCAAGGGAAATGTCGTCCGGCCGGACCTGCGGGAAGCGCTCTTCCTGCCTCAACGTCCGTACATGGTCCTTGGCTCGCTGCGCTCGCAGCTTGTGTACGGCCTGCGCCGACGCGTTGTTCTCGACAGAGAGCTCATTGGTGTCCTTGAGCGCGTAAAACTCGGAGAGATGTTTGACCGCGTCGGCGGCCTCGATGCAACACTCGATTGGCCGAACGTGCTCGGGACCGGCGAGCAGCAGCGGCTGGCTTTCGCCCGACTGCTCCTCATTAAGCCACGCTTCGTGTTCCTGGATGAGGCAACAACGGCGCTCGATCGGGGCATTGAGCAGGAGCTGTACCGAATACTGCCGACGATCGTCGAGCACTACGTTAGCACGGGCAGCGCCTCTGACCTGGCCGAATTCCATGAGCATGTGCTTGAGCTTCGGGGAGATGGAACATGGTCCTACCGATGAGGCTCTTCGCAACTGCAGCGCTCGTGCTTTTGCCGGCTCTCTCAGCCGTGGCAGAGCCACGAGTTGAGGATCTCATCTTCGAGGATTGCGGCGCTGCACGCGAGGCGTTCATTCGTGTGACTCCCGAGAGGCGCAAGGCAATCTTTGACTTCCTGCCACGAGTGATAACGCTCAGCACTCATGCGCCGGGCGCATCGGAGCTGCTTGCGCAGATGCCGGGGCAAACTCGCCCGGGGGAGGTCGTATCAGGACCAGCTTGGCACACGCTAGACGCCAAGCGTGAGGTGCGCGGCAAGCGCTGCGCGGTCGAGCTGATCGAGGCGGCAGGGGCTGAGGCGCTCCCGTCTATCCCGAGTCTCGCTGAGATCTACAGCAAGGAGAACTTGAGTGACGAGATCGCTGTGGCGCTTGAGGAGGCCACCGCCAGCGTTGCCGAGAAGGCGCATCGGCAGGGGCTCACGCCTTCTGACGCTGAGATCGCTGCTGCGGTTCGAGTGCTTGAGTCCGAACGGCCTCTTATCGCCCAGAACTTCCTGCACGAATACGTCAGCCTCTCCCTGCCTCAAGTCGTGCGCCACCTCTCTATGCTCGACGGGTCTGACGGACAGAAGGTGATACAGTTCCTCTCTGAGGTTGACCCCGACGGCAGCCGCTCGATGCGCGCGTTCCTGGACCTTCTCGTGTCGTTGCCGGACGAGCAGCAACGTCGTTTAGCGAGGCAGATTCCTCTTCCCCAGTCCCCGTCGTTAGCGCAGTTCATGCCGGAGCTTGCGCGGCTCGCCGCAGATCAGGGCCGCTCAGCGGCCTTCCTTCCACTGCTCGCAAAGAGCTGCATCGCCCTGGGCTCTGTGTCGATCGACTCGGGGATAGCCCAGCTGCTTGCCCAGCGCTCTGCCTTCGATCAACTCGACGCGGAGGAGCAGAAGTGCATGCTGCGTTCCGTTCCACTGCTGTCAAAGAGGGTCGTTGCCATGCTCTCCTCCTCTAGCCGAGACGAGCAGCGCAAGGCGCTTGAGATATTTGCAGGAAGCCCCAAGTCGTTTAACTCCGAACAGAGAGCAGCTGCTCTTGCTAAGATTCAGCAGCTGGCTCTCAGTGCAGACGATTCAGTGCGTCGAGCTGCCCTTAAAAATCTTGTCGTAGCCTCCGACAGGCGGGCTGAGGCATCATTCGCCGTTGCAGCCCTGCTTACGAAGGCATCGACAGAGAGTGGCGAAGAAGCCCGAGCAACTCGGCAAGCCGCGCTAGAAGTTCTCTCGGAGATTCCTCAAAACAAGGAGAGCGCAAAGCTGCTCCCGTTTGCGCTTCAGGCGATACGGGAGTCGCCTCCGGCTGCTGGGGCAGTGTCGTTCTTGGCTCGCGATAGCGCCGCTGAAAATGAGCTGGTGAAGATGCTGCAGAGTGGAGAACCTGGAGCGGCAACTGGGGCGCTGGCCGTAATCGCCTCGATGAAGAGCTTCCCGAAGCGAGCTATCCAACCCGCCTTCGAGTTGCTGAAAGATCCGGCGCTAGCTCGTGAAGCGGAAGCAGCGCTGTATCGGCTGCCCGCCCCCCAAGCCGTACCGCTTCTCAAGAAAGTGCTCCCCCGGGCAACTGGCACGGAGCGCACATCGCTTCTCGCCTTAATGCAAAGCTACGGGGCCGCTTCGAAGCAAGAGTCGCTCGAGCTCCTGGGCGCCCTCTCTGCGGAAGGCTGCGCACAGCTCGCCGGCAGAGGCGCAGCGATTCAGAAGCTTCTCTTGCGAAGAGACATTGATTCAGCATCCTTGGCTCCTCTGCGGGACAGGTGCGCTCTCTGTCTTGGGGAGATACAGGAGCGTGACGCTAAGGAGCTTATGGGCAGCTCTCTTGCTGAAGCGATCGCTCAGTCTCCAGCCCTGCCACGGACCTTCGCTGGTGGCGGCCTCAGCGATGAGCTGCAGGAGCGCTTGCTCGATCTTGCCCTCTCCTCCACTTTATCTGGTTCCCAGCTCTCAGCTCTCGCCGCCGAAGCGCTCAAGCACGGCTCCCGCCCAGCGCGCCTGAAGCTGCTCTCCGCACCACAGCTAAGGGAAGCGGCATCGGCCGATGTCATTGAGGCAATCAGGGCGATTGCAAAGGACGCGGGCAAGGATGAGCAGCTGCTCTCTGCTGCTCTGCGCGCGTTGGCGTCTCTGGGAGATCAAAGCTTTGACTGGAAGGGATTCGTGCGAGACGCGATAGCTGCTGCCGGCAGTGATGAGAGGCACCTGGATCGATTGCGAGAGGTTCTAAAACTATTGCCAGCTTCGTTGGTGCTCGAGGAAGTTGCTCCAGCCCTCGATTCCGATGAACGCGACAGAGTGGTAGGGGCGTGCCGCGTGGGGGCCGCCCTTGGCCCGCAAGCTGTTCCTATTGTGTCGAAACTGTGGAGTCTGCGGGAGAAGAGCGCTCCCTCGGTGCGGTACGCCGCAGTTCTTGCCCTGCTGGAGATCAATCCCCTCACTCCGGATCTGCAGGATCACCTCAAGCGCCTGCTGGTCAACCGTTACTATCCTTCCGCTCTTACCCCTCCGATCGAGTGGCGTAACACCGTTGCGGTTGTGGAGCTACATCCAGATGAGTTCGGAACCCTACGGACGGTTCGACTCGGAAGGCTTCTGGCTCAGCGATAGCTATGTACGCCAGCGGCCAAGCAGTGAAAAAGCGGCCTCAGCCCAGCGTTTTTTAAGCCCGGGCCCGGTAATCGTCACTATTTAGCCTCAAATACAGCCCTCGGGGTCGACTAAATGCCTCGTGCTTGTCTATACTTACGCCCTCAGATGGGCGTTGTGTGCAAGAAGCTTTTAAGCTGCTTTTCCATGACGCCCCTCATCGACCTCTCTGTGCGGAATCGTGACGGTGACTAACCCTTTCCTCTTCCTGATTGCGCCCTTCCGCAGCCGCTTCGTCCGGGGCCCGCTGTCTTTCATCGGGATTCGAATCGGCACGCAGCCGTCTGACGCGTTGCCTGACACGCCGTGGCGCCCGCAAGTCTTCTCGCGCGAGGCCCTGATTGAACTTGCCCAAGGGATAGCCGCGCAGCACGCCGGAAGCTGTGGCCCTCTCCGCTCAAAGCGGCTCATCTACAGCTACCGAGCAAACCGCGACACGCTACGGCGCGTGTACCTCGGGCTCGTCGACGCAGCCCACAAAGGCGAGCCCCTGACCGCCGGCTCTGAGTGGCTGCTCGACAACTACCATGTCGTTGAGCGGCATGCGGCGGCGATCAAGAAGTACCTGCCGTGGGGCTTCTACAAAACGCTACCGATGGTGCGGCAGGGGGACTTCAAGGGCTTCCCTCGTATTTACCAACTCGCCCTCGAGTTCATTATTCACACGGACGCTGCGCTCGACCCGCAGCTCGCAGGGATCTTCCTCAGCGCCTACCAAGAGAAGCTCGAGCTCTCATCGGGGGAGCTATGGGCGTTCCCGATCATGCTGCGCTTCGCGCTGCTTGAGAACCTCCGCCGTCTCATGCGTGAAGCAGAGAAGGAGCTGATCGCTCGGCGTGATGCGTTCAGGCTCGTCGATGAGGTGCTTGGAGACGATTCTAGAACAGGCACAGAGATAACCCAGATCATGTTCGACCCGCTCAAGCGGCTCAGTGAGCGCGAGAGCTTCCTGCCGCACGGAGCCCTTGAGCTCCTCAAGCGGCTCCGGGGCCGAGGTCGCAAGGCGTTTATGGCGCTGCAGTTCCTGGAAGAGACCCTGCGAGAGCGCGGGCTCGATCCTGAGGATCTGCTGCGAGCGGAGGACCACAACCAGGCCGCCAGACAGATATCAGTCGGCAACACCCTGACATCCCTTACGGCCATCGACCAGATGAACTGGCGTGACTGGTTCGAGAGCATCAGCCTCGCCGACCGTGTGCTGCGCAGAGATCCGGCGGGCCTGTACCCGCGCAGCGACTTCCCCACAAGGGACGCCATCCGTCACGAGATAGAGCTGATCTCGAAGCGCAACCAGATGTCGGACTCGGCAATCGCAGCCGTAGCAGTGCAGTGCGCCGAGCGCGCGGCGAAAGAGGCGCCCGGCTCAGACGACCAGTCGCTGGTTAAGAAGCATGTCGGCAACTTCCTGCTCGGCGACGAACGGGAAGAGCTTGAGCGCGCGCTAAACTACAAGCCGTCGCTCGCGCAGCTCGGGCAACGCTGGGTTTCTCGCCACGCGCTACGAACGTACCTCGGGTCCATAGCCCTGGTGTCGGTGCTGCTTGTCGGCTACGTCGTTCTCCTCTCTGAGTGGGCCGAGATCGGATTCTGGGAGTTCGTCTGCACGATGCTGCTCGCTGCGCTGCCAGTCTCTGAGCTCGCATCAAGCCTCGTCCAGTACCTCGTTTCTCGTTGGGTCACCCCGAAACCCTTGCCGAAGCTGAATTCAGACGGCCCCGTGGCTCCCGAGCACAAGTCAATCGTGGTTGTGCACACAATCTTTAGCTCCGCAGCTTCCATTCAGCGCGCGATTGACGGCCTTGAAGTGCGCTTCTTGGCAAACGACGACCCGTCTTTCACCTTCGTGCTCATGGCTGACCTGCCAGATGCGCGATCCGAAGAAGCGCCGGGCGATCAGCAGATAATCTCGGTGGCAGCTGAGCAGATCGAGGTCCTCAACCAGCGCCACAGCCGCAATGGAGAAAAGCCCTTTGCGCTTTTCTTCCGTACCCGGAGCTGGAACCCGGGAGAAGGCGTCTGGATGGCGTGGGAGCGGAAACGCGGCAAGCTCGAAGAGCTAAACCGCTACCTGCTCGGCGAAGAAGACACATCGCTCAAGCTGATCGTCGGAGATGAGTCGCGCCTCAAGGGAGTAAGGTACGTGGTGACGCTCGATAGCGACTCCCAGCTTTCCCGGGACGTTGCGAAGAAACTCATCGCCACGATCTCGCATCCGATGAATCGTCCAGTCATCGATCCGGCCGTTAATCGAGTCGTAAAGGGATACGCGTTTATTCAGCCGCGCGTGACGATCTCGCTCACATCGGCAACGAACTCGTTCTTCTCGCGGCTGTTTAGCGGCCAGGCCGGTCTCGACCCGTACACCAACGTCGTCTCCGAGGTGTACCAGGACCTCTTCGGCGAGGGCTCCTTCTGGGGCAAGGGGATCTACGACGTGTATGCTTTTGAGCATGTGCTCAGAAATCGCGTGCCAGAGAACGCGCTTCTCAGCCACGACCTCTTCGAAGGCTCCTTCGCCCGCGTGGCGCTGGCCTCTGACATTGAGCTCTACGACGACTTCCCTTCACGCTACATGGCGTACTCAAAGCGCCTGCATCGCTGGGTACGAGGAGACTGGCAGCTTCTGCCGTGGCTTGGCCCCACCGTTCCGACCCGCAGCGGGCGCGAGAAGAACCACCTCACCTGGCTCTCTCGCTGGAAGATGTTCGATAACCTGCGCCGCAGCCTTCTCCCGCCCGCATCGCTCTTAGCGCTCATCGCTGGCTGGCTCTTCCTTCCGGGTGGCCCCCTGGTGTGGACAGTGCTGGTGCTGCTCGTCATCTCGTTCCCAGTGTTTACAGGATTGGCAAGCGTCTTTGCGTTGCCCAGCGTCGGAATCTCGATTGGCGGCTTCTTAGGCGACATCGGACGAGACCTGTGGCGAAATTTTCTCCGGGCGCTCTGCGCGGTTGCTTTCTTGCCGCACCAGGCAGGGCTCATGCTGCACGCCATTGGCCTGACGCTCTACCGCGTGTTCGTCAGCAAGAAGCACCTCCTCGAATGGGAGCCAGCGGAGCGCTCAGAGCGAAGGACGAGGAACGAAACTCGTGACTTCCTGCGGCTCTTTATTCCCGTCATGTGCGTTGTGTTTGCCGCGCTAGGCGTTGCAGCGTACTACGATCACTCTTCACTCTTCTTCTCTGTCCCGATGGCTGCAATCTGGCTAGCGTCGCCGGCCTTAGCAGCGCGGGTTTCTCGGCCATCCGAAGATGTGGTGCAGCAGGTTACCGAGAGCAACCGCCGCTACCTCCGCACTGCTGCCTTCGACACATGGTCCTTCTTTAATGCGTACCTGCGGGATGAGTACAACCACCTCATGCCGGACAACCTTCAGATCGTTCCGTCTGAAGTCGTTGCAGAGAGAACCTCGCCCACCAACATCTCGCTCTCGATGCTGAGCGTTGTTTCGGCCTACGACCTCGGCTTTATCCCGTTTCACCACGCCATCATCCGCTCTTCAAAGACCCTCGAAACGATCGAGCGCATGGACAAGTACCGCGGGCACCTCTACAACTGGTACGCCATTCGAGACCTCGCTCCGCTGAGCCCGCGCTACATCTCGACTGTCGACAGCGGGAACATGCTAGGGCACTTCTACACGATGCTGGCCATCCTTGAGCGCTCGTCAACGACTCCGCTCATCACCCACCATCACCGGCTGGCCGCTATTGAGAAGCTCCAAGCCGCTCTCGAAGCGAACAATGGCCTGCCAGAGCCAGCACGAGCAGAGATTCGGGCGCTGAAAAACAGCCTATCTTCGCAGCACCATGGCGATTCGGTGGCTTGGCTCCTGACTCTCTTCGCCAAAGGGAGCGTGGTTCGCGATGCCCTCATCGAATGTACGGAGGCGAGCGTAGCGGCTTGTCCAGCTCTCAATCGAGCTGCGAGCCTGCTCGACCAGATGTCAGGAACGGCTGACGTTGCCGGATGGCTGACACCGCTTCAGGAGATCGTTGCTCTCGGCCGAAGCATCGAGCTGCGACACGACGGAGATGGCAGCCCCTTTGAGCAGCTTGTGACGAAGAGCTTCGAGGTTTTCGGAAGGCTCTCCTCTTCTTCTCTCACGCCGCCCACCCTGCTTGCGGCCATCGAAGAGATTCACCCTCTGGTCGCTCCTGCCCGCGGTGGAGCCTCTGACTCCCAGGCAGAGGCAATTCTAGAGATGCTTTCATCGACGCTTGAGCAAGCCCGCGACACTCTCGTTGCTCTTGAGCAGACATCGGCCCAAATGTCCTCTGTGCTAACCAAGCTCGTCGAACAGATGGACTTCTCCTTCCTGTACGACGAGGGGCGTGCGCTTTTCACAATCGGCTTTAACGCCGAGCACGCGCGCCGGGACGCGAGCTTTTACGACCTGCTCGCCTCAGAAGCTCGTCTCGTGAGCTTCTTGGCTGTAGCGAGGGGCGAGGTGCCGCAGAAGCACTGGTTCTCCCTGGGCCGATCCCTTACCTCGACTGCTGGCGGCAAAGCGCTCATCTCGTGGAGCGGCACGATGTTCGAGTACCTGATGCCGTTTATCGTGATGCATGACTTCCCAACCACTATCCTCGGCCGCACTGCACGAGCCGTGGTGGGCGCGCAGATGAGCTACGGAAGCCGTCAGGGTGTACCGTGGGGCATCTCTGAATCAGCCTACAGCGGCGTAGACTTTGAAAAGACCTACCAGTATCGGGCATTCGGAGTGCCGGGGCTCGGCCTCAAGCGTGGCTTATCCGAGGACCTGGTAGTCTCGCCCTACTCTACATTCCTCGCCCTCCCATTCGCACCGACTCTTAACAGTGCCACGGAGAACCTGCGGACACTGGAGAGCGAGGGGGGCCGCGGCCGCTACGGCTTCTTTGAGGCGGTGGACTACACTCGCAGCAGGCGCCTAGCAGCCGAAGGGAAGCACGTCGTTCAGTCATTCTTCGCCCACCACCAGGGCATGTCGCTCGTGAGCATCAACAACACGCTCAACGACCGCATCATGTGCGACCGTTTCCACTCCCAGCCACTCGTAAAGTCAGCCGAGCTGCTGCTTCACGAGCGCTTCCCCGACCGTGTATCAACCATTGTCCCGCATGAGCCCGAGCTCAAGGCAGTCCAGCGCGACGAGGAGGAGCCGCTTGAGAGCCCAGGTCTTGAGGTGGTTACGTCGCCGCACACCCAGGCGCCGCGCGTTCGTGTCCTCTCAAACGGTCGCTACTCAGTCGTGATCGACTCCTCGGGTGGCGGATTCAGCAGCTTCGACAAGAACATCATGCTGACTCGCTGGCGGGAGGATCCAACCACGACTTCATCTGGATCGTTCGTTTACCTCCACGATCCTAAGAAGAAAAAGACATGGTCAGCGGCGTACCAGCCTTCAAAAGTTGACCCTACTTCGTACGAGTCAATCTTCAGCCCAGGGAGAGCCGAGTTTAAGCGTTTTGACGACAAGATCTTCGTTCACACCGAGATAACGGTTGCGCCAGAGGACGATGTCGAGCTGCGCCGAATTACAGTTACGAACCTCGGGGACAGTGAGCGGGAGCTCGACGTTGTGAGCTACATGGAGCCGGTGCTCGTCAGCCGCCGCGCTGATGCTGCTCACCCAGCGTTCAGCAAGCTCTTCGTCGGCGTGGAGGCCCTCAAGGACTCGGATGCTATTCTCTGTTCGCGCCGCCCACGCACCGAATCAGAGCGCGAGATCTTCTTCTTCCACCGCGTGACGCTCAAAACGAGCTACGCGCCGATTAAGTTCTTTACCTCACGGTCAGACTTCATTGGACGTGGGGGTTCGCTCACAGAACCTAACGCGCTCTCGGCAGACCCAGTCGCAGGACGCCCAGCCGAGAGCAGCATCGACCCGCTCGTGTCCCTCGGATGCAAGGTACGGCTTGAGCCAGGAATGAGCGAAACGCTGGTGTTTGTGAGCGGCGCAGCACGCTCTCGCAAAGAGGCCTGCAGCCTGATTGAACGGTACCAGGAGCTTCTGCACGTCAACCGCGCCTTCGAGCTCTCGTGGAGCCGCGCTCAGGTAGAGCTTCGAAGCCACGCCTACACAGCCACGCAAGCTGACCTCTTCCACCGCTTGGCTGGATGCCTGCTGTACAACGAAGCCTCGGTGCGTGGAGCACCGGAGATTCTGGCCTCAAACAGGCTAAGCCAATCAGCCCTATGGCGCTTCGGCATCTCGGGCGACCTGCCGATTGTGCTGCTCAAGATTACGGACTCGCGGCAGGGCAAGACGATGCAGGAGATCCTGCTGGCTCACCATTTCTTGCGTGAACGAGGAATCGAATTCGACCTGGTGGTGCTGCACAAGAATCCAGGCACCTACATGCAACAGCTCGCGGAGGACCTCGACTACTTGGTGCGCTCTAGCCCGGCTGGAGCGTTGCTCGACCGGCCGGGAGGCGTGTTCCTGCGCTCTTCGACCCAGATCTCAGACCAGGAGGCGGCGCTGCTTGAGACTGCGGCTCGTGTTGTTATCGATGCCGATGTTGGCGGCCTTGCCGAGACCGTCAAGTCGAGCGCCTTTGATCAAACCTCTGAGCACGCCGCACCCGTAGTGCTCAAGCGCGCTCCGGGACCGACGCTGCCGCGACCCGCGATGATCCTTCGCAACACCCTCGGTGGATTCGCCCCATCAACCGGGCACTACCTGCTTCCGTCGGTAGGGCCATCCCGGCCGCCACTTCCGTGGGCAAACGTAGTTGCCAACCCAGACTTCGGCTTTATCGTGACGGAAGCGGGTGGCGGCTACACCTGGTCTGAAAATAGCCGCGAAAATAGGCTCACGTCTTGGAGCAACGATCCAGTGCTGGACCCTCCCAGCGAAGCCGTCTTCCTGCGCCGGGCCGAAAGCGGGGACTACTGGTCTCTCACCCCTGCTCCTCGGGGTGATGACCTGCAGTACTCTGTGGAGCACGGCTTCGGCTCCTCGACATTTACGACAACAAACCACGGAATCGAGTCTCGCCTTACGCTCAGCGGTTCGACGAACGAGCATGTCAAGTGGCATGCCGTGACCCTCTCTAACCTTGAGGCAACTGAGCAGAAGCTCGAGCTCTACTTCTACTGCGACCTCGTTCTAGGAGTGACTCGGGAAGACACATACCGTTTCGTGTCAACAAGCTTTGATCGCACGGCGCAGGCGCTGTGTGCAGTAAACCACTACAACAACGAGTTTGCGGGGCGGGTTGTTGCCGTTGGCTCCAGCGAGCCTATCGCTGGATTCACCGCATCACGCCTTGAGTTCCTCGGGCGAAACGGGGACCTAAGCCGGCCGGTAGTACTCGAAAAGTCTGCGGCTGTGCCGTTCTTCCCGGCCAAGGCCAAGCCGGTCAAGCTAAGCGGAAAAACCGGAGCTGGATTCGATCCGTGTGCCGTGCTCCAGGTGTCTGTGACCCTGAAGCCTAAAGAGGAGCGCACGATCTCATTCTCCCTCGCAGAGCACCGCTCCGTTGATGACATGCGCAGAGACGCGCCCCGCCACTCCTCTGCTCAGGCTCAGCGTGCAGAGCAGCAGCGTGTGGAGGAGTGGTGGAGCGACGTGCTCTCGGCAATATCAGTGCGCACACCGAGCGAAGCCTTCGATGTGATGGTCAATGGATGGCTGCTGTACCAGACTATCTCGTGCCGGATTATGGGGCGCTCTGCTTTCTACCAGAGCGGTGGGGCCCTTGGGTTCCGTGACCAGCTGCAGGATTCCCTAGCCCTCCTCCCAATCCGCCCGGAGATGACGAGAGCCCAGATCCTGCTTCATGCAGCACACCAATTCATCGAGGGTGATGTCCAGCACTGGTGGCACCCGCCGACTGGCCGTGGCGTCCGTACCCGAATCTCGGATGATCTGCTTTGGCTGCCGTACGCGGTCAGCCGCTACATCGAGACGACAGGCGACTACACGATCCTCTCGGAGACCGTGCCGTTCCTGCAGGGCGCCGCGCTCAATGAAGGGCAGATGGAGTCGTACTTCGTGCCGGACCTGAACGGCCCGCAGGGCTCGATCCTGGAACACTGCCTCCGCACCTTCCAGGTGACTTCGGCCGTTGGCGCTCACGGCCTGCCGCTCATTGGCGCCGGAGACTGGAACGACGGCATGAATGAAGTTGGTCGACACGGTCGCGGGGAGAGTGTTTGGCTTGCCTGGTTCCAGATCGACGTGATTAACCGTTTCGCCGCTATTCTTGAGACGCAAGGCAACAACGACCGAGCTTCTCAGCTCAGGGCGCACGCCGCTTCGCTCAAGGTGGCGGTAGAGGAGCACGGCTGGGATGGCGCGTGGTACCGCAGGGCCTACTACGACGACGGAACACCACTTGGCAGCGCCGAGTGTGACGAGTGCGTGATCGACTCGCTGGCCCAGTCCTGGGCCGTGATCAGCAAGGCAGGGCAAGCAACACGCCAAGCACAGGCGATGCAGTCGGTTCGTGAGCGGCTCGTCGACCGTGACGCCTCTATCATCAAGCTCCTCACCCCACCGTTCGACAAGACCGCGAAGAATCCTGGCTACATCAAGGGCTACCCACCCGGCATCCGCGAGAACGGCGGACAGTACACGCATGCAGCAGCGTGGGTGATTATCGCGGCGGCACAGATGGGCCGTGGCACGGAAGCCTTTGAGCTCTTTGACCTAATCAATCCGACGCGTATCACCCAGAGCGACGCCGGTGTTGCCCGTTACCAAGCTGAGCCGTACGTCATGTGCGGCGACGTCTACTCAGAGAAGTCGCTCGCAGGGCGGGCAGGATGGAGCTGGTACACGGGCTCGGCTGGATGGCTCTACCAGGCGGCCGTTGAGCACATCATCGGCCTCAAGGTTAGCCCCGCCTCCTTCACCGTAAGCCCATGCGTCCCTGCTAGCTGGGGCGAATTCGCCATCTCCTACCGACACAAAGGGCGCACATTCAAGGTGCAGGTGCTAAACGACTCTGGGCTTGAGAGCGGCGTTGCTTCGATTGAGGTCAACGGCGTATCGATTCCGAGCCTTGCAGTTCCGTTCGATGATCCGCGCTACGGCGCAGAGGTCGTGGTAGTGGTGCGGATGGGGTAGAAAGTAGCTGTAGCCTGCGACCTCTGGCCCGAGTTATCCTTATCATCTGCGCGCCGTATGCGTGGTTGCGTCCTTTTCGGTGAACATCTCGCGGTTTCTGCAAACGGCTGAAGCATTTCAAAACTTCTATACGAGTGCGACAAGCAATGGGCCGAGGGGTGCCGAGACACCCCCAGGGTAATCGTGCGCACTATGTCGACTCGGATCAATGGGCGGTAGCTCCGGAATACTAGGTATCAGCGGATCACCGTTGTTTGCAGTCGCGCCACCCTAGCTTTTTGGTCAGCAGTCCTGAGAACAGGTCTCCTCGCTCTCCGCGCACGTACAGGTGGTGGCCATGCAGGTGAAAGGGCCATAACAAATTCCATCACCGCACTTATTTACACAACCGGCATCGGGCTGCCCCGAAGCGGGATTCTCTCGAGGGGCAGCCGCGAAGGTTGGTTTACCTATCGGGAGAATAGGAACATCCCCAAGGGCCTGAACTGGTACCTTCACTGCTGAATCTCCTCCTCCACCGGAATCTCTCGAAGGCACAGACGGTGGAGGGCCTCCATCATCACCGGGGCACCAACACCCAGACGCTCCGGAGCCGTTGCTGGCAGAGGAGCTTTCACTGGCAGAACCATTTCCTGGGTTAACACCCTGACAGATCATCTGTCCACCTGGACAATCCTCTGTTGACCGACCATTCCCGTCTCGTAAGTCCGGACCGGGCGGCGGTGGATTTCCTCCTCCTCCCGAGCCTGCACCTCCGCCATTTGACTCACCGCCCGTACACCCACACTCCGACCTTCCTCCGGCGACCGATGCGGTGCAGAGCAGCTTTCCTGAAGCACACTCAGTAGGGTCTTTCGTTTGGACTGGACTCTGACAGAAGCAGCCAGAGCCTCGCGGCGCATTCCAGCCGGGTGGATACAAAACGCAGAAAATGGGCCACGAATTTTTCCTACACTCCTCGAGGGTATCCGGAGGGTCGCCAACTTCTCCAGGGTCGTTACTTGGATCACTGCCACTACCCGGACTGGGCTGCTCCGGCGCAGTTCCCACCGTGCCACACCAGTTCCCCGACTTCGGTCCGCCCCCACCCCTTGCGCCCATCCCGGCAGAGCTAAGTATCTTCTCCGCGGCAGCAGGTGAGAGCGGCCTTGAGACAAAGGTGGGTGCTTTCGAGACGGTTGCGGCGAGCCCTTTCGGAGACGTCTCACTCCAGAGAGCTATCTGATAATTAAGCACGACATCCCAAAGCTTAAAGCCTAGAGTCTCATGCTCTAAGGCTAGAGTGCGGTCCGCCCTAGATTTCGAAACAGGCCTCCTTGAGGTAGCCACTAACGCGATAGTCTTTCCGTCCGACGTCGGAAGGTACAGAGCATAGAAGTCCCCTTGTTTCGTTATCACTCGTCCGCTCGCTGGATTCCTTCCGCTTGCCCGCGCGTCGTTGACAGCAAACACGGCCTGGTCGGTGATGATCATCTTCTTTGAGCTTTTCTTGGTCGCCTTCTGAAGTGCCTGGAGTGTGACACCTCGTCCAAGGCTTGATGAAACCGCCCTCGAAAGCTGTAGCGCCTGCTCTGTAACTGCCTCCGCGGGAGGACTAGCGGAGAAGATGAGAGCATGAGCTTTTTTCTTTTTGCTTCCCTGCACCGACATCGTATTCGGCGCCTCCGACCAGGAGGGCCGACTGGACGCCACGATCATCGTTAACACCAGCAGGCAGCCCACCAGTGTGTACGCGTATCGGTTTCTCATAATCCCCCCCCGACCTACGAGGGTATGAACGTCAATTTAACTTGGAACCTTTAGGTTGTGTGCCTCGGAATGGGCTTCAAGGGCTTAACTTGCCCTAATTTCGAGGTAATTGAGGAGATAACGCTGTGCGCGTTTAGAGAAGAACTGCCGCCGTCGGAGGCAATCGGGAAGAGAGTTTTGGGGGAACCAGTTTCGACTTTTAAAACCTAAAGAAACTGGCCCCATGGACTACACTTTTTTTACCGAACTCGTGCCACTGAGGACATCTTTAATTGATGTCCTGTAGACAAGCAGGGTAATTACGCACAAGGCAAGCGAGGTGATGCCTACAATAAAGAGCACCTGCCTTGGTGCATCGAGCCAACTCGCAAGAGCTGTAACTCCCACGATAAGAAAGGGAGAGATCCCTTCCTTCACCAAAGTGATCAGGGCAGCGACTTCAGCATTACGCTTCAGCCCCTGCACAAGTTGAGGGATGATCCCCTCAAAGAGGGCGGCATGGACAAAGATGGCTATGCACCAGTTTGCCATAAGCCAGCCTGTTCCTGACACCCAATTGGTCGGCGCGATCGCCAGGGTTGCATTCACGAGGCAGATGCCGGAGATGCCGCTGAACAATCCTGGGTAGGACATCACCCAGAACCGCGCCCCAAGCACCCCACCGACTGCGCAGGCAAATTGCACTGCGTAGAAGCTGAGCTGCCTCTCATACTCGGTTACCCCAGCCAGCTCCTTGTAGAAGCAGAAGCTGAAGTAAAACCCCGAGTACGCGAAGGAATACACCATGAAGATGCAGGCCACGATGGGCAGCACCCCTGGCACCTTGGCCGATTCCCGAAACGAGGAGCCCGTAAAGGTCTCCTCTTCGGAAATCAGCGTATCCCTCTTTGGAGCGAGTGCCAGGAACGCCACTACCACCGCGAAAGTCACTGCGTCGAAGAAGAACGCTGCAGCGATAGCGCTGAGCGGAACTTCATCTGGTACAGCACCCATCGCGTAGCAGAACACCATCATAAAGATGGCGAAGCCACCTCTTCCTGCATGCAGGATCGTAGTCGACCTGCGGTTAGCTCGATCCCTAGCCTGGTCATCACCATCGGCGAATTCGGCGTATAGGCACTCACGGGCCGGGTAGTACACCACCTCCATGAAGCCTACCAGGGCTGCCAGTACCAGGGTTGTCGTTGGATTGATGAATCCTACGACGCAAACCAAAGCAGTAAGCAGCGACAGGGCACCGAGCCCGATATTGGCGCTGATACTCGCGCTGAGGGGAGAAACTCTCCTCAAGAAGCGACCGGCATAGTTGCCCATCAGCAACGTGGGCACAGCCTGCACCAGTGATGTGACCGAGCTAAAAAGAGCCCGGTCAGCCGGGGTGCCATCGATCGCGTAGAACGCGAGAAATGGCAGCATATACAGACGAAGCAGATCTCCCACGCGGGAGATACCATCTGCAAGCGCCAGATTAGAGACTGAATTGCTCTTAGTCATTGGGAAACCTTTCTAAAAACGGGGTATGTGAAACTGGTTCACTTCAACGTCTCAGACGCCTGTCGTGCGATACAGCCCACAGCTGTGCCGCTGGAGTGAACCAGTTAAAAATCTCTCTTCTTCCCTACCAAGCATTTCAGTGGAGCCGCATTATCAGCTCAACTCCATCAGGATGCACGTTCCGGCGGCACAAAGATACTTTTTGGCGCGTAGGTTCAGGGGACCGCGGGGTCCCCAGTCGAGGCGAAGCAGTGTATGCATGGCATTGAGAGGCTTAGTTTTTCTGCATTTGGCGACTGTGCCAGAAGCCTCCCCCACAGCCTCTCCTGACTTCTCTGCGGGGGTGTGGGGCAAACTAGGGGCAAACTACAAGCCTCTTCGCATGATTCTGCGTTGCTTAGCGAGGAAGCGTTCGACTTCGTGGATTCGAATCACAATCGAGTTGAGCGATGACATGCGTGAGCCGACACGCTTCCGAACCGAGCGCTAAGGGTACGAATACAGCCGTTAGCGCGTTTCTCGTGCAGGATGTCCAACCTGACGCTATCAGCGCTTGAGCAAGAAATCCTGCACCAGCTTAATCGCATCACGGAATGAAGCCGCCTGCTCATACTCTCGCTTGGCAGCAGCATCGAACATCTGCCGACGGAGCGACTCAAGCAGCCGCTGTGCCTCTTTCGGATCTTCTGGGATAGAGATTCCAAGCTTCGCGGCTGCCTTGGTTTGCTCCTCAGTTTCAGCGAGCTCGCCAAGCGGAATCTGCTCTGCTCGGGTCGCAGAGCGCGGCGTAATGTTATTCGCGCGGTTGAATTCAGCTTGGATCGCCCGCCGGCGGTCGGTCTCTGCGATCGCCTCCTTCATCGACCTCGTCATGGTGTCCGCGTACAGAATCACTCTGCCCTTCACGTTACGTGCCGCACGCCCCATGATCTGAATGAGCGACTTCGTCGAACGCAGGAAGCCCTCCTTGTCCGCGTCGAGAATCGCCACAAGGCTCACCTCAACGAGGTCGAGCCCCTCACGCAGCAAGTTGATGCCTATCAGGACATCGAAGTCGCCACGCCTAAGGCCGCGCAGGATTTCAACCCGCTCAATCGTCGTGATGTCAGAGTGAAGGTACCGCGACCGAACGCCAATCTCGCGCAGGTAAGCGGAGAGGTCCTCCGACATCTTCTTCGTCAGCGTTATTGCCAAGACACGGTCCCCTGCCTCAACCGTCTTCCGAATCTCAGTCAGGAGATCATCGACCTGGTGCGTTGCCGGACGTACCGTCACCGCTGGGTCAAGCAGGCCCGTAGGACGATTGACCTGCTCAATCACGACCCCTTCGCTGCGCTCAAGCTCGAAGTCAGCCGGCGTAGCCGACACGAAGATCGCCTGACCAACCCGCGACCAAAACTCCTCTTGGTTGAGCGGCCGGTTGTCGAGGGCCGAGGGGAGCCGGAACCCGAACTCTACGAGGGTCTGCTTGCGGGCGCGGTCGCCCCGATACATTCCACCTAGCTGGGACACGGTCACGTGGCTCTCGTCGACAACCAACAAGAAATCCTCCGGGAAGTAATCGAGGAGAGTCGTTGGTGGCTCTCCTTCAGCCCGGCCTGCGATGTGCCGGCTGTAGTTCTCGATGCCCGGGCAAAAGCCGATTTCGTTCAGCAGCTCCACGTCGTAGAGCGTGCGCTGCTCAAGGCGCTGAGACTCAAGCAGCTTGCCCTGCACAAGCAGCTCTCGGGCTCGCTCTTTGAGCTCTTTCCTGATCGCCACCACGGCGCGATCGACTGACTCTCGCTCTGTAACGAAGTGGCTAACAGGGTAAACGGCGCATGAGTCCGATTTCCGGAGCGTCGCCCCGGTGATGGGGTCAATCTCGCGAATCTCCTCGACCTCGTCTCCGAAGAAGAGGATACGAACGGCCGAAGAGTCCTGGTCGGAAGGGAAGATGTCGATGTTTTCCCCACGCACCCGGAAGGTTCCGCGGGTAAATTCGATATCGGTGCGCTTGTACTGCATGTGCACAAGTTGGCGAATGACCTGCTCTCGCGGAACTTTGTCGCCGCGCTCAACGTAGAGCATCATCTTAAAGTAGTCTTCCGGCGCACCAAGCCCGTAAATGCAGCTCACGCTGGCCACGATGATTGTGTCGCGCGACTCAAGGAGCGCTTTCGTCGCGGCGTGCCGCATCTTGTCGATCTCGTCGTTTATCGCCGAGTCTTTCTCGATGTAGGTGTCGGTCGAGGGGATGTACGCTTCCGGCTGGTAGTAGTCGTAGTAGCTCACGAAGTACTTCACCCTGTTCTTCGGGAAGAACTCTGCAAATTCACCGTACAACTGCGCCGCAAGGGTCTTGTTGGGGGCGATTATCAACGTAGGGCGGTTCTGCTTGGCGATGACGTTCGCAATGGTAAAGGTCTTTCCCGAACCGGTGACACCGAGCAGCGTTTGGTACTTCACGCCCTTCTGTAGGTTCTCGTTGAGGCTTGCAATCGCTTGCGGCTGATCTCCGCAGGGCGTGAACTGTGTTGAGAGCTGGAAGGGCTCTGAGGCCGGCGCCGGACGTGCGGCGGAGGGGCGCTTCGTCACAGCTTCGTGCGGCTCTTGGCCGCCGCGAGGCGCTCCTTGGCCAGCTCCACCGCAACCTCTTCAGTGAACCGTCCACGAGCTTTGGATTGCTCAAGCACCTTGGAAGTGGTGTCGTAAATCTCTTTGACCTTCTCACGAATCCAGACGGTGTCAGGAGAGCCTTTAGCTAGCTCCACGCTGACGCAGATCACACCGCCTGAGTTGATGGCGAAGTCAGGGCAGTAGAGGATCTTTTTCTCGGTAATCATTCCGTAAACCGAGCGATCGGGTAGCTGGTTGTTTGCAGCACCCGCTATGATCGAACACGAGAGCCTCTTGAGGGTCTCCGCATTCACCGTTTGGCCGACCGCACAGGGCGAGAAAATGTCGCAGGGGACATCGTAGATCTGGTCCAGTCCAACTCCTTGAGCACCGTATTCAGCGGCCGCCTTGCGCACGGATTCGTCGTGCGGGTCCGCAACGATGACCGAGGCCCCAGCCTTCGACAGCACCTCCACGAGGAACATGCCGACGTGACCAACTCCCTGAACTGCGACGCGCTTTCCGCGCAGCGAGCTGTCACCTCCGCTGGCGTGCGCAACTGCCGCTCGCATCGCCTCGAACACGCCAAGAGCGGTCCAGGGTGAAGGATCCCCAGCACCACCTTTAGCAGCATCCGTCCCAACTACAAAGTTTGTTACCGAGCGGGCCCACATAATGTCCTGCACTGAGGTGCCCATGTCTTCAGCAGAGATGTAACGCCCAGCCAACGCGTTGAGGCACTCGCCGAACTTTCGGAAGAGGGCTTCTCGCCCCTGGGTCATTGAAGGATCAGCCATGATGATGGCCTTGCCGCCGCCGAGAGGCAGCCCAGCTAGGGCGCTCTTGTACGTCATTCCCTCAGAGAGGCGCAGCACATCATCCAGAGCCTGCGCCTCGCTCGGGTACATTCGCATGCGACACCCGCCGAGCCCCGGACCGAGTGTTGTGTTGTGAATCGCTACGATAGCCTTGAGCCCGACCTCTGGGTAATTGAAGAAGGTCACTTGTTCGTGACCGCGGGCAGCACAGGAATCGAGAACTGAGTAGGTCATACGAGAAGCGAAAGAGCTGCCCTGGAAAAGCGAGGCGAGATCAGAAACGAACAAGAAGCCGCGGCCCAAAGCCTCCTAGTACTGGGCGTTTGGATCGACGGTCGCAACGGCCTTCGGTTCCTCGATATCTGCGTAGATCTGATTACGCCTTTTGCAGGCTGAAAATCCTACTGCAACAAGAGTAGCGCAGATGACCAGGAACAGAAGAGCTTTAACTTTCATAGATACCCCTGACGCCTGACAGCCGTAAACTGAAAGCGCGAAAAGAAAACGCAACCTATTAATATTGCTAGACTATTTACTAGCGAATGCCCTGGAGAGGACTTGAACCTCCACACCCTTGCGGACACATGACCCTGAATCATGCCTGTCTACCAATTCCAGCACCAGGGCAGAAAAAGTGCTTACCGGAGGGGTTATTAGCATACCCCCAAATGGATTGAAACCCGACCAAAACAGGGCGCAATGTAAACTCTTTTTAGGCTCACCCCATCAACGGGAACGGCAACGGTTCCAGTTCCGCTGCCGCTCCGACCTTATTCGGCAAAGCCTCGCCCATCACAGCCGTCGGGCGCAGCCTCGCCCCCTTCAGCCGTCGGGCGCAGCCTCGCCCCCT
>CAZZJR010000016.1:0-9814 GCA_964654585.1 uncultured Bdellovibrionales bacterium
AAACGGGACGGACACCATTAACCGTGCGGCTCGGCCGCGGTTAATGGAGTCCGGCCTTTTTCATTGGCTATGCACCCTTTTCCGTCTCCTATTCCTCCTCCTTCTCCTGCACTTGCACCGGGTTCTTCCTCATAATCAAAAAAGTGAGCCCTGTTGCCCGCAACATCTTCACCGAGACACCCGACTGAGGATGAGGAAGCCGGTGCAAGTGCAGGAGGATGAGGAGGAGAAAGATTGAGATTAGGGTAAGGCACCGGAATCGCCGCCTGCTGAGAGAGCAAAAAACGGCCCACGTAAAGTGGCAAGTTATTGGTAATACAGGGTGTCCCGGCCGAAATTATACGACAACGCCTTGAAACCAAAAGCGTGGGTGATTAAGCTCGAAGGAGGTCCGCGCCTTGCGCGACAAGACCCCCATTTGGGGGTATTATCAGGGGCTCATTCACTGAGTCCTACCTGTCGCGGCGGGTAGTTATTTTTCAGTAGGGTTTCGTTGTATGCCTATTTACGAGTACGAGTGCCCGGTCTGCGGCCGGTTCGAGGTCATCCAGAAGTTTAGCGAGAAGCCCCTCAAGAGCTGCCCGCAGTGCAAAGAGAAGGGGAAGAACAGCCCCGTAACGAAAGCGGTCTCGGCTTCAGCATTTCACCTCAAGGGCAGCGGCTGGTACAAGACTGACTACTCATCCGGCAGCTCTACAGCAACTACGTCAAAGAGCAGCAAGAAGGGCTCCACCGAGAGCAAGAGCGACTCCAGCTCATCGAGCTCTGACTCGTCTTCGACTCCGCCTAAGAAGGCGTGTGGGTCGGGGTGCGGGTGTCACTAAGCCAACACGCGCCGCTTCTGCGGGTTGTATCTACAAGACGTCAATATTCTCGTATCGGAACCGGAACCGGTTCCGTTGCCGTTCCCGTGTGGGCGGGCCCGCGGTTAGGAGACCAGCTTCGTCATCATTGGTGCAAGGGCAGAGCGGGTGGCAAGCCGCCGCTCTGTGAAGCGCTCTACTGCGTCCAGCAGCGTCGCAAGTGCCTTGCTGCCGGGCGGCGCATCCGCCAGGTCGATGATCCCTGCGTGGCGCGCGAGCGAGGAGAGCGCCACGTACACTGCGCGCAGAGAGCCCTTGAGATCGCTGGCTTCATCAATCGCGTTGAGCGAGAGGTCGAGGATCTCAAACACCTCCCGCGAGTCGTCGCCGCTCTCCTCGTGTAGCAACAGGTCAAACACTTCACACAGCATTGATGCGAGCGTCAGCTTGTCGAGGTCGTGCCGCACCGTCTTGAGGGAGTGAGAGGGGGTGAACTCCTTTACTCCGAAAGCGCCGCTGCGCTCGCGCGAGAGGCGGGCTGTTCCGCGGTCGAAGAGATCGAGCGAGCTGGGAAAGCGCTTGCGGCTGCCGCGAGCGTGGCGGGCGATCACCGAGATCTTGCCGAGGGTGGGGGTGAGGAGGTGCGCGATGATATCGCTGTCTCGATACGGCGTGATGCGCAGAACGAGCGCTGGCAGCGAGAGATCCTGGCCTTTTTTTAAAGTTTCTAAGGGGTCTACGGCGCTCATGCGGTCCAAAACATTGAAAAAGGGTGGGGTAATGTTTATAGCATACAGAATTGACACCGGATTAGGCGTGTTGCTCAACCTTTACGAGTCGAGCCGGGCCGTTTCCCCACACAAAGAGTTTACGAATGGCACACGAGCACGACAGCGGTAAGGCTGCCCACGAGGGCTCCGCGGCAGAGGAAGTAGAGGCAAATCAGCACGTTAAGGATGGCTCCGGCGTCTCTGAGGTTGACCGGCTCGTGAAGGAGCTGGCCGAGAGCAAGGACCGTCAGCTACGGCTGATGGCCGATTTTGAGAATTTTAAGAAGCGAGCCTTGAAGGAGCAGTCTGAGCTGCTTAAGTACCAAGGAGAGCGTCTGGTGGTAGACCTGCTGGAGGTGCTCGACAACCTTGAGCTGGCCTTGGCGCACAGCTCGGCTGAGTACGACAAGCTCAAGGCTGGCCTCGAGATGACCCACAAGCTCTTCGTTGAGAAGCTGGGCCGCTGGGAGATTCGGGGCGAGGTCGGAGTAGGAAAGGCTTTTGATCCGCAGAGGCACCAGGCGATCAGCCGCGTGACTTCGGGGGACGCCAAGCCAGGAACGATCGTCGGGGAGCTGAAGAAGGCGTACTTCTACAAAGACAAGCTGATCCGGCCAGGAGAGGTAGTTGTGGCGGCGAGTGCCGATGGGCAGAGCGCCTAGTACCGAGCAGATTTTAGGAAAAGGAGCGTTAGCAAAATGGGAAAAGTAATTGGAATTGACCTTGGAACCACGAACTCGTGCGTTGCCGTCATGGAAGGCGGGTCGCCAGTCGTAATCGCAAACAGCGAAGGGAATCGCACCACTCCGTCTGTGGTTGGCGTGAATGACGCAGGCGAGAGGCTGGTAGGACAGATCGCAAAGCGCCAGGCAGTCACGAACCCGAAGAACACGATCTTCGCGGTGAAGCGCCTCATTGGACGCAAGACTGACTCGGCAGAGGTCGAGAAGGCGAAGAAGGTTCTCCCGTATGAAATCACAGGCTCTCCAAACGGCGATGCTTGGGTGAAGATCAAGGGCGACGCCAAGAGCCCGCAGGAAGTTTCTGCGATGGTGCTCACTAAGATGAAGCAGACCGCAGAGGATTACCTCGGCGAGAAGGTAACTGATGCCGTTATTACGGTTCCGGCGTACTTCGATGACGCACAGCGTCAGGCGACCAAGGACGCTGGCAAGATTGCGGGCCTGAACGTCTTGCGCATCATCAACGAGCCGACAGCAGCCGCGCTCGCGTACGGCCTCGACAAGAAGCACGAGAAGACCATCGCCGTGTTCGACCTCGGCGGTGGAACCTTCGACGTATCGATCCTCGAGCTCGGCGACGGCGTGTTCGAAGTTAAGTCCACCAACGGCGACACGTTCCTCGGTGGTGAGGACTTCGACCTGATCCTCGTTGACTACCTCGCGGATGAGTTCAAGAAGGAGCAAGGCATCGACCTTCGCAAGGACACGATGGCTCTCCAGCGCCTCAAAGAGGCTGCGGAGAAGGCGAAGCACGAGCTGTCGTCTGCTCTCGAGACCGACATTAACTTGCCGTTCATCACTGCTGACGCCTCTGGCCCGAAGCACATGAACATCAAGATCACTCGCGCGAAGTTCGAGCAGCTCTGCGCGCCGCTCCTCAAGCGCCTCGACGAGCCGTGCAAGACGGCCCTCAAGGATGCTGGAGTGAAGGCGAGCGACATCGGCGAGGTAATTCTCGTCGGCGGAATGACCCGCATGCCGGCTGTGCAGGCCCGCGTGAAGGAGATCTTTGGCAAGGAAGCCTCGAAGAGCGTCAATCCAGACGAGGCGGTCGCGATCGGCGCGGCTGTTCAGGCTGGAGTTCTGCAGGGAGACGTCAAGGACGTGCTCCTGCTCGACGTCACTCCGCTCAGCCTCGGCATCGAGACGCTCGGCGGCGTGTTCACGAAGCTGATTGAGAAGAACACGACGATCCCAACCAGGAAGTCGCAGGTGTTCTCGACGGCAGCGGACAACCAGCCGGCAGTTTCGATCCACGTGCTGCAGGGCGAGCGCGACATGGCCCAGGACAACAAGACCCTCGGCCGTTTCGATCTCGACAAGCTCCCGCCAGCGCCGCGCGGCGTGCCTCAGATTGAGGTCACGTTCGACATCGACGCAAACGGCATCGTGTCAGTGTCCGCGAAGGATCTCGGCACGCAGAAGGAGCAGTCGATCAAGATCACTGCGAGCTCGGGCCTCTCGAAGGAGGAGATCGACCGCATGGTGAACGACGCGAAGTCGCACGCAGAGGATGATCGGAAGCGCCGCGAGACTGTAGAGGAGCGCAACAAGCTCGACACGATGGTCTACGCAACCGAGAAGACGATGAGCGAGCTGGGCGACAAGGTCACGGCTGAAACCAAGGGTGCTGTTACAACGGCTCTTGAGGATGCCAAGAAGGCGCTCGAGAAGAACGAGAAGGACGCTATCACGGCGGCTTTCAGCGCTCTCGAGAAGGCCAGCCACAAGCTCTCGGAAGAGGCGTACAAGGCCGCTACGGCTGCTCAGGCTTCGGCTGAGAGCGCAGGAGCGGAAGGTGATGGCGCAGGCGCAGCTGGCAAGGACGACGTGGTCGATGCCGACTACGAGGAAGTCCGCGACGGCAAGTAAGCGCTTGTAGCGACGGTCCCTTGGCGAGACGAGGTCCCCTGGGAACGGGGGGCCTCGTCTTTTGCCGTTTGCGGCGTGCGTGTGGTAGGCTCCGGGGAGAAAGCCAGGGGGGTTCTGTGTCGAAGCGAGATTACTACGAAGTTCTAGAGGTCACTCGCACCGCGTCCGTCGAAGAGATCAAAAAAGCCTACCGCAAAAAGGCTGTCCAGTTTCACCCCGACAAGAATCCAGGCAACGCCGAAGCCGAAGAGAAGTTCAAGGAAGCGACTGAGGCGTACTCAGTCCTAAGCGACAGCGACAACCGCGCAAAGTACGATCGCTTCGGCCACCAGGCGTTCGCCAACGGCGGCGGCGCGGGCTTCGGCGGAGCCGACTTCTCTGGCTTCGAAGACATTTTCGGCGACATCTTCAGCTCCTTTTTCGGCGGCCAGATGGGTGGCGGCGGAGCCCGTCGCGGCGGTGGCGCCGGTCGTGGCCGCTCTGGGAGCGATCTGCGCTACGACCTCGATGTAACGTTCGAAGAAGCGGCTTTCGGCTGCGAGAAAGAGGTCACTATTGGCCGGCGGGCGAAGTGCGAGACCTGCTCTGGCAGCGGCGCAGCGAAGGGCACCACTCGGCAGCGCTGCCCGCAGTGCGAGGGGGCTGGCCAGATCCGGATTCAGCAGGGCTTCTTCACCCTGGCCCGCACCTGCCATGCGTGCGGCGGCGTGGGCGAGGTGGTCAAGGATCCCTGCGCAAGCTGCTCAGGTTCAGGCCTCAAGGTAAAGGAAACGCGCCTCAAGATTCGGGTCCCAGCAGGTGTCGACAACGGCCAGCGGCTCAAGATGCGCGGCGAGGGCGAGGCAGGAACCGGCGGGGGAGGCAACGGAGACCTCTATGTCCAGATTCAGGTTGAGCCACACGCAGTCTTCCAGCGACAAGAGAGTGAGCTAATCTGCGAAGTTCCGATCACGTTTGCGGCTGCGGCGCTCGGAGCCGAGATCGACGTCCCGTCCCTCGAAGGAAAGGTTAAGCTCAAGGTGCCGGCAGGCACCCAGTCTGGCAAGGTGTTCCGGCTAAAGGGGAAGGGGATCCCTGTTCTGGGCAGCAGCCCGCAGCGCCGCGGTGACCAGCACATCCGGGTTTTCGTGCACGTGCCGAAGAAGCTAACCGACGAAGAGCGCGCGCTCCTTGAGAAGCTCGCTGCCCTGCAGGGAACGACGGTTGAAGAAATTGGCAGCAAGGGCTTCTTCGACAAGATGAAGGACATCTTTTCGTAGTTGGCTCGATTCAGCCTCGGCGCCTATGGCGAGACCTTCGGGGAAACCCCCATGGACGTGGGGTTCCCAGCGGTCATATAGTAGAGGCGCCTGGGGCGAGTGCCCCGCTCTTTCGCTGGTCTCTATGCAGACATCTTTGTTCCGGCTCTCGCTTCTCGCCTTCGTCGTAACATCCCTAACATCGTGCGCCATGTCATCTTCGCGCAAGTTGGAGGGCCGGCTCTCAGATGATGTGCCGGTGAGCCAAGAGGAGGCCTCGCCCGAGTCAGCGAAGCCGATGCCGTGGGAGGTGTGGCCTCACTTCAAGACTCTGGCTGGGCAGCCTCTAACGAGCCGAGACCTTCTCTACGGAGACGAGCTTCGTGAAGCAGGCAAGAACAACTCGGCGCTCGATGCCTACCTCAGGGGCAAATCCAAGCGCCTCTCGCCCGAAGAGATGGAGGCGGCTGCGCTCAGAATCAGCGGGCAGTACCTCGTGCTCGACAAGCCGACAAAAGCTCTCTCTGAGGTCGGCGCTTTCCACCGCAAGAACAGCTTAACTGAGGCCTCTGTTAGCCCGCAGTTTGGCCTTCTTCTCGCGTACGGCTTCGGCCGGGAGGGGGATGTCAATCAGTCGCTGGCCTGGTTCAGCCGTGTAAGCACGCAAGGCTCTGCGATGCCTGGCGCCTCAGGTGCGGCTCGCCAAGGGGCTACGATGCTCCTGCAATCCCTCCCAACTGATAAGTTCGAAGCTGTAGCGGCGAAGTGGCACGGTGACGAGTTCGTGAATGCAGTTGTCGGCCAGGAGCGGGCGCGCCGCTCGCAGGTAGGCTGGATGGAGCCCGATCCGAAGTCGACTCTGCCGTTTTGGGCGCCGTACTCTGCGCTGGCCCTCGCCTCGCAGGATCTGGCTCCTGTGTCAGGAGATGAGGCGCGAGTTGGCGTAATCCTCAGCCTCACCAAGTACGGCGCGGTAGGCAACGAGATGAAGCGCGGCATCGAGCTAGCGGCTGCAGCGCAGACTGATCTTCCCAAAGTGAAGCTCGACATCCGAGATGTGGGCACTGAGGCTGCAGACTCCTCGGCGGTGATCCGAGAGCTGGCAGCCGGCCCGAAGGTTGCTGCCTTGCTCGGGCCGCTCGGCGTCCCGGCCGCCACGACAGCACGTGACGTCGGGGTGCCGCTCCTCTCACTGTCGAAGACGGAGCCGTTCACAGTTGGCGGCGGCGTGTTCAGGCTCGGAGTGACGACCTCAAGCCAGATCGACGCGCTCGTCAATTCCGCCTACGGCGAGCACGAGTTGACGCGCTTCGCTGTGGTGCATCCGCAGACCGCTGCCGGCCAAGAGTTCCTGGAAGCTTTCCGCGCCAAGCTCGGAGCCCTCAATCTGCGCCTCGTGCTTGAGGTCGCCTACACCACAAGCGACGAGGTGTCGATGCTTGAGGCGGCACAGCGGCTCGAGAGCTCCGGAGCAGAGGCCGTGCTCGTCCCTGACACCGTTGAGGTCACAACTCGTATCCTCAACAGCCTCTCGCCGGAGTTCCGCAAGCGTATCCGGGTGCTCGGCACCGCTGCCTGGGACAACCCCGAAAAGATAGCCCACTCGCAGGCGCTCTTTAACGGCGCAATCTTCGTAGCGCCGTTCTTCAAGAACAGCACCCGCCGTGAAGTGCAGGACTTTATCGCCTCGTACCGGGGGAAGTTTAACGCGGCTCCCACGGTGCACTCCGCGCAAGGCTTCGATGCAGAGACTCTTCTCAACAACGCACTCAAGGCGAGCCGCGCCAGGGGCATCCCTCTTCCAGAAGCTATTCAGTCGCTGCCGCAGTACGACGGGGTGACGGGCGTAATCACGTCAGGCGGCGGCTCAGGCGAGATCCAGCGTGCCCTGTACGTGGTAGAGGTCGGGCCGTCATCGTTCCAGGAGAAGCTCCCGCCACAGCAGGCTCAGCGCTTTGAAGAGCTCTACACCGCTACCCAGGACCAGGTGACTGGCATCGGCTCAGTAGACGGGCCGCTCGAGGCTGACCAGAAGGTTTCGAGCGGGTACTAGACGCCTAACCGGGATCAAGACAAGCACCCCTTTTGGATGCACCACCAGCAGCCGGAGTCATTGTGAGAGAAGTCGCCGGACAGATCCCCGAAAACAGCCGAGAGCTTCTTGCAACAATTCTAAAGGAAGCGACAGGCGAGACCCTACAATCTGCCGAGCAGATTCGGGGCATCGGCATGAACAACTCTGTCTCGGTCGTTAGCTGCCGGCAGGGGCGCTTCGTTATTCGCACGAATGTTGAGTCGCACCTCTTCCGCTACGAGCGTGAGGCGTGGTGCTACCAGCAGCTCGCTGGCACTCCAGTGCTAACGCCAGAGGTGCTGCGCTGTGGGGTGCTTCAAGGGCACTCCTTCTCGGTAGCCCGTTTCATCGAGGGGAGCGAGCAGATTGGGCCGAGCCTCGACCAGAACCGCATCTGGCGCCTCCTCGGCTCGTCCGGCCGTTACCTGAACCAGGTCAACCCTCCGAGCGCGCCGGAGGAGCTCGCTAGGCTCTTCCCTCAGGGTTGGGCAGCTCAAGTGGAGGCGGATGTATCCACCATCTTCCGAGGCTCTCTCTGGCTTGACCGTGGATTCCTGACCCCTGAGCAGCAGGGGGTGGTCCGAGGATACCTTGAGGGATGCGCCTCAGGCTCTGCGCCGCTGGGGATCTGCCAGTTTGACATGACGGTGGCCAACGCAGTCATCTGCAACGGTGACTACGAGAAGATCTACCTGCTCGACCTTGAATCGGCGAATATCGCCCCAGTCCCTTACTACCAGCTTGCCTGTATAGCCGCCGATAAGGGCCCGAGCTCCGAGCCAGCACGCGCTTTCTTCGAGGGGTATGGCCCAGGGGTCGACCAAGACCCTGCCGAGCTGCGCCGGTTCCTCCTCTACCGTGTCATGCGGGCCACCGCCTGGGCTCGAGACCGCTATCCGGCGCTTCTCGATGAGAATCTGGAGCGGACTCGGACGGTGCTGACAGCAGCTCTTGAGAGCCTCGATCTGCTCGGGGATAAAAAATAGCGACCGCAGGGCCGTTGGCGGTAATAGTCGGAATCTGAAAAGCTCCGATTCGCTATTGTTTCACTTTGAAAAATAACTTTCTACTGCCGATAAAACAGTATACACACTGTGGCGTAATGCCATCGTTTCACTCGCCCGACGAAGACCCAGAAAATTCTCCCTCCCACGGCTCGATTCGGTTTCCAAATCGCCCAGAAGAGTTAGTTGAATCACCTGCCATCAAGAAGCTGTGTGACACCCTCCTGCAGTATTCAGGCACCGACGCATTTCAGGAGTTTCAGGATGCACGGGCTGAAGGAGCGCTGAGCGCTGAGCGATTCACCGCGCTGGTTCGGAGCAAATCAGATGGCATTTCATTGCTTCTCTTGGGGCACAGCCTCGTATCGATGCTCGAGGAGGGGGTGGACAGCCACTTTGCTGACTGCGTGTCGTCGGTCGTTCATGTAGCGCATGGGCTTCTCACCGAGGCAGGTCCCTCAAAGGGCTACTCCAAGGTGCTTGCCAGCAAGCTGGTCGGTTCTCTGCTTGATCTGTGCGAGGAGGATGCAGATTTCCACGCGGCCGTCGTCGATGGCCTCGACTCTCACGATTTTGACACGATGCTTCGAACCGTCAACGATGGGGACCAGTTCGATGAGGGGTACTGGAGCTGTCTTGAGTTGCAGACGATCTGCGCGCCGACATTGTCGAACTTGCAACGCATGTTCGATGCGCACGAACTGGTGCGAGACGCCCTTGGAGAGCACGATTACCCATCGCAGGCGCTGTGCCGAGCGGTGGACTCCCTAGCTCAACGCGATTTCCGAGGGGTATTTGACCTAGTGGTGCGGGAGTTCGGGCGCTGCGGGGCAAAAGGGGTAAAGCACGAGTACGATCTGGAAATGGTTGAGTACGCTGTCGCGGGCCTCGCTCGGGCATCGTGCGATAGCGGCGATCAGCTTCTGCCGCTTTTCTTCTCTACGAATCCAGATGAATTTGAAATCGCTGCTAGGATGGCGATTCACCTGGGTCGGTACGTTACTCCTAAGCCCTCCGAGGAGCTGGTAAACGGTATCCGAACGGTTCTTTTCGACGCGCTCGATGTCACTGATGCGCCCCAGAGCAAAGCGGACGCGTATCGCCAAGTCCTGGTTCTCCGAGCGTTGGCGGCCCTTGCAGACCCAGACAAAGACCTTCTGCTCATACAATCCTGTGCGAATAAGCTGGTCGCCCGGGGCCCCTCGTTAGAGCTGGTTGAGCTGTTTGAGGAATTGGCAGAAACCTACGAGGAGGGTTTCGATGTGCCTGCGCTAGCGGCCCATTGGCCCATTCCGGTGAATGTGTTCGAG
>CAZZJR010000016.1:9914-40182 GCA_964654585.1 uncultured Bdellovibrionales bacterium
GAGATGATTGCGTGGGCAATCGCGGCGGGGGTGCGACTCACGCTTCCTGATGGATACCAGAGGATCTTTGATCTGGTTAGCTCTAAGTCGGGGGAAGAGATCGCCAAAGGACTGATGGTAGCACAGGCGCTTCGACACGAGATCTCGGAGGAGGAGCGCGAGGAGCTTCTGCACATCACCCGGCACAGTCTCGATGAGCCAGGGGAGCTAGGCATGGACGCGCTCACGACCTTTAGCTGCTTCGCTGCAGAGCGTGACAGCGCTCTTGAGGTGCTCTCCTTCCGTGTCCCGATAGGCATCGACCCCAACCGATTTCGGGCGAGCCAGAATCTTGCTATCGCTCGCGTGCTTAAGAACCACCTGCTAGGGCATCAGGCGGTGCGAGAGGAGGAGCTCTCGGAGCCGTGGCCGCCCGAGATTGATGAGTAGCCTCAGGCGGCGGGAGTCCCCTACCTCACACTTGAATCTTTTAAGGAAGGCCGCATGGCCAGAGGCTTCCACCTTGCTCGAAGGCCGCCGAAGTCAAAAACTGGCTCGGCGAAATACGTACCCCAGAACGAAAGGGGAGGGTCTGCACAGAAACCCTCAAGTTCTTGATCTGCTTACTATTAGATAGCTCCTCGGGAAGTTTTAGAGTGTGCCGGGTTGGCTCCCAGGGATATAGTCAGAGGATAGGCTTAAGGCAGGGACGCATCCTACTCTAATAGGAGTTAATTGCCCGGAATTCAAAGGAGCTCAATGGCGAAGAAGAGGAGAGGGGCAAGATCCAAAGCCCAGAAGCGGTCAGCAGAGACCGGTCCGGAGCCGATTCACGTTCCCGACACACTCCCAGTGCTAGCAGCCAAGGACATGGTGCCCTTCCCAGGCGTCATGATGTCGCTCTACCTGAGCCGCCCGGCGAGCATCCGTGCGATGGAAGCCGCAATGGCGGGGGACCGCCTCGCATTCATCGTCGCGCAGCAGGACACGCAGGTCGAGGACCCCAAGGGGCGTGACCTCTACAAGGTTGGAGTTGTCGCACACGTCGTTCGCACGCTGCAGGTTTCAGACGGGCGCCACAAGGTGCTGCTGCAAGGGCTCGTTCGGGCCAAAGCGCGCAAGTACGAGATGAAGCAGCGCTTTATCGTCACTAAGATCTCTCCGCTTCCAGCGCCGCCAATTCGCAAGCTGTCGGCCGAGAACCAAGCGATCATGAACCGCATCCGCGAGAACTTGCAGGTGCTGGTTGAGTACGAGCACCTGCCAGAAGAGATGCTGCTCGTCACCGAAGAGGTGAATGACCCAGGAACACTCTCGGACGTGGTGCTCGCCCACTACAAGATTGAGCTTGAGGATGCACAGGCCGCACTTGAGGAGCTAGACCCGCTCAAGCGGCTGCGCATGACAGACTCAGCCATCACGGATGACCTCAACAAGTTTATCCTGACGGAGAAGATCAAGGACAAGGCCCGCGACGAGATGAGCAAAGGGCAGCGTGAGTACTATCTGCGTGAGCAGATTAAGCAGATCCAGCGCGAGCTTGGTGATGCGGACGCTGGCTCCGATGACCTCGTTGCGCTGCGTGAGAGGCTGACAGCGCTCAACCTCCCGCCGCAGGCGAAGGAGGAGTCCTTCAAGCAGCTCAAGCGCCTCGATCACATGAGCCCAGAGTCGAGCGAGTACGCGCTGCTGCGCACCTACCTTGAGTGGGTCACAGATCTTCCGTGGAGCAAGAGCACGAAGGACCAGCTTAATCTCGGCAAAGCTAAGGAGATCCTCGATGAGGATCACTTCGGGCTCGACAAGGTCAAGGACCGCATCCTTGAGTACCTAAGCGTGCGCGCACTCAATCCAGACTCAAAAGGCCCGATCCTCTGCTTCGTTGGCCCTCCAGGAGTGGGAAAGACATCGCTTGGAAAGTCGATTGCCCGCGCTTTGGGGCGCAACTTTACCCGCATGTCGCTCGGCGGCATGCGTGATGAGGCCGAGATTCGCGGCCACCGACGAACCTACGTCGGTGCGCTGCCGGGGCGGATCATCCAGGGGCTCAAGCACGCAGGCTCGCGCAATCCTGTCTTCGTGCTTGATGAGCTAGACAAGATCGGCGCGGACTTCCGTGGAGACCCGGCCTCGGCGCTGCTTGAGGTGCTCGACCCGCACCAGAATGCAGATTTCCGAGATCATTACCTCAACGTCCCGTTTGATCTCTCCGACACGCTCTTCCTGGCTACTGCCAACACGGTAGACACGATACCGGAGCCGCTGATCGACCGCTTGGAGCTTATATTTATTCCGGGCTACACCTCAGCCGAGAAGGAGAAGATCGCCACGAAGTACATCATTCCAAGGCAGCTCACCGAGGCAGGGCTTGCCGCCCAGAAGGTGCAGTTTACTGACGCGGCTATTACGCTCGTTATTGACCGTTACACGCGCGAGGCAGGGGTGCGAGGGCTCGAGCGTGAGTTCGGCGCTCTTTGCCGTAAGCTGGCGCGCGAAGTCACTGAGAGCAAGAAGCTGACACGAGTTGTCGATGCAGATCGCGTGTCGCAGCTCTTGGGGCCGACGAAGTACGACCCAGAGATGACTGAGCAGCGCGAGGCTGTGGGGCTCGTTCGCGGGCTTGCGTGGACATCTCTCGGCGGCGAAGTGATGCCGGTAGAGGTGTCGACGGCGAAGGGCACCGGAAGCATGACCCTCACCGGGCAGCTTGGCAGCGTTATGCAGGAGTCTGCACAGGCAGCGCTCTTCTACGCACGGGCGAACGCCGGAGTGCTCGGCCTAGAGCCGGATTTTCACGCCAAGCTCGACATCCACGTGCATGTGCCGGGCGGGGCGACGCCAAAGGATGGCCCCTCGGCAGGAATCACGATCGCAACAGCGCTGGTGTCTGCGCTCTCAGGCCGCAAGGTCTCAAAAGAGATAGCGATGACAGGCGAGATGACGCTGCGCGGAAACATTCTGGCGGTCGGCGGGCTGCGCGAGAAAGCGCTCGCGGCGCTGCAGCACGGCATCCGCAAGGTTATTATTCCTTTTGAGAACATTAAGGACCTCGAAGAGATCCCAGAGGAACAGCGCAAGCAGATCCAGTTTATCCCGGTGAAGCACGTGAGCGAGGTTCTAGAGCTTGCGCTGCTCGGCCAGCGCAAGCGAGTCGCAGGCTCCCGCAAGCGAGGGAAGGGCGGGGAGATCTCTGTCGGGCAGTAGCGTGCGGGCGGCGAGCTTCACGATCCTGGCAGCGCTCGTATCCTTCGCTCCTGGAGCCGCCCACGGCGATGGGTCGTGCCTCTTCATGGACAGCGAAAATTTTATAAGGCAAGTAGCGCGGATTGAGGATGTGCCGCGCGAGTACCGGAGCAAAGCGAAGTGCAGCAGCGCGCGCGAGGCTGAAGATGCTCCGATTGCAGAGCCTGAGGATGTCCAGCTCACGGGTTCCGTGCGCTCGTCGTCGTTCTCGACCGACCTCGGAAAGATGGAGGTCAGGTGGCAGCGCAAGACCGAGGAGTGCTTCGGCAAGAGCCCTGGCAAGGCAGTTGCGGATGCTGCCCGAACGGTCAATAGAGCCCTAAAGAGCGCGCGATTCTCAGCAGAGGCGAAGCGCCCAGCGCGCGATTGGCAGATCGTTTTCACCGACCGTGAGGCAGCGGTCTCGCAGTTTCCCGCTTCGATCAGCATCGGAGGGCACCCAGGGTTCATGGTGCCCCCGAGCAACATCTACATCATCTCTGATTTCATTCCAGGGAGCTGCTCAGGTAGCCCAGTCGCGGACTCTGTGCTTGAGCAGGTGCTGCTGCACGAGATGGGGCACGTTATAGAGCACACACTGCTTGAGGGCTCGAAGGTTGCGCCCGATCGGGCCCGCAGCGAGGGGTTTGCTTCGTGGTTTGAGCAGTACAGCGCTGAGTATGCGCGCGACATTCCCAAGGGTGAAGTGACGCAGTACTACGACAACTTGGCGCGGCAGGGGCTAAGCGGCGATGGCGGGGTTTCAGCATTCGACGGCTCTCCGCAAGCGTATGCAGTTTCGGGGCTGCGGTTTCGGGCGATCGTTGATCGCAAGGGGGTCTCGGGATTGATGCGAGTGTACGCCGTTATGGCTGAGCAGAACATCACGTTCGATGCCGCAGTCAAGGAGACGCTGCACTGGAACGAGGGCACGATGCACCGTGAGATGGCGCGCCTCGTGCGTTAGCGCTTCTTCTTCTCGGCTAGTGCTCCTTTGAGCAGCGAACCGAGTGACGGCCGCGAATCGGAAGCGGTAGATTCTTTCGGCTCTCCACTGCTCCACGCCTTGGCCGAGCACTGTCGCTTGCAGAGGGTGCACCTGTCTTGCGTGTCGCGCGGGGGGTGCCAGAAAGGGGAGAGGTTAAGGATCAGAGCCTCTTGCAGATGATCCTCAAGGTTAATGTGGTCGCCCTCGTACACGATCACTCCGGGGTCATCCAGGTCATCGTCGAGTCCAGCTCGGTCGCTGCTTGTCTGCAGAAGCCAATCTACCGTTGAGATGACCCCGTGCGGCACGTTGTCGCCACAGGTCGAGCACCCCTGTCGGCACGTACCGGTGACCACTCCCTTAACCATGACACCCCCGTGGGTACGGGTTAGGGTGATGTCGACCATAGGGTCTTCGGTGAAGGTAACAGCGCCCTCCTCGGAGCCTTCTTGCAGCCGGACGTTCAAGGGGTCCTTAGCGATTGGGGCATCGATTTTCATCCCCGAAAAGGGGATAGTTGTGACCAGAATTCTCATATCAGGGCAGCACTTTATCGTAATATCGGGTTAAGCTCAAAAGTCCCCCAAACAGCTATTTGAGGTGGGGTGAAAGTGGGCTATAAACCCTTGCCGCGCAACCTTTTTAGGGCGAGCAGCGATATCTCCTTCAGTTTAGTGCTCTGCATAGTTTTGGAGGCTTCTTATGGGCATCAATAAAGTCATGTTACTCGGAAATCTCGGCAAGGATCCCGAGGTTCGTTACACCCCGCAACAGATGGCGATCTGCCGCTTCTCGCTCGCTACCGGTGAGCGCAAGAAGGACCAGAGCGGCCAGTGGGTAGACCACACCGAGTGGCACAATGTCGTTTCCTTCGGCCGCACGGCTGAGAATTGCGCGAAGTTCCTCAAGAAGGGGCGTCAGTGCTTCGTTGAGGGCCGCATCCGCACCAACAAGTGGCAGGACAAAGAGGGAAAAGATCGTTACACAACGGAGATCATCGCTGACACGATTCAGTTCGTTGGCGGCGGCCGAGGCGAAGGCTCAGGCGACGTTGACTACGGCAGTGAGCCGGCGAACGACAACGTCCTCGCTGGGATCCCAACGGCGGACGCTCTGCCGAAGGCAGCCAACAGCGGCCGCGGCGCGCCTGCTTCGAGCGAGCCAGTAACCTTCGACGACGACGACATTCCGTTCTAAATCGCTCAAGGTGGCTTTGTATCGCCCCAAGACGGAGCCTCTGTGCACCGTCTTGGGGTTTTTGTTTTAATAATAACTCGGCATCGGAGCCGAGGTGGTGTCCAACCATCGGTAGCGGCACCGCGAACGGCTCCGCCCCCGGGGGCGATTCCTCTCACCCTTCAGGCCCCGAAATATTTGCGTTCTGTCTTGCCGACTGCTTAATTTTTGGCACCGGCACCGGCACCGGAGCCGGAGCCGAGACTGGTGCCGTTGCCGGTTTTGGCGCGGGGGGTGGAGATATCCTCTGATTTTCAACTATCATTGGGGAGTTTTATGGACAGAAGTATCGTATCGCTGCTCTCGATCCCAATCGTCTCTGCGCTGATCGGCTACGTCACGAATTACCTCGCTGTTCGGATGCTCTTCCGGCCTCACCGCCCGAGACGGTTCCTCGGTCTCTCCATACAGGGGCTCGTCCCACGTCGGCAGAAGGAGATCGCGCGGAGCCTTGGGGCGATGATCGAGCGAGATCTCTTCTCACATGAAGATATTCAGGCGGCGCTCTCCAGTGCAGAGACCACAGAAGAGGCGCAAGCGTTCCTTGCCGAGCAGGTCGATCTCTTCGTTGGCAAGCTCGCTGCGCAGAATCCGATGGTTGGGATGTTTCTGCAGGGCACGCTGCTTGAGCAGGTGAAGGCGATGCTTTTGGCGCAGATGGGAGAGAAGTTGCCACTACTCATTGAGCGAGTCGTGGAGCGCGCCGAGCACAAGCTCGATGTGAGTGCCATCGTCGCCGCCAAAGTTGAGAAGTTTGACCTCGGGAAGCTTGAGTCCCTGATCTATGAGGTTTCAGCTCGAGAGCTGAAGACAATTGAGTTGCTGGGCGGGGTGCTGGGTTTCCTTGTTGGAGTCGGGCAGGTCGGGTTGGTACAGCTGTTGCCCTAAGTGGTTGATGAAATCTGCTGTTTTTATTGTCAAAAAGAAAGCTCAAAAAGCTCAAGCAGAGTACCAGCTTTGCCGCTCTAAGCGTAAGGGGGTATGCCGGATGTGCGCTCGTTCGATCGTGGCATGTGGGGCTTTCTTTGCGCTCCTCTGGGCACCTTTTTGCGCGGAGGTTCTCGTACCTGTCGTAGCTGCGCAGCCCCAGCTGGGAAGCCCAGAAGACATCCATCGTGCAGTGGATCCTTGTCAGGGGAGAGGTCCCGGACCCTTCAACCCGGCTAATCCATGCAACGATTGCGACGCGTCTGACTTGAGCTGCCTACCAACTTTTACACCGACATTTACCCTTACAAGCACTCCCACCCCGACCCACACGCACACCCCGACTCCAACAGCGACTCGCACCCCCCCGGCCACACCGTCAATCACTCCAACCAGCACCGCCACGGCGACCCCGACGCTAACACCAACCAGTACTCCTACTGTCACTCCGACAGCCACTCCTACACTCACGCCCGGACCCATCGTCGCCCGGCTTACTGTGAATGGAAGTTATCGACCGATCGCCATTCGGGGTGTGGTGCAGGGCAGCACGTACACAATTGGCAACACTCCAGGTGATGTAGCCACACGTATACGCCGTTCGAATGTATTCGCCAGGACTCAGCTCGATTCCGTTGGGGCGTCGGCAGGCAGCAGGTCTCCCACGGCGCCCCTTCCTCCGCCGGTACAGGTGAGCCTCCCGAGCTGTTCATTTGGCTCCGTAACCGTGTCCTGGTCCTCGTCACAGGCGGATGCCTGCACTCTGTTAACTTCTCCGCAGATTCCCGAGCTACACGGCAAGAAAGATCTTTCAGGCTCCATTACCGTGCCGAGGGCCCTGGCCCGCTGGCATACGTTTGAATTGAGTTGTGTTGGAAAAGTCGCCGGCAAAGACGCTAGGGCTCAGGCGGCAGTGAGAGTTAATGTTGAGGAGTCCTCATTCGAGACTAACGACCGACCGATGATGAGCGCGGCCTTCGGCAGCCATTCGCAGGGCGGAGTCGGTATCACTGCGGAGAATGATCCGGTGATCGCGAGGCATGTAGCTCGGGCTTGCACGAACCTCGGTTACGATAGGGGACTTGTTGGGGGGCTGTACCAGGGCTTTGATTCCCCGGGAGATAACACCAATTGCTGGATCTCCGCGACGGTGCCGGCAGGGAGCAGGCGAGTGCCTGGCACTGACCTGGTGTGCAGGAACGCAGCAGCCAATGGGAATCCCCGCTACATCGGTAACTTCAAGTGTGTCTGCAACTAACTCACCGAGTAGCCGGCGCCGAAAGCTTTTAGGTTGCCAGGACGTACTCGTGCAGAGTCATAACAACAGATCGAATTTTGATGCGGCCGAGTCCATGCACATAGCCTGACAGCAAGATCGGGGCGATTACGTACCGCAGGGCAGCTCGCCGCATCCGGCAGTAACTACCCTTTCGTGACCTCGCTCTAGCGGCTATACCTCTCGCATGCGCAACACCTACGCAGCTTATGGACCCGTGGCTCTCGTGACTGGCGCAAGCTCCGGCATCGGAGAGTCTTTTACGAAGCAGCTCTCGGAGCTCGGCTTCACCGTCTTTGCGGTGGCGCGACGGATTGAGCGGCTTGAGGCGCTCCGCGAGCTAGCAGTCGCTGGGGGCAGGGGAGAGGTGATCCCGATCGCCGCTGACCTGCAGGAGCCGCAAGCTGCAGAGGTTGTGCTAGAGGCAGTACAGTCGCGGGGCCTTACCGTGAGCCTCCTGGTGAACAACGCAGGCTTCGGACGGCTAGGTACCCTGGAGAGTGTGCCGCGAGAGGTCGCGCTGGGTATGGTCGACCTTAACTGTCGGGCCGTGGTTGACCTGACTTGGAGGTTCCTGCCGGGCATGAAGGAGCGGAAGCGCGGCGGCGTCATCGTAGTTTCGAGCGTCGTTGGCACGATCCCTACCCCGTGGTTTGCGGTGTACAGTGCGACTAAGGCTTTTGACCTCTACTTCGGTGAGGCTCTCTACTCCGAGTGTAAAGGCACCGGGGTTGATATCTTGACGGTGCTGCCGGGCCTGACCCGCACAGAGTTCCAAGCCGGTTCGGGGATGCGCGACTACCACTCGCCGTACCGCTCTGCAGAGCAGGTTGTCATCTCGGCCCTGAAGGCTATTGGGAAGAAATCGATCGTCGTTGATGGCTTATTCAATAAGCTCATCTCTCACGGAAGTCGCTTCGTTCCGCGTCCCATCCTGCTCTCGCTCTCTCGATTCGTGATGCGGAAAGAGCTGCGGCTGTAGCCGAGGCTATCGAGCAGCTGTCGAGGTGCCTCCCATCACGCCGACGGGGAGGCGGTCTCCTCCTGCTGGGTAGTGCCGAGGAACTCTCGCACCAAGCTCTCCCACTCGGCCTGTAGTGTCCCCTCAAACGGCTTCCTGCCAGCCTGCTTGTACCAGTAGCGCGAGTTCCAGAGGTCGCCCTCCTTGCGGTGCAGGTAGGCATGGACGGCGGCTGCGGCCCGAGTGTGCTCATCCTGAGCCACAGAGTGCGCCCCCTCCCAGTCGCCTGCTCCATCGAGCCAGAGCGCCTTGAGGGGAGCCGGAAGCCCCTCCAACTGTTTCTTAGTTTTAATCGAGCTTAGAAAAAGGTCAAAAGTCATACAATTACGCTTAACAGACACAACACGCGAAGTCTACGAGACGTGTCATCCCTCATAAAATTCTAGTGGGGGGCTAAAAAATACGGGCGCATGTCCCAGCGGCTAGAAGCGAGTTTGCTGTACGGTGGCTTTAGCGCGCACTGGACGCTTTCGAACAGGCGGCCGAGGAGCCAAAGCCTTCTGCAGCTTTTTGGCGAGAATCATTCCGATTAGGCGGTGCGCTCCAGGACCGGGGTGATGGTCTCTTGGGAGCTTTAGGCTCTCCTGAGGAACGATATTCTGCGCTGCCAGTTCCTGGTACTCTTTCGAGATCTTCCAGGATGTCAGTAGTCGCCGGTTCTCTCTGTTCGAGAGGGCCCAAAGCCTGTTTCGCGTCTTCTGTTCGGCGGCATCTGGATGCACGACTACGAAGAGCCTCAACCCTTTTTCACGGCAGTATTTTCCGAGTTCAATCAGCGCCCGATTTGCGTCGAGAGCTTTCAGCAGCTCTTGGCGTCTAGCGAACCTCTGTGCATCCTGCGGGTCTACTTTTGTGTGGTGGAAGGCCGGGGAGGTGACGAGCGACGAGGGATCATCTCCGTTGAGATCTCTTATGAAAAATGGCAGATGAAAATCGTTTGAGATCACGTACACGATTACTGCATCGGGCTCGAACTGTGGGCCCTTCTCTAGGAATTCTGCGACTTCTTGAAAGGTCGCGTAGCCCGGCACTCCGAAGTTGAGAACCTCGAATCGTCGATCTCCCTGCTCTCGATTAAGCTCTTCTTCCATGACTCGGGGGAAGGGACGGTCCTGCTCAACTCCCCAGCCAAACGTGTACGAGTCTCCCAACACAGCCACTCTGTAAGTATTGGCGGGCTTCTTGACGGGTATCTCAGGGCTTCGCAGGCCGGCGGAATTTGTCGTTATCATCACGTGCTCAAAGCGCTCCGTGATGTTCGGCTTGAGCTCGTAGATGATCCGGTCAGAGGTATTCGGTTGAACGATCGTGCGCAAACTGACGCTTCCATCAGCACGTCTGTCCTGGCTAGTTGTCGCAGACATCGATTTTCGCAGGTCATCGATCGAGTCGAATTTCTGACCGCTTGAGAGCGCTGCTTTCGCGTAGAGGGATGGGAACAGGAGGTAGGAAAGGCCACTCAGGAGGGCGCCACACACGGAGCCAAAAAGTACTAAGAGGAGCTTCTGTTTCATTCGTTACGGATCTGCTCGGACTGCTTCCGGAAGTCGTAGCATCTTCAACATCGAAAAGACAGTAGCGGAGGTCAGGCAGTGGGACGGAGGCTCGTCGGCGCAAAACAGCATCGCCCGGGCTGCTTAATTTCAGCCAGTTATGCCCAAAACGGGGCGCGAAGAGAAGGACGGGCATGCCCTGTAGAAAACATGTGGAGTCAGGATGCAGATTGGAGCGGGGCCGAGCGCTCCTCAAGCGTCCCTTCCTCCCACACCTGCACCGACTCTTGCTCACATTCAATATACACCCGCTCATCACCCGCGATCTTTGTGCTGGACTATCCGAAAGAGACTTGGGAGCTAGGGGCAACAGCAGGATGAGGAGCAGGAGGAAGATGATGAAAGAGACGATGAGACGCGCTGGCGGCTTGAGTCGCTCCGCCTAAAACAAGCTCCGAAAAACAGCGCTCTCCACAAACTCCAGATCAACCTGCAGAATCCTGCGCGATGGAAGCTCCGATGGGGCCGTCCAGCGCACGCTGACGACGTCGTCGTTGTTGCCCCGGTCAACAACCTCGCCGGAAAGACGCCGCACCCGGTAGTAGATGTGCATCAGCTGCTCATCCGGGTACTCCGGGTTCTGCTGAAAGCGCTGGGAGCAGAAGAGCAGCTCATCGACCGCTACCTCGATATCTGTCTCTTCCCTGAACTCGCGCGCAACTGCCTCAAGCGGCGCTTCGCCTAGCTCTAGGCCGCCGCCGGGAAAGTTGGTTATGATCCCGGATGGAACGGTGGTGTCCGTCAGGAGCACCTTTCCGTTCTCGATCAGGACACCGTAAATCGCTACTCGGAACCGGGTTACTTTGGGCATCTGCATTACTTTCAAAAGCTAGCCCGCCGAGGATACTTGCGCACCGTGTTTTTCGGCACCGGCACCAGCACCGGAGCGGGGGCCGGAACTGGAGCCGGTGCCGTTCCCACTCCCGCGCCAGCTCCTGGTGTCGGTGAGGGCTGGGAGGAAACTGTACTCAACGCGGGGAGGCGACGCTACACCTTCCCTTTCCCGTCGGAGGGGCATCGTTTAGACTCCCTGAGTCACCATTTGGGAGCGCAAAAACATGGGTATTACCGCCGTCATCCGTTCAGTCAGCCACCACGTCCCGACCCGTCGGGTAACGAACGACGATCTCTCGAAGCTGATGGAGACTAGCGACGAGTGGATTACTGAGCGCACTGGGATAAAGGAGCGTCGTTTCATTGAAGATGACTCGGTTACGACATCCACGCTGGGGGAGGCAGCCGCTCGCACTGCTCTTGAGAAAGCAGGTTGGGATGCCAAAGAGGTCGATCTGATCGTAGTGGCGACTCTTTCGCCTGATCTCTACTTCCCTGGGGTAGGAGTGCTGCTCCAGCAGCGGCTGGGCTGCCGGACGATTCCTGCGCTCGACATCCGTGCGCAGTGCAGTGGGCTCGTTTACGGGCTTTCGTGCGTGGACGGCTACATTCGCAGTCGCCAGGCGAAGAAAGTCTTGCTCGTGTGTGCCGAGGTTCAGTCGCCGGTGCTCGATCTTACTAATCGTGGGCGGGATATGGCGGTGCTGTTCGGTGATGGTGCAGGGGCGCTCACGATCGAGGCAGTTGAGAGCCCGAGCGCCAGCGAGGTAGGTGGGCGAGGAATCCTTGACTCATACCTCGGAAGCGACGGCAGCGGCGCAGAGGTGCTGTGCATGAAGCTGCCAGGAACTGCGCGGCCCGGGTTTATCAAGAGTTCGGATATCGAAGAGGGGCTGGTGCACCCTAAGATGGACGGGAAGGTGGTGTTTAAGAACGCAGTGACGAGGCTGCTTGAGACAGCGCAGGCGCTTCTGATGCGCAACAAGCTCTCGCCAGACCAGATCGACCTCGTTGTCCCGCACCAAGCTAACTTGCGGATTAACGAGATGGTGAGGCAGGAGCTAAAACTTCCGCCGGAGAGGGTCTTCAACAACATTCAGCGCTACGGCAACACGACTGCTGCCACGATTCCGATCTGCCTGTCGGAGGCTGTAGCTGAGGGGCGCCTGAAAGAGGGGAACCTGGTGCTCACGCTCGCGTTCGGGGCGGGGTTCACCTGGGGCGGAAACCTGATTCGCTGGTAGCAGATGCCTAAGCTCGCCGAATCAGCAGGAAGCGTCGAGGAGTGCCCCTTGCGGGGATTCCGGCGAGCGGCTTGGCTGGCTCTCTCGCTAGCTGTTGCGATCGCTGTTGGGTTGTGGCGGATGGAGGGAGGCTCGGTCTACGAGGGAGCGCGCCTCACATGGCTCGTCTCTGGCGAGGGGCACCTGCCGTACCAGTACCGCGTCCTCGTGCCCTTCATCGCTGGTGGCCTACAGAAGCTCGGCCTGGGAACGGCTCTTCAGGCCATTTTCTCGCCGCTGGGCCTAGACCAAGTAGCGACCGCGCTCGATACGCCTCCAGATCTCGCCGCGATCTTCCTGCTGATTGAGATTGGGGCAGTGTGGGGTGTCCTGCTGGCCTTCAGGGCGCTGGCGACCTGCTGTGGCAGTGGAGAAGCTGCCTCTCGTATTGGTGCACTGTTGCTTGCGGCGCTGCTTCTACTGCCGCAGTTCTTGTCGCCAACAGAGAGGCTCTGGTACCCCTCTGATGTGCCAGCAGTCTTAGTTGTTGTGCTTGGCTACCTAGCGCTCTTCTCCGCCAGGCCCCGGCTCTTTGACCTGGTATTCCTGCTGGGCTGCTTCAACAGGGAGACTGCGGTCTTCTTGCTGCCGGTGTTGCTGCTTCTGCCAGTGAAGGTTTCCGGAAGTAAGCAGCCATTACTTCATGCTGTGGTTCTTGTGCTTGCGTGGGGCGCTATCAAGGCGGGAATTTTCTGGGCATTTGCCGGCAACCACGGCTACCCGATCCATCCAAATATCTTTCTCAATATTGAGATCATCTCCTCTACGCGGGGTATCCTCATTGGCGCTTCAGTCGCTGCGGCCTGTGGTGTCTTTGTGTTGAGTGCGCTCCGTCGTGGCGCTGATGTGCGGCTTCGGTCTGCACTAAAAGCTGCACTTTTATTGCTTGGGGCGACGATTGTCGCGGGAAAAATTGATGAGTTCCGAGTATACACAGAGTTGGCGCCCGCGATGGTTCTTACTGGGCTTGCCGCAGTGCGGGCCAGTTCATCTTCGGGAACGCTAGCGTAGCAGTGCGCCGCTGGCCCAGGCCTCTACTACGTCTTCTTGTTGGTTGAAGATTGTGCCGTTGAGGCCGCAGGCGTCGGCGACACCGCTGGCGCCGCAGTCTGGCTCGCCGCAGGCTTCGACGCGCTTGGGCCTCCATCCTTGTCGTTTACCACGGTGACGCGCACGGAACCCTCAGCCTGGCTGCGGTTTTCCTTCAAGAAAACCTTTATGCGGTCTGCGATCAGGATGCTCTCTTTCTGCTGGAGCTGTGGATTGTCAGTTAGCGTTACGACCGATGAAGTGGCATCGTAAATCGCCTGCTGCGCCGTCGCCTTAATGTCCTGCTTGATGATAACCACATCGCCCTTCGCCACGAGCTTGCTGATCTGGTTCTGCTCGGTGTAGAGCCCGTCTATCGTCTTGGCTGTGAGGGTCATGTCACCCTGCGTTACCTCGACGTTGCCACGGTACGTGAAGATGCGGTCCTTCGCGTTGATCGAGAGCGACTCGGACTTGATGTGCGTAGGCGCCTTGCCGAAGCTGTCGTCTTGCAGCTTTTGGTCGAAGAGCGAGTTTGACGAGAGTTTGTCGATAGAGCTGCCGGAAGCCTGTTCTTGGGCAAGGGCCGGAGAGGCAGCGAGGGAGAAGAGAGTTGCTATAGCGAGAGCTCTGATTGCCATCTTACTTTTTCCTCGTCTGAGGCTGGATAACAGTCTCAACGCCACCGGAGATCGTCACCTGTTGCGGCTCAACAAGCCCAACGGCCTCCTTGCCTGACACTGATACCATGGGATTAGTCAGCGTTAAAGGAACGGGAATATCTATCCTGCCAGCAGCTTCGTCGTACGAAGCTTTCGTGGTCTTCAGGGTCGACTCTCCCTTGAAGGTCACAACTACATCATCGAATAGGTCAGCCTTTGCCAGCTTGGTTCCGCTCAGAACGATCTCCGCTCGGCGGGCGGTCAAGTTGATGCGGTCCCCGTTCTCCTGAACAACGAGCAATCGCGGCTCGTCGATCTGGGCGCGGTTTGAGGCAGCATCGTACTGGCCACGCTTCCCAACGATATCCCAAACCAGCTTGCCGTCGCGCTCAAGGCTGCGGTGGAAGTCGTTCAGGACGAAGCCGAGACCACCCGCTGGCGCGCCAACCCCACTCGATCCCTGAACCGCGGCCTTAGAGAGATCCGCCGAGGAGGAGGGGAGTCTGGATGCGTTGCGGAAGCGAATGATGAGCCCGCTCACGATAAAAAACGAGGCTAGGAGGCCGAGCCCCAACCGCATGCTCTGTTTGCGCGTCAGTATCAGGGGCACGGGCTACCTCTACGAAAGAGCTTCCCTCAGTCGGCACAGCGTTGTGAGGAGCGGAGAGACCTGGTCAAGTGGCAGCATGCACGGGCCATCGGACGGGGCGTTGTCAGGGTCGTTGTGGCATTCGACGAATACTCCGTCCACGCCGGTCGCGACTGCCGCACGAGCGAGGGCCTGGACGAAGACGCGTGAGCCGCCAGAGCTTCCGCCGGAGCCTCCTAGCTGCTGGACCGAGTGGGTCGCATCAAAAACGACTGGATAGCCTGTCTGGCGCATGATTAGGAGGTTGCGCGGGTCCATCACGAGGTCACGGTAGCCGAAGCTTGTTCCACGCTCGCACAGCAGGATTTTTTTGTTTCCGGTACTGGCGATCTTCTCTGCGACGAACTCCATGTCTGCCGGGTGAAGGAATTGCCCCTTCTTAACGTGCACCGTCTTGCCGGTTGCGCCGGCGGCAACGAGCAGGTCTGTCTGCCGACAGAGGAATGCCGGTATCTGCAGCACGTCTACCACCTGGCCGACCACTTTGGCCTGATCCTCTGTGTGAACGTCCGTGAGCACTGGAGAGCCGATAGCCTTTCGCACGTCCTCCAGGACCCGGAGCCCGTTATCGATGCCGATTCCGCGCTTCCCCGACACCGATGTGCGGTTTGCCTTGTCAAAGGAAGACTTAAACACCAGCGAGACAGGCAGCTTCTCCGTCGTCTTCTTGAGGAACTCAGCGATAGAAAGGCAATGATCCCTCGACTCAATCTGGCACGGTCCGGCAATCAGCAGCAGCTTCTGACCATCACCGACCTTGACCGAAGGGGAGATCTCAACGATCACTGCTCGCTCCCGACAGGCACCGCTGCGCCGGACGGCGTCGGAGCCGCTGAAATTGACGGAGCCTTGCCGTTCGTTGCGCGCTTCTCTACCTTCGAAGAGAGGGTTGAGAGCTGCGCCTTGCGGACCTTGGCCGCGGCCACGAATTCCCTGAAGAGAGGGTGCGGATTCTTTGGCGTCGACTGAAACTCTGGGTGGAACTGCACTCCGATGAACCAGGGGTGATCTTTTAGTTCTATCATCTCAGCCAGCGTTCCGTCGGGCGATGTTCCCGAGAAGATGAGGCCCGCTTTTTCGAGCTGCTCGCGGAAGGTGTTGTTAACCTCGAAGCGGTGACGGTGGCGCTCGCTGATGAGAGTCTTCCCGTACACCTCGCGGGCGCGTGTGCCTTCCTTGAGGGCGCAGGGGTACGCGCCGAGCCGCATTGATGCGCCTTTTATGTTGACCGACTTTTGGCTGTCCATAATGTCGATAACTGCGCACGGGGAGTTGGGATCGAACTCAGCGCTCGTGGCGGCGCCTAGGCCGGCGACGTTGCGAGCGTACTCGATAGTGGCGATCTGGAGACCGAGGCAGATGCCGAAGAATGGCACCTTGTTTTCTCGAGCGTAGCGCGCCGCTGCAATCTTGCCTTCGCTGCCGCGTACGCCGAATCCACCTGGAATCAGGATCGCGTCAACGTCCTGGCCGTTGTTGGCAGCTCGGATCGATTTCTCCGGGCTCTTGGTGTCGAGGGTTTCGCTGTCCACGTACACGATGCTGATCTTGCAGTTATTGGCAACGCCGCTGTGGATCAGGGCCTCGCTTAAGCTCTTGTAGCTCTCGGTCAGGTCAACGTACTTGCCGACCATTGCGATGGTGACCGTTTCTCGGCTCTCATCAGTGAGCGAAGAGGCGATCTTTTTCCACGGCTCAAGCTTCGGGGCGCCAGTCCAGATGTTCAGCAGCTCAACGCAACGCTGGTCGAGGCCCTGCTCGTGAAGCGCCATTGGGAGCTCGTAAATCGTGCGCACGTCTGGGGCGTTAATGACACAGTTCGCGGCGACGTTGCAGAAGAGGCTGATCTTGCTCTTGAGCTTCTCATCGAGGGGCTGCTGGCATCGGCAGATGATGATGCTCGGGATAATTCCGTACCCTGTGATCTCTTTGATTGAGTGCTGGGTGGGCTTAGTCTTGAACTCGTGAGCCGTCGGGATGTACGGCACGAGCGTGACATGAATAAAGAGCGTGTTCTGCGGCCCAACATCCGTGCGCATCTGGCGGATGGCCTCAAGGAAGGGCAGGCTTTCAATGTCGCCGACAGTTCCGCCGACTTCAATCAAGCAGATGTCATAGCCCTCTGCAGCTAGCTTTATGCGGCGCTTAATCTCATCCGTGATGTGCGGGATTACCTGCACCGTGCCACCCAAGTAATCACCACGACGCTCGTTGGCGATCACCGTCTCGTACACCTTGCCAGATGTGAAGTTGTTGAGCTTCGACATGCGGGTGCCCATGAAGCGCTCGTAATGACCGAGGTCGAGATCCGTCTCAGCTCCGTCGTCGGTAACGAACACCTCACCGTGCTGGAACGGGCTCATGGTCCCAGGGTCGACGTTGATGTACGGGTCGAGCTTAACGGCGGTGACTTTAAGGCCTCGTGCTTCGAGGAGCGCCCCGATGCATGCGGTCGTGAGGCCCTTGCCGATCGACGACACGACTCCACCGGTCACGAAGATGTACTTGGTCGGACGAGTTTCCATAGGCTCGGGATGGTCCTAGGCAGGTTTAAACACTGCCCTCCAGTATCGCCTGGATGCGGTTCTAAGACAACGAAAGAGCACACTAATTTAGCGCCGTGCCCCCAAAGATTCCGCGCATATGGCAGCTCCGGGCTTTACACCCCGTTTGCCACACGCCGTCCGGGAGTCGCCTGAGGAGCCCCTGCTCTCGGAACACCTGGACCGATCCTGAACACACTCGTGGCAGATAGATTCGTGCGCTACGATGGGCAAGGTGGGCTGATCGTCACCGTGAGGCCCACTCCTTTAGGATGGGGCAACCTTTAAGGCGTTGTTGAGCCTCCGAGATGCCACTCCGAGACTCGCCGTTAGGAAGTGCGACTTTTCAGGGGCTGCGTTAAGCGCTCTTAAGGCTTCAACGGCGCGCGTTCCGATGGACTGCTTGAGCAACAGCAAAACGGCGAAACCCTTCGTGTCGTAGTCGAAGTAAGAGCTCTCGAGCACCTCGATTAACAGCTCTCCACCAGGCAGGTTGAAAGAGTTCGCTTCGCGCAATTTCGAGACCCGGTTCAGCCCCTCGTGAGCGAGCATGGCAGCTACCAGGGCAGTTTTCATCTGAGCTGGAGAGATCTTGCTCCAGTAGCGGGGGCGGGCGCCTGTCGTTATGGCGCTCGGGGCTCCGGCCGCGCACGTCTCGGGGTCTATTAATCGGACGGCAGCATCCATCTCCGTTCCACTGATTGGTAAGGAGTCGAGCCCTACGAGATCCCTCCACGGCTTCAGCCGGACCTCGACCTCCGCGGCTGAATGGGCCCTGGGCCTTGCTGCTGCACGCAGCTCGGAGTCGTGCGAGGGCTCGTCGCCATTCGACTTTCTTTCGCGCCTCGTTTTGCTTCCAAGTGGCAAGATTGAAACCCTTTACAACCACGGTTACATTTTAGTGCCCCTAACGGTTACATCCCTCTGGCAAATTCCCATGTACGGAATCCACCGTGGCAGGTAGTGTACCGAGGTGCACCAGAGCCGCTGGCAGTCACGTGACGACCGCAGAAGCTCCACTCTATGTGTATGGTTTATTTAGCTACCGCTGTGACTTAGCCATTTTAGGCACCCTTCCTCTCCATGAATCCTAAACCCTCGAATCCGGTCGTTGTCTTACGTCAGGGGCGCGACGTGTCCGTAAGGCGTCGTCATCCTTGGATTTTTTCGGGAGCGATCGCGGACAGGCAGGGCACTCTTTCTCGTGGGTGCCTGGTGGAGGTTCGGTCAAAAGATGGAGCGCTGCTTGGGTGCGGGCACTGGGGCACAAAAAGCATAGCCGTTCGAATGATCTCATTCGGTGCGGTTGAGGATGAGTCGCTCCTCATCAAGCAAAAGATCTCTTCGGCGGTGTCGTTCCGTCGAGCGCTCAATCTCGTGGGGAATTCTCAGACGACAGGGTATCGCCTGGTGCACGGCGAGGGAGATGAGCTGCCTGGCCTGGTGGTCGACGTCTACGGAGACACCGCGGTCGCCCAGAGCCATTCGCATGGTATGTGGCGGCTTCGCTCCGTTGTCGAGGCTGTCATCCTTGGAGATACGCAGCTCGGCATCAAGCAGGTGGTCTTCCGGCGGGTGGAGTCGCAACTTGAGGCAGACGAAGCTGCGCCAGAGGGGAAGGAGCCAGACGTCCTCGTTCCCGAGCCCGCTCAGGTTGTCTCGTTCCAGGAGAACGGGCTGCGCTTTCTGGCGGACGTGACGGGTGGACAGAAGACGGGGTTCTTCCTCGACCAGCGTGTCAACCGCATGAAGGTGCGCGACTACGCCCAGGGCAAGAACGTGCTCAATGCCTTCTGTTACACCGGCGCTTTTTCGGTGTACGCCTTCGCAGGCGGCGCCGAGTCGGTTGTTTCAGTCGATGCCTCGAAGCCAGCGATCGACCTGTGCCGCCAGAACGTCGTTGCGAACTTTGCCAGCCGCCAGCACCACTCTGAGGTGGCTGATTGCTTCAGCTACCTCGGGCAGATTCCGGATACCTTTGATTTGATTGTGCTCGACCCACCGGCGTTTGCGAAGCATCAGCGGGCCGTGCAGCGTGGGCTGCGGGGGTACGAAACGATCAACTCGCTCGCGCTCAAGCGCATTAAGCGGGGCGGATTTCTCTTCACCTTCTCGTGCTCGCAGCTCGTAACGAGAGAGCTGTTCCGTGATGCGGTCATGCGAGCGGCGGCGCAAGCTGGACGGTCTGTGCGAATCGTAGAGATGCTGCACCAGTCGCCGTGTCATCCGACCAATATTTACCACCCAGAGGGCGACTACCTGAAGGGTTTTGTTCTGTACGTCGAGTAACCAGGGGGCTTTTCGCGCGCCGCATCGAGTCCAGCCGTACGTAGGTTCGGAGGAGACGCGGTGAGAGGGATACGCGTGTCACAGATCTCTGATCTCTCCGTGCGCACGTGCTCAAGCTTCTCGGGTGCCTTCGTGTGCCGCGTCATACGGGTAGCGGAAACTGACGCGGCGCAAGCCGCAAGCCGCGAACTGCCGAGCCTGTATTGAAGAAGGAGATCCCTCGGTAGTGGAAATCAGCGAAAGGCACGTGGGTGTGCCCAAAGTAGATTCGCTCCGTGGAGGAGAGCTCTTCCGGATGGACCTCCTTGAGGTACTCGATGAGCCTCTCAGCGAGTGCCTGTTTTGAATGGCGTAGGTACTCGACCACGTTCATGCGAGAGTAGGTTACGAGCTGCGCGAACGCGATGCTGAACGCGCTGCGCTGCACGCTTTCGTATCGTCGCCGCAGTGTAGCGAGATCGTTTTGGCCCCTAGGCAGATCGCAGACGTCGCCATGTATGAAGAGATTACTTCCGATCTTGAGGGTGTCTTCGGAGACCCGCAGGTTGACGCAACGCTTCTCAAGCATGCGCAGGGCGTCAACGAACGGCCGGATGCAGTCGTGGTTGCCAAGCAGGTAGTGGAAGCTCGTCTCTGGATGGCGCAAGCAGAGGCTTGAGAGCCATCCAGAGGCTTCTCGACATGTCTCCTCATTGCTCGCGAAGCGGGATCGCTTGAAGTCGAACGTGTCTCCGTTCAGCACCACTGCTTGGTGGCGAGCAGCTGCTTCGTCCAGCTGGGGCAGGTAGCGCTCGTAGAGCGAGGAACGGGCAAAGATGTGGAGGTCAGAGACAACGAACCCTGTTTCTGCGGGGCTGGGCGACATGGAGGACCTCTCGACACTCAAGGGGGCAAGCCCTCGTTATACTTCACCAAGGGCTTTGGCCGCTAGCGGGGCATCGGCTCTAAGGACCCCAAGCGGAGTCTGGGGGCGGGGTTAGGCAGTGTCAGCTTGACAGCTCGCCGGCTCGATCTTTACTCGGGGCGTTTCTGCGGTCACAATGGTGCCGGTATGAGATCTACCGCAAAGCGTATCACCTTCCTGCTCTCGTGCTGCTCGGCGCTCGGCATTCTTGACGCACAGGCCCAGGCAGTGCTCACGGATCGAAACGGTGACGGCGAGATAGAGATCGTCGCCTTCGGCGACAGCATTACGTACGGCGTTGGCGATGGTACCGCGCCGGGCACGTACGTCGCTCAAATTACCGACTCGGGAGCCCCACGCGGCTACCCGCTCCGGCTGTCAGAGGCGCTTGGGGTGACGGTTCTCAACGCCGGGGTTCCGGGAGAAGAGCTCTTGGTCGAAGGGATCTTCAGGATTCCTGAGCTCATCGTCGGCGGCACTGCCGACGCCATCATCATCAAGGAGGGAGTTAATGACTCGGTTCACCTCGCCGAGACCTCATCCATCTCAACCGCATACCAGACTGCGATAAATGTGGCCCGAGCAGAGGGGAAGGGGGTGGTCATCGCAACGATAGCCCCACCGACACAGATGCACTCCTCACTGGCGCCGTTCACGGACTCGTACTCACAGGCGATTCGTGAGCTTGCGGTGCTAAACTCCGTTCCCTTGGCTGATGTTCAAGCTGCGTTCGTCACCGCCTGCCCAGTGATGTCGATATGCTCGTACTACAACTTGCCTGAAGGGCTTCACCCGAACACGCTCGGCTACGATGCGATTTCGGAGGTGATGCTTCAGGCGCTTGCGGGGGGCAATTAAGCCGTGAAATCTCTAACTGCTTCCGTTGCGTTTCGTCTTCTGCTGCTTCCTCTCGTGGTAGCTCTCGCGTCAGGTGCGGGCGGCTGCGGGGGGGGTGGTGGCGGAGGCGGAGGAGGTGGCGGCGGGTCAACCGGTGGCACGGGAGTCCGTGTTCTGCACGGCTCTGTCGACTCAACTCCGGTAGACGTGGTTTCAAGCGCCTCAAGTTCGGTGGTTGTGTCGCAGGCGATGTTCGCCGTGCCGGATGGCTACAAATCGCTGCGGCAGGGCTCGCAGACTCTTTTGCTCACGAAAGCCTTTAATACCTCTCAGGTCGTCACGTCCTTCACCGTCGACTATGCTCAAGGGGCCCGCTACTCCATTCTGCTCTACGGAGACCACGGCGCTTTTGGCGTACGCACGGCGCTCATAAGCGATGAGGTCCCAGCTTCATTCGAAGGCAGTTTGTTGCGGGTCGTTGACGGCATGACTGGCGCAGCTGCGCTGTCAGTTACTGCTACCGGAGCAGAGCAGTTCTCGGTTGCATTCGGCGAGGCGAGCGACTACGTCGCCGTGCCGTCGGGCAGCGTAACCGTCAATGCACTGCGAACGAGCGATCTGCGCTCCGCGGGGACTGCGGTGATAGCTGCTGAGAGCGGGAAAGCGTATACGGTTCTCATTGCCGGCGAGCTTGGCTACTACACCAAGGCTGTCGTCTTTACCGATAACTAAGTGCCTCGGCAGCCCCTCATGTACCGCAACGAGCAGCCCGCTTGTCGTGTGGGTAGTCGCGGAAGAGCGAAATTTCCGCCAGAGGCGCTCAAGTCAGAAAAGTTGCTGCGTGTAACTTTTTTCTGGTTGCCAAAATTCGAGATCCTCTTCACCATCGTAAGAGTTCTCGGAAGCTTCAGTCGAAGCTTCCAAAACTGGAACGCCTAGGCAGGGCGAGTCGTCTCTCCTATAGGGACGAAGCCCTCGTTCAAAAGGAGGTGATCCATGTCGGGTATAGGAAATCAATCTGTCAATGTGGAGAGAGGTGCCCTCACGTAGTGAGGAGTGTCTACCCTTGCTCCATAGGCAGGTTTTAAGCTGTTGGTTTCGGGCCCAGCTTGCTTGGCCTGAGTTCTGTGGTTTGCTTCCTCGTGGCGGAGCGCCTGGCAGTGTGGGCGCTCCGCCTGCGACTTACCCGGGGCGCGCTCCGTGCGCTCCGCGCACCGAGTTGATGGCGGAGATCATCGCCTCGACTCCTACCAACTCGGTGTTGGTGTTAATACCGGCACCGAACGCCTCCCTCCCGTCGCACCTCAGCCGCACGTAGGCTATGGCTGACGCCTCGGAGCCGATTCCGAGCGCATGTGAGCTGTAGTCGAGCAGGTTCACCTCTAGCCCGAGAGGCTTGAGCGAGTTCGCGGCGGCACTCAGCGGGCCGTTGCCCTTTCCGCGCTCGGTCACGAGCCGGTCATTGACTACGAGCTGCAGCTCGACCTCCACAAAATCCGATGGAACTGAAGGCTCAAGGTGCTTGAGGGAGCGCAGGTGAAACGGCCCCTCCGTGAAGACGAAACGGGAATCGAAGAGCGACCGCATCTTCTCCGGCGAGGCATCTTGGCCAGTAGCGTTGCACCAAGCCTGAATCGCTGCGACGACCTCTCCCTCCATCCACTTCGGGATATCCATCTTCAGCTCCTCACGGAAAACCCACATCTGGCCGTTTCGCCCCGACTGCGAGTTGATCACGATTGGCTTGTACGACATCCCAACATCCTCTGGGTCGCGGGGCAGGTAGGCGATATCCCACAGCGAGCTGCGGCTCGCTCGGCGCTCTTCAAGGCAGCGGCTGATAGCGAGCTGGTGAGTGCCGGAGTAGGCGACGTACGCGCTGTCTCCAGCGACCGGGTGCCGGTGCGGCACGATTTCGCCGGTGCAGCGCTCGTAGACTGCGCGCAGGTGCGGGATGTCTCGCAGGTCGAGGTTGTGGTCAACGCCGAAACCGACACGGATGTTTTCGGCGAGCTGCACCAAGTCACAGTTTCCGGCGCGCTCTCCGAAGCCGAAGACCGTGCCCTCAACCCGCTGAGCGCCGGCCATCAGCGCCAGCTCAGCAGCTGCCACAGAGGTGCCTCGATCGTTGTGCGGATGGACGCTTAGCACAACCCGATCGCGCTGCTTGAATCCGCGCGACATCCATTCGATTAGATCAGCGTAGGCGTTCGGCGTGCTGAGCTCAACAGTCGAGGGTAAGTTGATGATAATCGGACTATCGTGGCGGGGCTGCCAGGCCTCGATCACGGCGTTACAGACATCGAGAGCGAAGTCACGCTCCGTGGCAGTAAAACTCTCCGGTGAGTACTGGAACTGCACCGGAACGTCGCCGAGGTTGCTGAGCGAGCGGACGAGCTTCGTGGCGAGAACGGCTCGCTCAAGGGTCTCGTCTTTCGACATGCGGAAAACCTTCTCGCGCTGCGTCCTAGAGGTCGAGTTGTAGACGTGGACGATCGTTTCGGGGCCGCCCCGAATCGCGGCCAGGGTTGCACGCACGAGATCTTCGCGTGTGGCCGTCAGGACCTGAGGTTTGACCCCGGCGGGGATGCGCTGCTCTTCGATCAGGGCACGCGCAAACTCGCGCTCGACATCAGAGGCTGCGGGATAGCCGATCTCTATCTGGCGAAAGCCCACGTCGAGGAGCGTCTTGTAGAATTCAAGCTTGCGTTCAACCGACATCGGGCAGCGCAACGCCTGGTTGCCGTCCCGAAGGTCCACGCTGCACCAGTCTGGCGCCTTCAGGATGAGCTGGTCCGGCCAGGTGCGGTCCGGTAGCCTGGTTTCGAACTGCTCGTGGTACGGTTTGTATTTTTCACGCCCCGGCATCTTGGGATCTGGGCTGTTAGTTGGGCTCATTCGGTCTCTCCGAAGTACACGTATGGGGGCTTGCGCCGCAGCGAAGGCTCACGGTGCGAAGCACCTGTTGCGGGAGTCAGCAGCTTGAGGGGTTGTTGTTCGCAGGATTCCCGGAAACCTCAAGCCCCAACTGGGCTGCCGGCTCCCGATGACTGTTCGTCAAGCCGCGCAGCCCTGCTGAAGCGGGCTAAGAAGCTCAAGCGAGAGAAGCTGTGCTGCGAAAACGAACATCACCGAACCGTAGCAAAAGCGGGTTGAAAAGCAATAGCCCTAGGCGCACCAACGCCGGTGCTACTTGGCTGGCTGATCTAGGGCGATCATCTCAATCTCAACGATTGCCGAGAGCGGCAGCCCGCTAACCTGGAAGGTAGACCTGGCTGGCTTGTGGCCACCCAGGGCCTCCCCGTAGATGGTATTGACCACCTGAAAATTCTTGAGGTCTGTCAAGAAAATCGTAGTCTTAACTACATCTTTAAACGAGAGGCCAACGCCTTCGAGCACGGTCGCGAGGTTGTTGAGCACTTGCTTCGTCTGCTCTTCGATCCCTGCGCCGACCAGCTGCATCGTCTCTGGATTAAGACCAACCTGCCCAGAAAGGAACACCAAGCCACCAGCCCGTACAGCTGGTGAGTACGGGCCTACGGCCTTGGGGGCGTTTGGAATTGACTCAAAGAGGGTGATTTGGGCGCTCATTTTCGGCTCCTTCTTCTTTCCGAGACGACGAAACCATAGACGGTTTAGGTATTGCTTGAGAAGGTCAAAAAGCGCGGCGTCTTGGCTTGTTGGCGAGGCCTGAAGAGCGTCTCTTCGTTAAAAAACGGTGAGTCTCGAGTAAACGAGCGACAATCGGCAGAAAAAACGGTAAGACGCTGCTCGAAGTAGGAAGTGCATATGAAAGAGTCAATCCTCGTCGTCGATGACGAAGAAGATATCCGAGAGCTGATTCAGTACAACCTCTCGAAGGACGGCTTCCGGGTGGCCTGCGCAGCCACCGGAGAAGAGGGGCTGTCGCTCGTTGCGAGCTTGAAGCCCGACCTTATTATACTCGACCTGATGCTGCCTGGCATCGATGGGCTCGAGGTTTGTCGGAGGCTCAAGACCGATGCAGCGTTCAAAAGCATCCCGATCGTGATGGTAAGTGCTCGCGGAGAGGAGCCAGACGTCGTCACAGGCCTTGAACTAGGTGCAGATGACTACATCCCGAAGCCTTTCAGCCCGCGTGTGCTGATCGCCCGCATCCGTACCGTCTTGCGCCGCGGCAAGGCAGGTCCTGCGGATCAGCAAGCCCTCCTGAAAGTCGATGGGCTCGTGCTTAATCCTGTTCGCCGCGAGGTGCACGTCGATAATGCGCTGACCGAACTCACCAATACCGAGTTTAAGCTGCTTCAGTTCTTGATGCGGCAACCTGGGGTAGTGTTCACCCGCAATCAGATAGTCGACGGAGTTCACGGAGACGACTATCCCGTGACCGACCGCTCGGTAGACGTGCAGGTCGTCGGCCTCCGGAAGAAGCTGGGACCCTACGGCGTCTACATAGAGACCGTGCGCGGGGTGGGATACCGTTTCAAGGGGTAGTCCACAGGGACGAGATGCCGAGGGCTTCGGTCAGTGCAGAGGCGATACACCCTGAGATATCACTGAACTACAGAGAGTTTTTTCCATTAAGTCGGGACTTAATCCTTGCTCTTATGGCGCAACACGGGAGCTACGACCCAGAGTTGCCTCAAGCGTAGCGCGGCAGGAAGGGGCGGGCGGTGCTGGATAAACTCCGCTCACCTGGGGTAGAAACTCCCTCGAATGATCCGTTCCACTCTCTCAGGACTAACAGCGCGCTTCATCGTCCTCGTTTTAGCGAGCTTTGCCCCTGTCCTGGTCTACATAACGGTTGCGGTCGAGGCCGATCGGCTCTTGATTCTTGCTGTGTGCGCATCGGTGGTAATCTGTGTGCTCGGCAGCGTGATCCTCACCAGCTCCATCTCGAGCGCCTTGGGGCGCTTCGGTCGGGCTGCAACTCGTTTCGCTGATGGTGACCTTAATGTCAGGATGTACCCGCCGCGCCTTGAGGAACTCGTCGAGCTTTCGCAGTCATTCAACACGATGGCGGTTCGGGTGCAGTCTCGGCTCGAGGCTCTACGCAGCTTAAGTGCTGAGCAGGATGCGATTCTTGGCAGCATGATTGAGGGTGTCATCACGGTAGGGCGTGACGGCCGGATTGGGCGGCTCAATGGAGCCGCTCGTGCTCTGCTGGGGCTTCAGGAGGAGCAAGGGGAGGGGCTGCTGTTTCAGGAAGTGGTTCCTCAATCAGAGCTGCAGCGATTCGTGTCACAATCCCTCTCTGCTCCGGGCTCGCTTTCGCGCGTGGTCGGAATGCGCGACGGAGATGAAGACCGTACCCTAGAGGCGTACAGCTCGCCGCTCGTTGAGAAGGGGGGATTCGCTGCTGGGACCCTGATCGTGTTCCACGATATCACGCGGGTGCAGCGTCTAGAGAATGTGCGCCGAGATTTCGTTGCAAACGTTTCGCACGAGCTACGCACTCCGATTACGTCGATCAAGGGCTTCGTTGAGACTCTGCAAGATGGCGCCATGCACGAGCCTGAGCTTCTCCAGAAATTCCTCGGAATTATCGCTAAACACGCAGATCGCCTGAATGCAATCTTCTCCGACCTGCTTACGCTGGCACAGCTTGAGGCTCGCGACGAAGAAGAGGTACTCGACATGGAGACGTGCTCAGTGGCACTCGCGGTGCAGAGCGCGGTCGAGGCCTGCTCGTTACGCGCATCTGAACGGGGGGCGACGGTGCGTGTGGATGTGCCGGCGGAGCTTTCAATTGTGGCGAAAGCCAATCTCGTTGAGCAGGCGCTCGTCAACCTGATTGACAACGCGATTAAGTACTCTGACAACGAGCCAACGGTTTCGATCACCGCTGCCCAGCAAGACGGCTTCGTGGCAATATCAGTGGCCGATTCAGGGAATGGCATCGATCCACAGCACTTGCCGCGCCTCTTCGAGCGCTTCTACCGGGTTGACCAGGGGCGTAGCCGACAGATGGGAGGCACGGGCCTAGGGCTCTCAATTGTGAAGCACATTATGCAGGTTCATGGCGGCAGAGTTGAAGTCGAAAGCGAGCTTGGCGAGGGTTCGACCTTCACCCTGTTCTTTAAAGCAGGCTGATCGATGCTGCGCCTGCTGTGGCCGACGGCGTCGGGGATATTGCTGTGGCTAAAGCCGACGGTTTCGCGTGTGATTCGTCGGGGGTACCCTGAGCCAGGTGCGTTTTCATCATGAGAAAGCTGCAAGCTGACACAGTCGTGATCGTTGGGGCATCGCTCGGCGGCTGCCTGGCCGCTCATGAGCTTGCTCGCGCGGGTGTACCGGTTGTGCTGCTTGAGAAGGCGATTTTTCCGAGACGCAAAGCTTGCGGGGAGGGGCTGTCCGCACGAGGTGTTGCGGCGCTTGAGGCTGTCGGGTTCAGTGTGCGTAATCGCTGCCTACGGTGGGCTGAGCTGCATGGGTACCGACTTGTGCATCGGGACCGGGAATCTATCCTCGGCTGCGATGAGCCAATCCTTGGAATCCGCAGGTCACTGCTCGACGCGGCGCTCGTGGAGCATGTCACACGTTCACCCCTCGTTTCCCTGCGCGAAGGAGCTGCAGTTAAAGCAGTTGAGCGCGAGGGAGATTGTTTCCGGATACTCGCTGGCACGGATGTGCTTCGTTCGCGCTCCCTGATTGTAGCTGATGGAGCGGCCTCGGCAACAGCAGCCCGCCTGGGCTGCCGAGCTGCCCGCAGCGCCGGTCGTAGGGTGGGGGCTAGTTCGGCTTGGCGGGTCGTTGCGGGCGAGTTGCAACAGCGGGTCCAGGTATTTCTTTTTTCGCAGGGAGAGGTGTACGTGACTCCGACTGGAGAGGGCTCCGTGAACGTCTCTTTGCTCGGCGATCCGCAGTTCGTCGCAGCGCTCTCGAGCGTTGAAGCTCTCAGCAGCTGGCTCTCGCGGCAGCGTGAGATGCTCGGCGCAGCTTTTGAAATCGAGTCGCCCGCTCTCGGCTCCGGGCCGCTGAACTCCTTTCGCAGGGGAGCAGTTGTGTCAGGCGCCCTCTTGGTCGGAGACGCCTGTGAAACCTTCGATCCGATCGGTGGCATGGGGATGTCTCACGCCGTAGAGTCTGGCCGCTTGGCAGCAGCGGCGCTGACGCGGGGACTGGAGAGTGGCGATCTCTTCGGGGCTGCGCAGTGGTACGAGGTAGCCCAACGCCGAGCTGCCAAGGAGATGCGAGGCTTTACGCGCATGACCGCCTGGATGCTAGGGACTGGGCCAGGTCGCGCTGTGATGCCCTTGGCACTTGCTTCCGGAGTCGCGAAAGGGTTCTCAAGGGCAGCTCACAGCCCAGGAAACGCTTTTCCGTGCCGTTTGTTGCTCGGTCTAGTCGGTGCGGCAGCCTGAAATCCCTGTTTCCGGCATGCGAGCCGTGTGTTACTCGTAGTCAAGGCTTACAAACACAGTTCTCTAGGGAGTTTCTCGCGTGTACCGAAAGCTTGTGCCCCTCGCAGCATCGTTTCTCTGTGTACTTTCGGTCGGCAGCGCGTCAGCCGAGAGCGCGAGCGAGGATCTGCCGAAGGGCGCCACACTGCCAGAGGTGATGAAGCTCTGGGGGCATCCGATCGAAAAAATCGAGCGCCAGGTTAAGCATGAAGTCGTTTGGAGCTACTCACAGGGCGCTTTCGTTGTGTTCAAGGATGGGCGGGTAATTAATTGGCGTTCCGTGCGCGGGCGTGGCCCGAACTCAGAGTTGCAGCCAACAGCCACGCCGGTGACGGAGCGCTCTCTCAGTGAGATGGGAGACCTCGTGCGCGATATCGCAAAGGAGGTTCCGGGGGGACCCGATGTCCCGTACTCAGAGCCACCGGGCGCTGCGGCTGGCCAGCCGGTGCTCATACCGAATGCGATACCGAACCAGCCACCGCCGGGCAGAGGTGGAGTTCCAGATCCAGAAGCTGACCAGGCTGGCACTGAAGAAGATTAACGCGGACCTGCTCGGGGCTCCCAAGCGGAAGCTTCTGGACTAATTCTGGCTTTCGGCTACCGCCTCGTCGCGATCTTTGGGCAGCAGGTACCAAATGCGGGCGGAATCCTGGAGTGCGCCGGCGTAACGGCCAGCGTCATCTCCTCGGCCCCAGAAGAGATCAATCCTTCCGGTTCCAGTGATTGCGCCACCCGAATCTTGGTCGAGGACGAACCTACCAACCTCTTCGGTGGCAGTCGGCGCGGTATCAGATGTCTCGGCGTGTGCGAACACCGGTTTCGAGAATGACACGAAGGCGAGCGCACCTTTGGGAGCAAGGCTTGGATCAGCTGCGACGGTGCGTCCGGGTGTGGCCGGCACACCGAGCGAGGTCACAGCCCGCTGCTTGGACCTCGCGAAGAAGACATAGCTTGGATTTTTAAACAGGATTCCGTCTCGCTCCGCCGGCGACATCTTCTTGAGCTCATTAACGATCGCCTGCATCGTCACGGGCTTCGGAGCAATTTGCTCTCTGAGAAACTTCCCAATAGGGATGTAGGCGTGTCCGTTCTTCTCTGCGTACACCAGGTGCTCCCGTGAAGTGTTGCCGAATTCGATCGTCCCTGAGCCCTGTATCTGCAGGAAAAAGGCGTCGATCGGATCAACCCAGGCGAGCTCCAGGCCTCGCCCCTTGAGTGCCCCGCCGCCGTCTATCTCTTCCCGCGAGAAGTACGGCACAACTTTCTCTTGCTGCACTCGGCCTTTTAACGCCCCCTCCCCCTGAAAGCGCTGTGAGAATGGCGCTAAGGGGACAGTAAGCAGGTCTTTCGGCTTTGCGTACAGCGGCTGAGAAAATGTGTTCGTCCGACTGCGACTGCCGCGAATTATCGGCTCATAGTAGCCCGTGAGAAGGATCTCTCCCCACGACTCGCGGCCGTAGGTCTCGTAGAAGTCAAAATGATCACGAATGTAGGCCAGCTTTGCCCCGGTGCCAGAGGGGCTGCGGAGCTCAGTTGCGAGTCGATCGAGAGCCTTAGCGTATGCCCCCTGGCTCATAGTGATGGGCCCGAATCGCATCGTCTTCTCTGGCTTCCTAAGGAGAGCGCCTCGCTGATTGTCGATAGCTGTTTCTAG
>CAZZJR010000016.1:40282-46205 GCA_964654585.1 uncultured Bdellovibrionales bacterium
AGGGCACCGCATCGTAAGAGAGAACGCTCTACGTTCATAGGTTTAGGAGAAGGCCCTTTCTCCTCGGTTTTTAGGGGCGATGTATGGGGGAGTTATTTGCGCATTTCAGCGCGTACTTTCGGGCTCGAGTCCTTGTCTCCCGCTGCGCTTCGCAAACAAGCAGAAACAGCAGCAGTGATCCGAGTTTTCTTGGGCTCGTTCGATGGTTGCGCGTGAGCGCTTGCGTCTCTCTCTTAGTGCTTGCACCCCGCGTTGCTTTGGCGCAGACCTCCAACCCGTATCGGGCTCAACTGAGCATGCAAGGGATAGAGCGAGCGCTCAAGCCCACTCGACCGGCACCTGAGCGCGAGGCGATACCAGCCGTGCGGATACGGGGTGCCGTCTTCTCAGCTGGCAATGTCTTCGTTCACCTCGGAACCCGACGCAACAAGACCTGGAGCTCCAGCATCACGCGAAATGGCAGGTTGCAGGAAGACACGGCGGTGCCGGTGCTACTGCAAGGCCGTATCTCCCTCGGCGGTGGGCTCAGGACTCGGGGCCGAAGAGTTATGCCGGCGGCAGCGTACGTAGTCGGTGATACTCTCAAAGTGTCATTTCCGGGCCGAGCAAAGGGATCGCGCGCATCCCGGCAGCGGGTCTACACCATTACGATGAAGCTTGATGGCTCGATAGTGATTGACTCTAAGGTGTCGAGTGTCCCGCGCTCAGCGCTACGCAAGAAGGGATGCGCGACGGCAGTTTCGTCCACTGCATCAGCATTCGCGGAAGCTGGTGCCGGCGCTGTAGTTCAGCCTCTGGGGGAAGAGGGAAGCGGAGGAAACACTGAATCGGCGCGAGTTGTCACCATCAGCACTGATGCTGACCCAGAGTGGTACAGCCTGTACGGTGCAGCAAGCAACTCCCAGATCGCCGGGCTGCTGTACACTGCCGAGGGGATCTACGCACGGCAGCTCGGGATACGATTTCGGCTGGTGAAGCAGCACACCTACGCCGACACATCTCCGTATAACTCGACGGATCCGCTGCGTTTGCTCAAGTCGTTCGTGGCAAATCCGGCTAATCCGACCAACCTCTCTGACTCCGCGAATAGCTTCAGCCAGGACGTAGATCTCAAACATCTCTTTAGCGGCAAAGACATTGACGGGAGCGTGATCGGCATTGCCTACATCGGGGTGGTTTGCTCGTCGCCCGCTCTCGCCTACGGTATCACGTCCCACTACGCGGATGCGGCTGACTACGCGATCCTCGCGCATGAGGTCGGGCATAACTTCGGCGCGAATCACGACTCGAATAACCGTGGTTCCCTGATGTACCCAAGTATCTCAGTCCCTGCTGCAACTGCATTCTCGGAAGATAGCCTCTCAGAGGTAAACGCGCACATCGGCCGGTACGGCTCGTGCCTCTCGGTTGAGCAGGTGACGCCGAGGCCCGATGTCACCCCAGGCTTCCCGACTCCTCCCCCGAACAACGTGCCGGACCTTAGTTCTGCCACGATCAAGATAACAAAGGGCAGAGTCGGTAAGCCACGATCGCCTGTGGTGCGCATACGAGGAAGCGTTGTCTCTGCGGCCGGAGTGCCGATTCCAGGGGTTCCTATCCGGCTTTTCGCTGCGGGCGAGGCCGTCGGTGATGTCGTGACTGAAGCGAACGGAGAGTTCAGATTTTTCGTGCGGCTCGTGCTTCCGAAAGACCGGCAGATATACCTCTGGGCCGAAACCTTGGACGGCTATACCTTCTCGAATTTTATCTGGCTCGGTACAACGCAACCTCGGTAGTCGGGCGGCCTGCACGGGCTTGACCACAGCGGTAGAACGCGAGATATCGGTCGCCTAAACATCGCTTCCCTGAGGCTCATATGAACGATCGGCGCGGAAAATTCGAAGAAGGGCTGCTCCAGGCAATGAAAGCTATCGACAACCAGGTAGCTCGTGCTCTACAGCGTACCCCTGCTGAGCGCGAGACGCTCGGTGTCCAGAAGTGGGAGCCGTATGAGACTCGAGTCGAGCACACGGCAGCGTTCATCCTCAACGAGCTTGGTGATGCGACCGTCACTTTTGATTCTCTCGTAGTGCTTTCGCAAGCCTTTACGAAGGCGCTGCGACTCGTAGCAGAGGAATTGGGCGCTGATGGGCTCGGCGCAATGCGGGCTGCCTACTGTGTTGATGCGATGGAGAAAATCGGAAGAGACGCGGAGAAAACCCTCGGTGAGCTGCGAGCTGAGCGAATCACCTAGAGAGGTTGGTTGCGGCCTCCTTCCGTAGACGAAGTACCCTGCCGCTGATCATTGGTTCCCCACAGGACAGCGGCTACTCATCAGAGCCGCTCCCATGAATATTTTGCACTGCATAACCGGTTTGTCTGGCGACGGCGCTCAGCGCATGCTGCTCCGACTCGTGAGAGGGCTCGGAGCGGAAGGGGTGCGCAACGTTGTTGTTAGCCTTGGCGATGAGGGGGCGCTTGCTCCGGAGTTTGAGTCCTGTGGGGTAGAGGTGCGGGCGCTACACATGTCCGGCGCGGCGAGCTTCGTGTCGGGCTTGCTGGCTCTTCGCGCTGTGGTGCGGGATTTCGCCCCAGACATCATTCAGGGCTGGATGTACCACGCTAACCTGCTTGCCCTTTTTGTGCGCGAGGCGCGAGGATCGCGCTTGCCAGTGCTGTGGAACGTGCGCAGGGGGCTGGATGATCTTGGGGAGCGAAAGCGTGCAACACATGCGATCGTTCGGGGCAGCGCCTGGCTCTCTTGGCGCGCCAGCCGGATTGTGTACTGCTCGCAGAGAAGTCGTGAGCAGCATGAGGCAGCTGGCTTCTCGGCGCATGCGCCGGTCGTGCTGGGGAATGGATTCGATACAGATTGTTTCGCGCCCGACAGAGCACACAGGACGAGATTTCGGTGTGAGCTCGGAATTGGTGAGAACGAGTTGCTGATCGGAAACGTTGGGCGTTTCGATGTGGCAAAGGGGCACCGGATCCTGATAGACGCTTTCTGTTCTGTCGCAGCGCGTCATCCAGCTATTCGCTTGGCCTGCGTCGGCCGCGGCCTAGATGCGCAGCTTGTGCCCAGCGGTGTGCCACCCTCAATACGGACACGTATTCACCTGATTCCTGAGCGCGAGAAAGTTCATCAAGTTTTCCCAGCCTTTGACATCTACTGCTCTTCCTCAATCGCCGAAGGATTCCCGAATGTAATCGCGGAGGCGCTCTCGACTGGGCTACCTGTGGTAGCCACAGACACTGGTGCCAGCCGCGAGCTGGTTGGCTCGCGGGGTATCCTAGTCCAGCCTAGGTCCGCCACCGCACTCGCGACGGGGCTTGAGGAGATGTTGGGGAAGCCCTCTGATTTACGCCGGGCTCGAGGAGAGGAGGGACGGCGCTTCATCCTGAAGGAGCACTCGTTGGTCCGAGTAGTGCGCCTCTACCGCGACCTGTATGAGGCTGAGGTAACGGCTTTTGGGGCACGGGGGGCCGCTCCAGCCAGACGCGCTGACGGGCTTTTTTTCTGAGCCTAAAAACTGAATTATCAGTACCTTAACGGTAAGAAGCTGTATCGCTTGAACTTTTTGTTTGACCCGGAACTTCTCTGGCTGGTACCTTAACAAAGGATCTGGTTACCGCTCCGGGACAACACCGGTGGAAATAAAGTCCTCCAGCGTGACAGCTAGAGGCGGCAGCGTCGGTTCTCGACGCTGAGTTCCTGCGGCCTATCAGAATTGTTCGTGCCGTGGAGGAATGAAAAATGTCAAAGAAGCTGTACGTAGGTAATCTTCCGTTCTCGATCGGGGACGGCGAGCTGTCTCAAGTGTTTGCACCGGCGGGCAATGTCGTGTCGGCGCGCGTAGTTCTCGATCCAGCGACCGGCCGCAAGCGTGGGTTCGGTTTCGTCGAGATGTCGAGCGAAGACGAGGCTCAGGCTGCGGTAAATATGTTCAACGGCACAGACGTTCAGGGCCGTTCGATCGTGGTTGATATCGCCCGCGAGCGCGAGCCCAGGCAGGGTGGCGGTGGCGGCGGCGGATTCAACCGTGGCGGTCCACGCAGGCCAGGCGGCGGCGGGCATGGCGGTGGGCATGGTGGCGGCCGCTACTAATGGCTGTCGTCAGCTCTAGGCTGAAAACAAAGAGAGCCACAGGGGAAACCCTGTGGCTTTTTTATTGCTGGTTGCGAGGCGGAGAAGGAACAGAGCAGCGGTCAACCGCTGAAGTTTCGTAGCCATAGCCGCGAATCGGGCGGCGTGCATGCGTTAGCAGTTTTAATCTAGGTGGAGGGCATCGCACAGCAGCTGCCGAACTGCCTTGAAGTTTGCCACGGTAGCCGAGTCTTCCTGAGGATTCTCGTGTGAAGGGCTCTCAAGGTAGAGCACACCGATGCGACGCCTCTTGCCGAGGGAGCTGGCGATAGTTGTGAGCGCCGAGTCCAAGAAACTCACGTCCCGTTCAATAATTGGCTGCGCGCACGCGAAGGCATTTGCGATTCCATCGTCGTGCACGGTGGCCGCCCGGATGAGCTCCGACTCGGATATTCCGAGCTCGAGACCGGCGAGCGCGTTCGGCCGAAGAGTAATGGTGGCGATTGAGCGCCCCTTAACTTTTCCGATCATGGTGCGAGGAGCCAGGGTGAGGGAGGAAGGATCGATGACAAAGACGCAGCCGCCGGTGAACCCGGCCCTCGGAATAACCTCTTTGACCAGCCGTTCGAGCGCCTTTCGGCTCACTTCATTCGCTGGCATCTCCTCGTACAGCGATCGAATGATCTCCTGAAGCTCCGGGGTGCAGTACTTGACGTACCTGTTGTGGCTAACGCGCCGGGCACGCTTGAAGGCATCTACCTTTTTTTCTGGATTGAAGCTCTTTAGCTGTTCGAAGGGGGCCGGCATTGCTTTGGAATACTTGTCCGTGTTGCTCAAAGTGCGTTGTTGGATAGCTTCGACCGCATTAGGCCCAACCGTCTGTAAAAGTGTGTCACGAGCGACTACCCAATCGTTTTCGGCCGCCGGGTAGAGCTCAGGGCTGTCTGCATGCGCCAAGGCCTCTCCGACTTTGCAGAGGTCGTCGTACACCTGCCACTCCTGCTTGATGCATGACATCTCCGGACCTTCCAGGGCTAGCTCCTTGGGGTGAATGATGCGCATGGCAAGCATTGTTGGAGAGAAACCTAGCTCTTTCGTGAGCTCATCATCGAGCGAGGAATTCTCCGGAATGCTTGCGATGACTCGCTGGTACAGCACTGGGTAGTTCCATGCGATCAAGTTCAAGCCGATTTCTCTCAAGACCCCGCGGCAGAATCCCATGTCCGGATCCAGATTTTTCTTCTCGCTGAGCACCTCTGCCGTTGAGGCGATAATTGCCGTTTCACGCAGTCGGTCAGCCTGAAACTCTTCCGAGTTGTGTAATGAATGGGCGGAGGGGAGACCGTTTTGCGAGAATACAACCTGCTTGATTCGCTCTGGACCTGCCCACCGAAGCAGCTCTATCGGATTGCAGATCACAGAGGAAGAAACTCGGGACTCGGATGCGAGCGGGATGAGCTCTTTGATCACATAGGTGAAGAGGGCGAAATCGTGCTTGAGCACCTCAAGCAGCTGTTCCGGATCTTGCTGAAAGAGATTTTGTTGGAAGCCATGCTCAAGCGAGCGGACTACGGCTGGATTAAATGGAAACCAAAGGGTGTTTACGTGCGCGACAGCACGATTGAGGCGGCGGTCAGTCAAGTTGTCTGGTGGCTGTGCCATGCCGAATTTTCTGCAAAGTTGCCCAAAACCGGGCCTACAGGTACTTCGGCAGTTCGGAGCGTTTTCTTGAGCAACAGAGAGTTTTTTGGTGGCAGCGCAAGCCGGCGCCTAAGAGGCTGAAAGTGCTCGTCTTTGAGCTTGCTAGTGAACAGGCCGGCCGGCAGACTTGAGCAGCCGCTTCCAAGATAGAGCCATCCC
>CAZZJR010000017.1:0-2517 GCA_964654585.1 uncultured Bdellovibrionales bacterium
TGGACATGCAGACGTATCGATCCTGAATCAAGTCGAAACCTTTACACCCCCGAAAAAGAGTTAGCTCACTACGGTTCAGCCCACTGATTGGGCATCCCGGCAGTATAGCGCGACTTCCGTGTTTTTTCTACGAGATAGGCGAATGGGGCTGCAAAGCCGCGTAAAAAAAGGGCCGACAGGCTCTACAGAAAATATGTGGAGTCTGAAAGCAGGTTGTATTTGCCCCTGGCATTCCGCATCCTAATCCTTCTCTTCATCCTGCACCTGCACCGACTCTTGCTCATAATCGAGAGATTCCCCTGGATTGACTACGATATTCGTTCCGGAAAACCGGATGAGGTCGAGGAATCTAGTGCAAGTGCAGGAGAAGGAGGAGGAGAAGGAAAAAGATTAGGGAAAGAGTGGGCGGCTATCAGCCCCCTCGGGACGGAACACGTTCTATACAGGGCAGGGCGGACACCCTTACCCATGCAGCGAAGCCGCGGATAAAGGTGCCCGCCTTTTTTACAGCACTCTTTCGCCCTAGTGCGCCGCAGCTCCTGCGCCTGCTGGCTTGCTGGCGTAGCGCAGCACTTCGCGTGCGTACTGCTCAGGCGCGCGCTCGACGAGGTCAGCGAGCGAGACTATTCCCACTACGTGGCTCTTGGAGTCGATTACTGGGAGCCGCCGAACCTCTTTCTCCTCGAACATCTTGCATGCCTGTCCGAGCTCAGTTTCAGGAGTTACGGTGAAGACTGGCGAAGTCATGCACTCGTTGGCTGTTGTTGTCGCTGTGCTCTTGCCTTTCGCCACAGCGCGGCAGCAGATGTCGCGGTCTGTGATAACTCCCACGAGCTCCGGCTTCTCTTTCGACCGGATTACCGGGATCTCGCCGCAGTCGTTGTCGACCATCATGCGGGCAATTTCATCGAGCTTGGTTGTGGGCAGGCAACAGGCGGGGCTCTTCGTCATTACTTCTTTTACGTTCATTGTGTCTCTCCTTGGTAAAGGCACTTGTTGGATGGAGCAGGGTAGGCGGGGTTCGAGCGAGAGAGGAGTGACGGGCGTTAGGGGCAGGGGGTGGCAGGAAGGGGGATAGGATGCGGGACAGGCCACCCAAGAGGCTGGTCTTTCCGCAGCAATGCATCGGATTAAAGAGGCCTTACGCCACTGCAAGAGCCAGCTGCTGATTGTGTTTGCCCCCGTAATACGCCGTTGGTATACCTTCCATGTTTTACGTTAGCCGCTCTCGGCCTCTTCGGGACTCATGGGTATGTCAGCCATCTCCGCCAGACGCTCGCTCGCTCTTCTTGCGTTCTCTTCCCTCGTAGCCCTGCCGCTGCTCGGAGCGGGAGGAGCCCCGCAGTTTGAGACGCCGCCAGTGCTGTCAGCTGCCGCGGTCCTCCCCAAGGCGGATCTCTCCGGGCCGTACCACAAGGTCAACAACAAGGTGACGAGTGACGGATACTTCAACAACTACACGATCGAGTCGAAATTCGGCAACGAGACTGTCGAAGGGCAGCAGCTCCTAGAGATTCGTATCGGGGAGCTTATCGCCCTCGCGGAGCTCGAAAAGATGTCCAGCTCAAAGGTTCTCGGCGACTCGGCGTACGAGGGAGGAAAGGCTGTTGTCACAGCTCCGGTGAAGGCGGTTGGAAAGGTCGTCGACACCGTATCTGATCCGAAGAAAGTCCAGGACACCGTTGCCGGCATTCCAGATGGGGCGGAGCGCCTCTTTTCGTGGGCGTACAAGCAGGCGAAGAGCGGAGTGCAAGCCGTGGGTGACCAATTCTCTTCAAGCTCTACACCGGCTCCGGACGACGGCTACTCGAGCGGCAGCACGCTCCAGGCTGGAAAGAAGCTCGGTTTGGACTATCTCGGATACTCCAAGAAGGAGCGGGAGCTGTTTAGGAAGCTGGAGTGCAACCCCTACACTTCGAACAAGCAGGTGCAGAGCGAGGTCAGTCGGGTCGTCAGCATCGAAACGACGGTGGGAGTGGCCTTTAAGTTCGTGCCGTCCGTTGCGCTCCTGAGCCAGATCAACACCTTCAACACCTGGTATGACAGGGCCAACAAGCTCTCGCTGTACGAGGAGCCGGAGGGGATCTTCAAGAAGAACAAAGCTGACCTGATGAGCCTCGGGGTAACGGAGGAGCATGCGCTCGCGTTTCTGAGGAACAAGTCGTACAACCCGTGGACGCAGCGCTTTGTGGCAAACTCGCTGCACGAGATCGGCCCGAAAGTTGAAGGACACGACAAGTTTATCGTGCTTGCAAGCAACGCCGACAATGAGCCCACGACCCTCTATTTCGTGTCTGTGGCTGATGCGCTGCAGAAACTCCACAGCAAGCGGCCGCTCAAAAAAATAGTGAGCGGGCTGCACCTGCCAGCTGCAGTGACGAAGGACGGAATGCTCTACCTTCCGCTCTCAGTCGACTACCTCTTCTGGACTGAGGAGGTTGCTGGAATTCTAAGCGACTTCAAGGCCCGCGTAATGGCCGAGGAGAAGTTCACTACGGCGGAGGTCCGGATACGCGG
>CAZZJR010000017.1:2617-44527 GCA_964654585.1 uncultured Bdellovibrionales bacterium
GTGGAGCGCGCGCCGTGCAGCCAGAGTATGGAGCGAGTCTCGGTGTCGATATGATCAGGGCTACCCTGCATGGCGCGCAGAATTTCGCGCCGTGTTGCTGAAGAGCGTGACGGGAATGAAGCGAGGCTTCGTGCACATCACACTCCAGTAGCCAGGAACGTTGCGTAGGTGCTGCTCTTCAAGCCTGATTCGAAAGAAGAGCACGCCAGCGTTCATCGCTGAAAAGATTAGCGATGAGAAGATCGCGCCACCAACGAGGGGCAGCGAGAAGATTTCGAGGACAACGACGAGGTAGTTGGGGTGACGAATAAAGCGGTACGGCCCATCTGAGACGAAGGCGCGAGCAGAAGAAGAGTCCGTCATCACAGAGACGTTCCAGTGCGTGCCTAGGGTGCGGAGCGTCCAGAAGCGCAGGAGCTGCGTAGCGCAGAAGATTGCTGCGGCTGTCAGCGAGATCCAGGCCGGGAGCTGCGTCGGCAGGAGCGATGACTCTGCTAGCGTTGAGAGGAGCCAAGCCGTGTGCATAGCGGCCATGAAGCCGAGGGATGTCAGCGGCTCCCGTTGAGCAAAGCCACGGCTCGCCATGAGCGCCCGGTTGCGGCGAGAGAGGAAGAGCTCGCCGATCCGCTCGCCAACTGAGTACGTAAACAGCACGGTGAAGAGCGGGCTCATGCGACGCACTCAAAGAGGTTGCACTGCAGCATCAGCCCGGGGCCAACCCCGAGCATGAAAGCTTTGTCGCCGGGCGCGTACGGCTTTTCATCGAGGAACTGTGCGAGCGCGAAGAGCACCGAAGCTGACGACATGTTCCCGTGCTGTCGTAGCGCCTCCCAGCCCCAGCGGCACTGATCTGGCCGAAGCTGGAGCGACTGCTCCAAGGCATGCAGGATCTTTGCTCCGCCCGGGTGAAAGATCCACCAGCGCACGTCGCTCGGCTTCAGGCCGTGCTGCGCCAAGAACGACGGGATGAGGTCTGGCGCGTGTTGGGCGAGGCAACTTGGCACCTCGCGGTCGAGCCTCAGGTGCGTGCCGTCATCGAGAATGTCGTACCCCATCAGGTGGTAGGTGTTTGGTATGAGGTGCGACGCGGTAGCCGTGATCCGAAGCCTGCCCGAGTCGCGCTTTAAGGCTGCGCACGCAGCTCCATCGCCAAAGATGGCAGAGCCAACGAGGTTTCCGCCGGAGAGGTCGCTCGCCTGGTAGATCAGGGAGCACAGCTCAACTGAGGTAAGCAGCGTTACCTTGTCGGCGGGCGCCATCTGCGCGGCGAGGGAGAGCCCGACTGCGCCGCCGGCACATCCGTGCTGAAAGATCGGAAGCCGCATCACTCCGGGCGAGAGCTTGAGGGCATCGATCGCCTTCACATCGATCGATGGGATGGCGGGCACGGTGCACGAAGTAAAGAGCAGCGCTCCGATATCTGCTGCAGCGATGCCGGAGGCGGCGAAGCTCTTTGCGATGACATCCGTTAAGAGCTGAGAGCCAACGTCGGCAAAGATCTTGGCGCGTGTTCCAGGCCCGTTGAGAGAGAGGATCTGCTCAACAGGGATGGCGAACGAACGGTTCTCAATCTGCGTTGAGTGTGAGAGGCGATCGAAGAGGGAGCGCTCTGATGGGGCGGCTTTGAGCCAGTCGGAGGCGGCACCGATAATGTCGTCTGTTGAGTAGCGAAACTTAGGCAGCTCGGTCACGATCGAGTCGATGTAGGTCATCTGTTCACCTCAGCGGGACTTCTGTTGAGTAGGCGATAGTAACGGTGGGATCGAGCTTTGCTATGAGGATCGAGGGGTCTTCGACGTGGTAGTCGGCCCACTGGAGCGTTAGCTTGCCGGTGATGGTGTCGCTGTTTCCGGAGCGCACGATCTCGACTGGGAGAGAGACTGGCAGCGTTACATCACGAATAGTGAGAAAGCCCTGAAGGAATCCGGAGCAGCGGCCGTCATTTTTTACTTTCAGCGGATGGCAGTCAGCAGATAGCCTCGTTGAGCGGAAATGCACCTGGGCGAATTGCTCAGCTGCCATTACTACCGTCAACTTCTCATCACGGGCATCCCAGTCAGTGTCAAACGACGCGACTGGAATCGTCAGATCCACTTCGATAGACAACGGGTCGGCGGGGTCTTGCTGACGGACCGAACCCGTGACGTTTGAGGTAGTGCCCTGAACGAGGTGCCAGGTTGAATCAACTTCAAAAGAGACAGCTGTGTTCAAGTCGTTAAGCTGAGCGGGAAGGGACCAGGATTGAGCGCTGGCCAAGTCGGGGGTGATTGCGGCGAGAGAAGCCGCCAGAAAAAAGGGGAGGTAGCGCATGTTCGAAAAGTCGCTCGGGTAACTCGCGGATTAAACTATCCCGCGGCATAAAGGGCAATCTTTCGGGCATGAATTGTGAGCTGAGAGACTTGGGGTTATTATCTGCGAGTCCTGTATTTTGCCTGTCCCATGGTTCGGTACGCCGCACTAACTCTTGGAATTGTTTGCCACGTTTCGTTCCTGGCGGCCATTGCTGCTATGGCGCTCTGGCTCTTCGGCGGGATGGACCTTGGTCCTGTCCACGCCCCGCCGTATGCCTCGGTAGCCTGGGATCTTCTTCTCCTTCTTCAGTTCCCCTTGCTCCACTCGCTCCTGCTTGGAGTTAGAGGGAGCAAGATTCTTCAGCGCGTGTTGCCGGGAGAATTCGGTCGGCGCATGGTGAGCACTACCTTCGTGACTCTTGCGAGCCTGCAGCTTCTCCTGCTTTTCCTTTTTTGGTCCCCGGTGGGCGGTTTCCGCTGGCAACCGTCGGGCATCGTCTTTGCTGTATGGATAGCGGTGTACGCGATGGCCTGGCTCTTCCTAGGTGTAGCGATGTGGAACGCCGGGCTCGCAACACAGATGGGGTACCTCGGCTGGTGGTCAGTTTGGCGCCGGCGCGAGCCTAGCTTCGGCGAATTCCCGACGCACGGACTCTACAGGGTGTGCCGCCACCCGGTGTACCTGGCCATGGCGCTTGTGTCGCTGACGGGCCCGGTCTGGACTTTAGACCACCTGATTGTCGCAATCGTCTTCGGTGCGTACTGCGTTGTAGGCCCCTTGCTCAAAGACGCCCGCTACAGAGCTCGATTTGGCGAACGATTTGAGCGTTACCGTCGCTCGGTGCCGTTCTTCCCGTTGCTGCCTTTATCTCGCACGAGAGGGCAGGATTGAAACGGCGTTAACTGCGATCTCCCTCCTTTATTTTCGAGGCATGATCGTTAGCCGTTGGTCGAAGTAGTTGAAGTTCATCTTCCAGTTTCCGGGCAGGAAATCGTAGTGATTGCAGGGTGAAAGGGGATTTTTCTCGTAAATCCTCTGATACGTTTCGCGGCGACCTCTGATGTAGTACCGCGTTTTTGCTGACAAAACACCAGTCGTGATCACTTTTTACCTTGTTGCCCCGATCTTGCGCTCTTCATAAGAAGAGGGTGGAGCTGAGCGGACTCGCCTTCTCGGTGGGTTGCAATCGTGACGTACAGCTCTGTTTGCAAACCAAAGAGAAAACATTTCGACGAGGTAAAATAGCCATATGGAATTATCGCTCGGTCAGTTTGACCTGATTTACAACGCGTTCTCATTCGCCATCGCGGTGATGGGAGCAGCTACTGTATTCCTGTTCTTGGGAAGGTCTCAGGTAGCTCACCAGTACAAGACGGCTGTAACGCTCAGCGGACTCGTAACGTTGATTGCGTTCTACCACTACTGGCGCATATTCGACAGCTTCGAGGGTGCCTTCACAGTTTCGGCCACCGGTGCGAAGCTCACAGGCATGTTCAACGACGCATACCGCTACGTTGATTGGCTCCTTACTGTTCCGCTCCTCCTCCTTGAGCTCATCCTCGTCATGAGGCTCTCCCGTGAGGAGACAGCTCAGAAGGGCTCGAACCTCGCGTTCCTCGCTGCTGTAATGGTTGCGCTCGGCTACCCGGGTGAGATTTCCTCGAACAATGACGTTCGCTGGCAGTGGTGGGTTCTCTCGATGATCCCCTTCACGATGATCGTGTTCAAGCTCGTAGTTGGCCTCTCGAAGTCCATCAACGCGCAGCCTGAGTCGGTTCGTGAGCTTGTTAGCAACGCTCGCTGGATCACGCTGCTCACATGGAGCTTCTACCCGATCGTGTTCATGTTCCCGATGCTGGGTGTAACGGGCTCGAAGGCATACGTGTTCGTGCAGGTTGGCTACACCGTAGCAGACATCCTGGCGAAGGCTGCCTTCGGTATCTACATCTGGACGATTGCTGTTCGTAAGTCGGAGTCAAACGCGTAAGCGTTCCCCCCCGACTGCTGAATCAGCAGTAAAGCGGCGCCCCCTGGGCGCCGTTTTTTTTTGACCTGTCAGTAGCCCTATTCGCGCAAAAAACCACGCCGCACCCGCACCGGGAACGGCACCGGCTCCGCAGCCATGTTCTCTACATAGTCGCGTCTTCAGAAGCAGAGCCGCTATTGGATGCCTGCCGCCACAAGCCCGATTATCCTCATTCCTCCAAACACCGGTTCCTGTTACGGTACCGCCCATGCAGGCAACAGTTATTGGGACCGGTTTCGGCGCGCTCGCGAGCGCGCTTCGGCTGCGAGCTCTTGGGCTCTCGGTAGACGTCCTAGAGGCCTGCCCTGACGCCGGAGGACGCGCTAGGACGCTTTCTCTGCATGGTGAGAGCTTCGACGCAGGACCAACGGTAATCACTGCCCCGTGGCTCTTTGATGAGCTCTTTGCGCTGTTCGGAGAGCGCCGTGAGGATGCGGTCGAATTCCTACCCTGCGATCCGTGGTACAGGCTCGAGTACGCAGATGGGTCGCGGCTCGACCTCGTTCCAGGAGCGGAGCGGCAGCGTCATGCCATCGCGGCACTCTCACCGCAAGATGCTGCTCGGTACGACGCCTACCTCGCTCATAGCGAGGAGCTGTACCGCGTCGGCTACGAGCAGCTTGGCGACGCGGATTTCTCAGCGCTCGGGTCGATGGTCAAGGCTGTCCCGCACCTGCTGCGGCTCGGTGCTTTCCGCAGCCTCTGGTCTCACACCGCGCGCTACTTCTCAGATCGTCGAGTTCGCCAGGCGTTCTCGCTTCAGCCGCTCCTCGTTGGGGGCAATCCACTCAACACCACCGCGATCTACGGCCTCATTCATGCGATGGAGCGCAAGGGCGGGATCTGGTTCGCCAAGGGCGGCACGGGTGCGCTGGTTCAGGCGCTCGTTCGGCTTGCTGAGCGCCAGGGCATCCGTTTCCACTACGACGCAAAGGTAACAGGTTTCGTGACTGACGAATCCGGCGCGATCACTTCCGTGCCGGTCGTTGGCCGCGGCATTCCGCGATCATTCCCGTGTGATATCTGTGTGTGGGGCGGCGACCCAATTACAGCCTACCGAATGCTCGGAGCGTCTCGTCTCTCGCTCGTAGAGCGGTTAAGGGCACGAACGGTTGAGTCCTCGATGGGGCTGTACGTCCTGTACTTTAAGAGCAGCCGGCACTATCCGGGTGTTGCCCACCACACGATCGTGCTCTCGAAACGCTGGGAGGAGCTCTTGCGTGAGATCTTCAGTGGCAAGAAGCTGCCGCCAGATCCGAGCCTCTACCTGCACCGTCCTGCCTCTACAGATTCGGGCTTCAGCCGCGAGGATGGGGACCTGTTCTACGTACTGGCACCAGTTCCGCACCTCGGAAACTTCTCTGAGTGGGAGACTCACGAGGAAGCCTTCAAGCAGGTCGTTCTCTCAACGCTCGGCGAGCGAGTTTTGCCAGGGATAGAGAGCAACGTTGCGTTTGCGGAGTCGATTGACCCGCGCTACTTCAAGAGCACTCTCGGAAGCCACCTTGGAGCCGGCTTTTCGATTGCGCCGCTCCTTCGCCAGTCCGCCTGGCTGCGATTCCACAACAAGGCCGACAGAGTTCCTAACCTCTACCTGTGCGGAGCGGGTGTGCATCCCGGTGGTGGGCTGCCTGGAGTTGTGACATCGGCAAAGGTCGTAGAGCGGATGGTGCGCAGCGATGCGGGTATCGTCGAGGCGCTCAATACTGCGCCGATCATCTCTGAGCAGCAGGTGGCGTAATGCGAGAGCTGCAACAGATGAGCCGGGCTGGGAAGACCTTCTACTTTGCCTCGCTCTGGCTGGAGCGCTCTGTTCGGCAAGATGTCGCGATTGCCTACAGCTTCTGTCGTACCGTTGACGATATTGCGGATGACCAGCCACAGGGACTTGTGCGCAGCCAGCTGCTGGCTGGAATCGTTCAGGCGTTGCGAAGTGCTGACTCCCACCACCCTGTGGCCGGAGGCATGGTGTCGCTGATTGAGCGATTCCCTCAGATCAAGGAGCCGGCTGAGTCGCTGGTTGAGGCGTGTGCTGCAGATGGTCCAGGGCTCCTGATCGAGACGGAAGATGATCTGCTTCAGTACGCGCACGGAGTCGCGGGTAATGTGGGGCTCCTCATGTATCCGATCCTTGGGGGCACGGATCCTCGTGGGCTTGAGTTAGCAGACCAGCTTGGGATGGCGATGCAGTGCACTAACATTGCGCGAGATGTGCTTGCCGATCTGCGTGTAGGGCGAATCTACCTGCCGAGCGACTGGCTCGTTCGAGATGATATCCGGGGAATTCTTCGCGGTGACGAGCAGCTTGAGCGCTCGGTGGTTCAGGCTGTCGAGCGGGTGCTGGCTGTTGGTGAAAGGCTCTACAGGTCTGGCATTCAGGGCTTGAGTTACCTCCCAGCACGCTCAAGGCTTGCGATCCGGGTAGCGGCTGAGTGCTACGCAGCGATAGGGGCGCGTGTCATCCGAAACGGCAGGCTAGCTCGCAACCGCGCAGTGGTTCCTCTAACCGAGAAGATTCTCTTGGCGCTGCGCGCTGCCCGCACACGCCAAGAGGCTCGCGCGTAGTGTAGGAGCGGAATGACTCCGTCAGTCGGAATTCGTGGTGCAGGAGTTGCGGGATTGAGCCTCGCTCGGGCGCTGCTACGTCGCGCGCCGGATATCCGAATCACGATCTTTGACCGGCGTCCGAGGCTACCGCACCCAACCCGCACCTTCTGCTTCTTCGATGATGGGAGATTGCCGAGTGGCCTCGAGCCGAACCACGCCTGGGCGCGCGTGCGCTTCTCTGGTCGAGGCTTCTCGCGAGTCGTGAGTTGTGAACGGGCACCGTACTCGCTGGTGCGAGGAGAGAGCTTCTTCAGTGGAGCCGTGGCAGAGCTAGAGCAGCGTGGTGTTGAGCTGCGCTGGGAGTGTGGCTCAGTTGAGCTTGAGCGGGGTACGGTTAGAGTTGGCAGCGAGCGCACGGAATTCGACCTCGTTGTCGACGCAGCGTTTGCTCCAGAGGGGCAGCGCCCGATCCTGTGGCAGTCCTTCGCTGGCCTATGGGTGCGCTCGCAGAGTGACTGCTTCGACCCACAGGAAGCGCTCCTGATGGATCTAGGAGAGAGCAGCAGCGACGCCCCGGTAAGCTTTGTGTACGTGTTGCCAACGTCTAGTCGCTCGGCCCTGATTGAGCACACAACCTTTAGCCAAGAGCGATTGCCGGTAGAGCGCCACCTTGCGGCGGCGCATGCATGGGCAGCAGAGCGCGGCTTGCCACAGCTTGTGGTCGAAGAGACAGAGGCTGGTGCTATACCGATGGGGCTGCCATCCAAAGTGAATCGCGTAGGACCGCTTCAGATTGGGAGTGCTGCCGGCGCCATTCGAGCCGCAACCGGCTACGCCTTCCAGTCGATTTTGCGGCAAGCGGAGGGCGTTGCTGAGCAAGTTGCGAGCAGAGTGGTGCGGGGAGGGCAGGGGGCTTTTGCGGCTCCCGAGACTACGCCGCCCTGGATGCGTTTCGGCGACACGATCTTCTTAAAGACCTTGGCGCGCGCACCCCTGCAGGGTAGCGTACTGATGGAACGGCTCTTGAGCCGCGCACCAGACCGGCAGCTTCTGTCGTTCCTGGGCGGCAGCGCGAGCTTTCTCGACGCACTGCGTGTCATGCGCTGCGTGCCGAAGGGGCCTATGCTTCGAACTCTCTGCTTAGGTTGATCCACTATGGGCTTTGCGCTCGTTGCCTCACTTGCTCTCACGCTCGGTGCTCTCAGTGCTGTGCAGCCTCTTTGGGCTGAATGGGTCGCGCTTGTTCTGATCATCGTTGCGGGGATTCCGCACGGCTCGTTTGACCTGCGTGTCGCCGAGAGCTCATGGTTGCCGGGCCGCTCGCGATTGATGGTCGCTGCTCTCTACGTGGCAGTTGGCGCGGCGATGAGCGCGCTTTGTCTCTTGTGGCCGGGTGTGGGTCTCGGTGCCTTCCTCGCCATCTCGGCGCTGCACTTCTCAGAGGGAGAAGAGGCTGGCGAGACCGGAGTGGGGAAGTCCGGCTCCGGGTGGCTCCCACGATTAACAGCAGTCGCGTTCGGAATTGGGGCGATCCTCTTTCCGATCGGATTCCACGTGCGTGAAGCCGGCCCGTACCTCTCGTTCTTTTGGGGTATTGATGCCCTGGCGAGTGCAGGACCACTGGTGCTCTGGTCCGCGCTGGGGCTTTTCTCGGTCTCTATCGTTCTCGTTGCGCTCGATGTCGCGCGTGGCGGACGCGCACAGGCGCTTGAGCGGATGGTGTGCCTCCTGTCATGGCTTGTGCTCCCGCCCCTGGCTGGTTTCTGCGTCTGGTTCGTGGGGCGACATTCGCGGCAGCACCTCGCGCTCTGCCGGTCGGTTGTGGCTCAGGGCTCACGAGCGCTTCCAACGGATTTTGTCGTGATCTCGGTGCTGGCGATACTGCTGTTAGCTCCGCTTGCAGCGCGCTTTGATCTTTCAGACATCACCCAGCTCTTCGCTGCCAGCATAGTCCTGATCGCGGGATTGACCCTGCCCCACATGATCGTTTCGCACGGGTTGGGCAGTGCGCCCAGTCAGCAATCGAAACGGGAGCAACGGTAATGGCGATTCCGTGTGACATGTGCGGAGCATGTTGCCGGACATTCCCTGTGCTGGTTTCAATTAGTGACGCAGCGCGCGAGCCACGCATACGGACCGAAGCGATGCAGGTTGAGCAGTGGCAGCGCACCGCAGAGTGGGAGTACCGGCTTCACCCCCTGCCGTTTCTGCGAGGGTGTGCTTTTCTGGCTGATGATCATCGGTGTTCGGTGTATGACACTCGTCCCGCCGTGTGCCGAAGATTCGAAGCTGGAACCTCTGAGTGCACCGAAGCTCGCGCAAGAGTTGGCCTCCCGCCGTTGTGAATCTTGATTTCTTGCCCCAGCCGCCGCCGTGATCGGCGCCGGGAACGGCAACGGCTCCGGTCCCGGCTCCGTTCTGCCCACTGACTAAACCGCGGCGGCGGCGCAAATTCCTTACCTTCATCTTAAACCTTATCTTCTCCCTGCACCTGCACTAGCTCCCGCTCATAATCGAGAGCTCTCTGTTGGTTGCCCGCGATAATCGTGTCGAGACCTAAGGGGGAGGACGAAGAACACGGTGCACGTGCAGGAGAACGAGAAGGATCAAGGTAAGGACGGGGATGAGGAAACGAGCGAACGGTTATGTTCTGCTCTTCTCGCGTTCCCGGCGCCGTCACTGGCAAGGGTAGTTTTGGGGGTGAGGGGTTACACCCGCCCGGAGAAGCCCTTTACTCCGTACGCCTTCTTGCGCAGCTCCTCGAGTCGCAGCTTCACGTCGTCAGGAACATCGGTGCCCGCGGTGCCGGTGTAGTCATCGAGGATGTGATTGCGGAACAGCGTGAACGCTTGCTTGGCATCTTTGGAGCCTGGGAACTCCGAGATGCACTGCTCAAGGTACATCTCAGCCCACGACTCTGCGAAGAAGAGAGGCATCTGCATGTACGCAAAGCCAAGAAGGTAGAGGGCGTGAGCGCGCTTCTCGCGCGGGACGCTTCCCTTGTCGAGTTGGTCCTGCACGAGCGCTGTTCCGCGCAGCAGGGCGACGTCGTTCTGGTAGAAGTCTATCCCAGTGGTCGCTCCGGATACGATCAGCTTCTCGCCACGCGCCAGCTCGTCGGTCCCGTTTCGCTGCTGTTCCTTGCTCCAGGCCTTAAGCTCTTTGACCCATAGGGAGACCATGTGGGCGTCTTCCTCCGGCAGCTTTGTCGATGAAAGGATCTTTTCGAACATCTCTGCGCCCTCAGCCGGGGTTTGCTGGTTGCGGGTAGTGATGACAAGCAGGCTGCGCAGGACCTCATCATAGTTGAAGGTGTAGTCCGGATCTTGAAGCACAGCGAGGAAAGAGTGTTTTGCCTCATTAAATTGCCGAGTGGCGAGGAGGAATCGCCCCTTGTCGAGCGGGTCGAGCGATGGGTCAACTGCGTACTGGTTCGAGTAAGAGCTCTGGACATTGTAGGTGGCGTGGCAGGCGAAGCAGGTTGGGGGGAGCATCCGTAGCCGCCACCAGGCGTACGAGGTCTTGCCGTCCGAGAATCGGCGGCTGGCGTCGTTGAGCAGGTCGATTACGAGCTGTAGGTTGGTGTCGAAGCCTGGGTACTGGTGGTAGCGGCTCGGTACGTCTTCCATGGTGTGGAAGTTTTTCCGGAGGCTCACGATGAGGCTCTCGACCTTTTCGTGGTTCTCTCTGTCTGAGAATGCTTCTTCGTCCACAAGGTAGGGCTGAATGCCCCGGAAGGGCCCGAGGAGCGAGTGCATCCTGTCCTTTACGTCATCCGCCCCTGCCAGAGAAGGGAGGAGGGCGGCAGCGGCTAAGATGGTGGAGCAGAGTCGGGTCTTCATGGTGGCAGCCTCGTGGGTGTTCATGCGCCTCGTGGCTTGGTGCATGGCGTTTCTCATGCGGTAGAGATAGCCGACGAGGCATCTTCGCACCACAGCTTTTTCGGTGGAAGCCGCTCGGCAGCATGAGCGCAGTCACTCGGTGACACCGGCTCCCAAGGAGTGGTAGGCTCCCGCCTCAACGGAGCTTTTTGGTGAAGCGGGAGGAGAAATTCAGTGAGCGACTCAAAGGTGAAGATTACGATCAAGAATAACGGCCCGATCCGAGTTGAAGGTGGTTCCTTCGAGCTGTGCGATGCTGAAGGGAAGGTGTTCGCGCTCAACGGCCGAACCGCTGTGTCAATCTGCCGCTGCGGCCACTCCCAGAAGCAGCCCTTCTGTGACGGCAGCCACAGCGGGTGCGAGTTTAAGTCAGAGGTGAAGGCATTCGACCTTCCTCCGAAGTAGAGGCTCTCAATGATTGTGCGCTGGGTTATCCTCTCGCTCTCAGTTTGGGCGGCTGTTGAGCTCGTGCCGGGCATTGGCTACGACGAGTGGCAGTCGATCGTAATGGCGGCTCTCGTGCTTGGAGTGCTCAATGTGCTTGTGAAGCCGCTCCTCACGATCGTCTCGATTCCTTTTATCCTACTGTCGTTCGGGCTCTTCCTGCTCGTCATAAATGCGGCAGTCTTAAAGCTGACGGCCTGGGTTGTGCCTGGGTTTACAGTTGCTGATTGGGGTTCTGCCTTCCTCGGCAGCGTCGTTATTAGCTTGGTGTCGATGCTGTGCGGCGGCAGTAACGTACGCGTTACTGTAGAGCGCTTTTAGCTGTCGGAGCTAAGCGCAGCTCGAACAGCTCTCCCGTCTCGGTGGTCACAAGGATAGAGCCAGTATCGGTCAAGTTGAGTGCAGTAATCTTTCCTTTCGGCAGCTCCGTCACCTCTCGACGAGTGAGCTTTCCTCCGTCCTCGTGCAGCGAGAAGATCTTGCCACTGGCACCGTCAGCCAGAACATAACCACCTTCGGCCAAAGGCAGCCCGCAACCGCGGCACACAGCGCCTCCGACGAGACGTTCGCCGCGCGCAGCGGTGTACGAGGGAGCCCCGGCAGGCGTTCCTCCGGCCGCAACGAGCGAGACCTTCGCCCCAGCTGAATCCCCGCGAGAGTCGATCACAAAAATCCTTCCGCTCTCACCGAATGCAAAGTGCTCCGGGCTTGTGAAGCCAAACGCCCAAACTTCGCGGCTCAGGCCAGGCTGGGCGCTGCGTGGGTTGTCGAGCGGCACTTTGTAGCCGCCGGCCTCTTGGGGCGAGATGCGAATAATCTTGCCGAGCAGGCTTGCTGCACTCAGGCCAGGCCCGCGCCCGCCGCCGTCAGCCGTGCTGATGTAGAGCTGCTTATCTGGGCCGAATGTGAGCCACCCGCCGTTTTGGGTTGGCACTGGCTGAGCGAACTTGATGATGGCCACCAGCGAGTCGGCATCAGGGGTATCCTTTGGGCTGGCCCGGAACTGTCCCACAACCGCATCGCCCTGGACGTCGTTGTAGTAAGCGTAAAAGAGTTGGTTTGTTGCGAACTCAGGGTGCAACGCTATAGCCATCAGGCGGTGACGCTGGGTGCGGTGGACTGACCCTGAGAGATCGAGCAGCTCTTCGCCCGTTAGCAGGCCTTCGCGTAGCTCTGGGACGGTGCCATCACGGTCGACAATATAACTCGCTTCTTTTGGCGCCGTGGCCGCAACGATTGCTACGGGATGCTCCAGATCATCGGTAATGAGCCGAGCCAGCGCTTTGGGGCTTGGCTGAGCAAGACTCGGCGCAGCAGAGAAGAGAGCGAGACATGTTAGAACTGCTCCGATTCTTCCCGCTCGCGCCATCATCAGCCTTTGCCCTTGAGAGTTGTCGCAATCGCTCCACACACGAAGTCGATGTTCTTTTGGTTGAGCGCTGCGACACAGATACGCCCACTGTCTAGGGCGTAGATGTGGAAGCGCTCACGCAGCTCACGCACCACTTCAACGGAGAGCCCCGAGTACGAGAACATTCCGCGCTGCTTGAGCATGAACGAGAAGTCGTGTCCGGGAACTGCCTCAGCCAGCTTGCTTGCGAAGAGCTCGCGCATCTCAAGGATGCGGACGCGCATCGCTTCGAGCTCCTTCTCCCACTGCACCCGGAGGTCGGGGGTAGTCAGAGCGATGGAGATTAGCTGTGCCCCGTAGGAAGGAGGACTTGAGTAGATCATGCGAACGATGCGCTTGAGCTGGCTCAAGACGTTTGTAGCCTCCTTCGCAGAGCCAGTCACCACAGAGAGAGCGCCGCAGCGCTCACGGTACATTGCGAAGGACTTCGAGTACGAGTTGCACACAAAGAAGGTTAGCCCCTTATCGGCGAAGAGCCTGATTGGAGCGGAGTCGGCTTGTAGACCCTCGGCGAAGCCCTGGTAGGCGAAGTCAATGAGCGGAATGAGGTCGCGCTCGGCGCAGATCTCTGTGACTTCCTTCCAGGTGTCGTGGTCGAGGTCAACGCCCGTTGGGTTGTGGCAGCAGGCGTGCAGCAAGACGGTGCTCTTGGGCTTTAGCTTGCGTAGCGCCGAGAGCATATCAGCGGCACGCAGCCCACCGGTCTTTGGGTCGTAGTACGGGTACGTCTCGACTTTTGCTCCGGCAGCCTCAAAGATCACCCGGTGGTTCTCCCAGCTCGGGTCACTAAGGTACACGGTCGTCTCTGGCAGGAAACGCAGGATGAACTCGATTGCGAGCTTGAGGGCTCCGCTTCCGCCGACAGACTGAATCGTCGCAACGCGCTTCTCTTTGAGGAGCGGTGATTCTTTGCCGAACAGGAGCTCCTGAGTAGCTGTGTTGTACGGCGCAACTCCGTCGATCGGGAGGTAGGTCTTTGTGTCTTCGGTCTCGGCCCACTTCGCGCTAGCGCGCTTGATGCACTCAAGCATCGGAATCTTGCCGGCAGCATCTTGGTAGATGCCGACTCCTAGATTCACCTTCTCAGGGTGCGAGTCGGCGCGGAAAGCCTCGGTCACGCCGAGGATCGGATCAGGTATTCCAGCGGGTATTTCAGCGAAGAGGGAGACAGCCATACGGTCCTTTTTCGATTCCAAACAAACGGTCGAAAAAGTAGCACAATCTCCAGGGCGGGTGAAATACGTCTACCGGTACGCCTCCATCAGGGCATGGTTTCCGACGCCGCTACGGGTGGCGACCAGCTTTTCGAAGAGAGCTGCTGTTGTTGCCAGCCCTGGCAGCTCGCACCTGCCCGAGGCTGCCTGGAGCGCAATTTTGAGGTCTTTGAGCATGTGTGCCGCGTCAAATCCTGGCTTTAGGTCGCCAGCTAACAGCCGCGGGGCGTAGTTAGAGAGGGCCCAAGAGCCGGCGGCGCCTCCCTGCAAGATATCGAGGGCCATCGAGGGGTCGAGTCCCCGGCTCTCTGCCAGCAGCAGCGCTTCGGTCATCGCCACTATCCCAAGCCCTATTGCGACCTGGTTGACCGCCTTCATCATCTGGCCCGAGCCAGACTCCCCGACGTGCACAATCTTCTTTCCGAGGAGCTGCAGCACCGGCTGAGCCGCGGCGAAGCTCTCGGCGCTCCCTCCGCACATTATCGTGAGCGTTGCGTTGCGCGCTCCGACATCACCACCCGTCACCGGCGCATCGAGAAAGCGCAGGCCCAGCTCTGCACAGCGGGCGGCGACGTTTGCTGCCTCGCTCGGTGCGATGGTGGTCGTGTCGATTATCAGGGAGTCTGGTCGCAGCTGATTCGCGATTCCATCATCACCGAAGAGCACGCCCTCAACAGCCGTCCCGTCTGTTACAGACAGCACAACGAGCGAACACTGCGATGCCAACTCTCTCGGTGAGCTAGCAATAATCCCATCGGCTTTCAGTGCCTCAAGCTTAGACTGCGTGCGTGAGAAAGCGAGGACGCGAAAGCCGCCCCTCGCGAGATTTCGCGCCATGCTGGAGCCCATGATGCCGAGGCCGATTACGCCGATAGTACTGTTTTCCTTGGTCATGCCGCAGATGGTAGCCCGTGAGCGCAGGGGAGGGAAGCTTACGGGAGCGGTATCGTGGCAGAAAAGCCCGTGATTCTGGCCGCGATTCTTTTCGCCTTTGGTGTGGCAGGGTGTTATCCGGCTTCTCCATGGATGCACGAGTTGCTGAGCGACCTCGCTGCATACACGCCGCCGATTCCCGTCTTCTAATGTCGTGACTGCACCGCGGACTCATGCACCCGGCACAGTCAGAAGGCGCTTTCAAAAGGTTCTCGCAAGAACTTGGTGGACGCCCTTCTCAATCCACGCTCTTCTCGCCGCTCTCTTTGTTAAAAATGAGTATTCCGGCTCTCGGCGAAGCTGCTTGTTCGCGTACGTTGGGGTCATATAATTACAAAGAGAGCAGCGAGAGGGGAGAGAGTAGAGCTGTTTCAGCTCGGCACTTCCCGCGGTTCTCTTTGCTCACATCTCTTTTTCGCTGAATTTCTGATGAACCTGCATGCGCAAACGTGCACGAATGACTACTCATCATGAGATCGTAATGTGGTTTTGGAGAAGGGCCGTTCCGTTCTCATCTACGTTCACGTGTGCGTCTGGAGGGAAAGCCGAGCCCTTTGTTTTTTCCAGTTGGCTAGCTCCGCCACTCATCAATCAGCGTCGCCACGAGCCCGGTCCAGCCGGTCTGGTGCGAGGCGCCGAGCCCGGCGCCCGTGTCGCCGTTAAAGTACTCGTAGAAGGGGATGTAGTCCCTCCAATGCGGGTCGTTTTGAAAGAGTTCGTTGTCGCCGAAAACGGCGCGCCGGCCGTTTTCGTCACGCGTGAAGATGGAGATGAGCCGCTCGGCTATCTCTCCGGCAAGGCCGCCGAATGTTAGGCAGCGGTCGGGGCGTTCCATTGCGCAGTACTCGGGACCGTACGCTTTGCTGAGCTTCTTGAGCGACTCGATGATGAGGAACGTGGTGGGGAACCAGATTGGCCCGCGCCAGTTGGAGTTCCCGCCCTTGAGCTTGCTGCTCGTCTCGGCTGGCTCGTAGCGCACCTCACTGTCACCAAAGCGGAAGGGGTGCTTCTCGTGGAACTTCGAGAGGCTGCGGACGCCGAACTCGGAGAGAAACTCATTCGAGTCGAAGATGCGCTCAAGCAGCCTATTGAGCTGTGACTCGTCGAAGATCGCACACACAAGCGATTTGCCGTCGAGGTGCTGCACCGGGTGGCACGAGTTGCGCAGGAACTCATGACGATTCTTCAGAGCCCACTCGAGCCGTTTGCGGAACTCAGGGAAGTTTTCAAGCCAGTTGAGCTCAAGGCGCTCGACCGCGTAGAGCGGGATGATTCCTACCAGCGAGCGAACGGCGAGGGTTTCGGTGCTGCCGTCTGGGTAGCGCAGCTTGTCGTGGAAGAAGCCGTTCTCCTCGCACCACAGCGAGAGGTGCTTGTGGCCCCCCATGTTCTTGATGGCGGCGCCGATGTAGGCGTAGTGCTGAAAGAACTTGGTGGCGAGGCGCTCGTACACCGGGTCTTCCTTGGCAAGCTCAAGCGCGATGCGCATCATCACGAGGCTGAAGGCGCCCATCCAGCCTGTGGCATCTGCCTGCTCAAGCTTTGCGCCCTCGGGCAGCTTCTGGCTTCGGTCAAGCACGGTGATGTTATCGAGCCCGAGGAATCCGCCCTCGAACACGTTGTTCCCCTCAGAGTCGACTTTGTTCACCCACCAGGTGAAGTTGAGCATCAGCTTGTGGAAGCTCTGCTCAAGGAACGCCCTGTCGCGCCTGCCAGTCTTGACCCGCTCCAGGTGAAAGATGCGCCACACCGCCCAGGCATGAACGGGTGGGTTAAGGTCAGAGAACTCCCACTCGTAGGCCGGTATCTGTCCGTTTGGGTGCTGGAACTGCTCAAAGAGCATCAAGGATAGCTGCTCCTTGGCGAACTCGAAATCGACGAGGGCGAGCGTCAGGGCATGAAACGCCAAATCCCACGCGGCAAACCACGGGTACTCCCACTTGTCTGGCATTGAGAGGATGCGCATCGAGTTTAGGTGGCGCCAGTGGGTGTTCCGGATGCGCATCCTCTCAGGGGGAGGCGCGGCGCTCGGATCGTCGCCGTCCAACCAGCGCTCGACGTCGAAGCAGTAGAACTGCTTGCTCCAGAGCATTCCGGCCAAGGCTTGTCGCTGAATCAGCTTCTCGTCGTCTGTGGCTTTTGGCGGGTGCACAGAGCGGTAGAACTCGTCGGTGTCGGCGAGCCGCTCGATGACGATCCGATCGCTACCTGCGAGGCTTTCGTGTGACTGCTCCTGTCCGAGGCGGAGCAGCACACTCTCTGAGCCCCCAGCGGGGATGTCGAAGGAGTAGAGGATGGCAGACTTCGTCCCGATGTTGCCTGGATTTGTGCACAGCTCGCCATCGACGATGGTGCGGTGGAAGGCATCTTTAACGTACGGTGTTGTGTTCGGCTGGCCGTAGAGCCGCTCACGGTTCGTTTCGTTGTTCGTGAAGAGCGGGGTTCCGCCCGCAGGAGCATGAAGGAAGAAGCGGCCAAGGCTGTACTCGTGGATCAGCGAGGGGAGGAGATTCGTGCCCTCGTCATCAGCCTGAATCGTGATGCCGGCACCGTCGTTTTTTATCAGCTGGATGCGAGGCTCGCGAATCTCCTCCGAGCCCCACGACCACACGTTTCGGAAGAAGAGCTGCGGGATAATGTGCAGAGGAGCGCGCTCAGAGCCGCGGTTGTGCGCAGTTATTTTTATTACCGTGTCATCGGGTGAGGACTTGGCGAACTCAACGAATACGTCGAAGTAGCGATTGTCGTTGAACACGCCCGTGTCGACCAGCTCGAACTCTGGGCCTTGGCCGTTGCGTCTGCGGTTTTCGTCGATCAGCTCCTGGTACGGGTACGCCGCCTGCGGGTACTTGTAGAGGTACTTCATGTAGCTGTGGGATGGAGAGCTATCGAGGTAGAAGTAGTACTCCTTCACGTCTTCGCCGTGGTTCCCTTCTGAGGGAACGAGTCCGAAGGCGCGCTCCTTTAGAATCGGGTCTTTCCCGTTCCACAGCGCAAGCGAGAAGCAGAGCAGTTGGTAGCGGTCAGAGTAGCCGGCGAGACCGTCCTCTCCCCAGCGAAAGGCTTTGCTTCGGGCGAGGTCGTGGGGAAGGAAGCCCCATGCGTCGCCGTTCGGGCTATAGTCTTCACGGACTGTGCCCCACGAGCGTTCGCTCAGGTACGGACCCCAGCGCTTCCAGAAGCGCTTCTTCTCGTGGTCCTCTTGGAGCCGTTTGTGCTCTGCAGTTGTGGTCATGGTGATACAACCGGAATCAATGGGGGAGGGCGGACAGCCCCTCCCGCGCGAGGGCGAGACGATACCACAGCAAGAGGGGAGTCCACACAGCGGGGCGCGGATTAGCCTTGCCCGACTTGTTGGGGGCGGTGGTAGAGCGTCGTTTTACGGCTGATTTGCAGGGACGCCCGAAGGTTAACGCAGTTCTATTCAGGGTAGCGCAATCTGCTTATGCAATGAAATCGCCATGGGCAGCCTCTCTCGCAGCCAGTCTGGGAGTGCGGCATGAACCGTGCGCCGGGCAGGTTGGCACAGGCAGCACACGGCAGCGCTGGAATCGCGGCGCAACCGCGCATCCTAAAACGGCATCTTGTTAGGGAGAGATGGGCTTCGGCATACTTGTGAAGCTTGTGGTTGGTGCGCGCAGCGCTTCATGACAACGGCCGTCACTCTGCGACTGCCTACTGTGTGTAGTCCTTTAAGGGTTCTTTCATGTCGAAGAAGTTGGCAGGTTGGCTGCTGCTTGCGGTTGTCACGTTCCTGAACTTACGCCTCTTCCTCAGTCGCTGGGCGGAAGAGCCTCGTGCTCCTTTCGGTCACATCCTATCGGACACCGAAATCGCCTCGGTTACAATAGGCATCGGAGCTCTCGTAGCGGCTCTCGCCGTGCTCGACATTCTGCGTTCTCTCCGATTCGTTGCTTTCATAGTGTTGCCCGCTGTGTGTGCCGCAGTGGTGCTCACGATGCCGAGCCTCGGCGTGTTTAAGAATCTGGAGTACCCGATCGCCAATTTTATGATCGGAGGGGCGGTTATTGCGCTGTTGTTTGCTCAGCTCAAAGACAGTGTGCCTGAGCCAGGCGAGGCGAAGCTGGTGCGGTCGTTTGTGTTGATGACCAGCGCATCTTTGAACGCCTTCTTTCTCATGGCTCCCTGGACGACCCATGTGCCGTCCTACATGCAAGATTCTTTCAGCGATGTGCCGATGCTGTCGGGCTTCTACTACGGCTCGGTGCACTCTGACATCAGTCCGGTATCAATCTGGATGCGTTGGGTGATCAACCAGTTTTTCTCCCGTCCGAGCATTAATGCCACGGCGCTGAGCTCAATGCTGTACGTGGCTTTTGCGCTTGCGATGGCTGGGGTGTCGCTTGAGATGGTTTTCGGGCGCTTGTGGGGGTGGGCTCTTTTGGTGTTGGCGTGGACCGACCGCTGGCTTTTCGCAAGCGCGATCTCCTCGGCTATTATCGGGCAGCCTGTTCTCTCGACCGCCTCGGTGCTGCTGCTCTGCACCTGGAGCTTGTGGCGCCAGCCTGCACGGTTGTCGTGGCGCGAGGCTGCCCTCTTGGGGGCCGCAAACGCTGCGGGCCTTATCTTTAATTTCTACGGGTACTCCGCCGCGCGAATGACATGGCTCGTCGGCAGTGGTGTCGCCGCTCTTATTCTTATCTTCCGACGGGCGGTGTGGTTCAACTTTGACGGACTACGCAAAGTGACCGTAGCGCTGCTTCCGTCGGCGGCCATACTCGTGGCGATCTGGGCAGTAATCTTCGGCATGGATACCGAGCGCTTCACCGGGCAGCTCTTTATCTCGCCGAAAGCAGAGTTTCAGATTAAAGACATCAACTCCTACAGAGTGAAGGTAGTTTCCGTCCACGACCCCGACGTGCCGATCTGGTGGGGGACTGGGCGCCCTGTCGATGGGACTAACGTGTCGCTGTACTGGAAACGTACGCCTCAGGAGCTGTATGAGAAGATTACATGGTTCCTCGAGCAGGTCTCGGGACAGCCGCCGATTCCGTTTGTGCTCCTGTTGCTTGGGGGGCTCGGGATGGCACTGTGCCTGACGAGCCCAGTACCGCTCCGGCGTTGGTTCGGATTCTCCCTGATTGTGCTCACGTTAGTCTCGTTTTCCACCTTTGTGCTGGCCCAGGACCACTCGGCGTATCGCCGGGCGCTGGCCACCAACCTGCTGCTTGTCTGTGGTGCAGTGGCAGTGTTCGCCATAAAGTGTCGAGGCAAATTCTCTAAGGTCTTTGCGCTTACCGTCTGTTGTGCGCTGGCGGTGCTCAAAGGTCCAACCGAGCTAAACGCGCTTTTCAACGAGAGCTTCTGGTCGCCCGTCTGCGTCAACTGCCAGCCGATCATAAACGTGCGCGATTTGGTCAACGATCCAGCCTTCGCGCCGGTGGCGAAGCGGCCGTTACGATTCCTAGTCCGCGGATCCAGCATGCCCTTCCTGTACACCCGCTGTGCTCTGGTAACACTGAACTCGAATGAGTTCTACGAGCTGTCACCGAACTCCTCGGAGATACAAATCGAAGCTGGTCGTCTTGCGCAGGCTTTCAGCGAATTGCCCAGGGGTGAGATCCTCGTAGCCTCATGCTTCCCCTCATCACTCAACGACCCCGAGCTTTCCGGAATCTGCAGCGCTTCGCCACCTTTCGGAAAGTCCGTGGCGATGGTTCCCGCTGACAGGAAAGACCGCGTCAAGGTGTGGTGGGCGTTTGTCGAGAAGGAGTGAAACCTCGCTTGTCTTCTGCTGAGTTACTCTCATGCCACTAAAGCGACTGCACTGGCTCCTGCTGGCGCTCGTTACATTTTTTAATCTTCGGCTATTCCTTAGCAGGTGGGCGGAGGAGCCTCGGACAAATTTTCAGATGCTGGTATCAAATCCGGAGCTGTCGTCATTCCTGGTCGGCTTTGCAGGATGCGTTGTCATGCTGACCCTGCTCGAAGGCTTGCGCTCGCGCAGTTGTACATCGCTGCTGCCGCTCCTGCTCGGGTGTGCTGCCGCAGCACTCCTCGTTCCAGTTCTCGGGGTCTCGAAAAAAATTCCGCCCCTTATTCCGACGTTCGCTACTATCGGGGCGCTCTGCGCTCTGGTCTGCGCACGGCTTCGGGATAGTGTGCCTGACAGCGGTTCACAGGGGGCCGAGCTGTGGAAATCGTTTGTGTTGATGACACTGGCAACGCTGAATGGATTTCTCCTCATAGCCCCGTGGACAACGCATGTCCCCTCGTACGTTCAGGATGTCCTTGATCACGTCCCGCTCTCAAGCTTCTACTTCGGGTCCGTGCACGCCGACGTGAGTCCGGTGTCAGTGGCGTTGCGACGAGTCATCAATTTTTTCTTTTCACGCCCGAGCATCAACGCCACTGCGCTTAGCTCGATGCTCTACGCGTCTGTGGGGATCTCTCTAGCCGGAGTTGCGCTTGAGATGGTTTTTGGACGCATGTGGGGATGGGCGCTCGTTATCCTGACCTTGACGGACCGTTGGCTTTTTGCCGGAGGGGTATCATCAGCGGTAGTGGGTCAGCCAATTCTGTCGACCGGCGGAGCTCTCCTACTGTGCACCTGGGCGCTTTGGCGGAAGCCCTTGCCCCTATCTTGGCGTGAGGCGCTGGTGCTCGGCGCGATGAATGCTGTCGGTGCTCTCTACATCTTCTACAGCTACTCAGCAGCGCGCATGACATGGCTCGCAGGAAGCGGGCTCGCTGCGATGATTTTGCTCGGGCGTAGGGCCATCGGCTTCGACCTCGAGGGGTTACGAAAGGCAGCAGTAGCGGTCTTGCCGTCCGTGGCGATCGTCGCACTCATTTGGGGCGTAGTCTTCGATATGGATTCCGAGCGGTTTAAGGGGCAGCTCATAGTGTCACCTGAGCCTGGGCGCCAAATTAAAGATCCTAACTCCTATCGAGCCCCAGTCAGGCCGGTGCACGACCCGGATATTCCCATATGGTGGGGAACGGGGATCCCGACAAATGGAGAAGCGATTACGCTGTACTGGCGGCGTACCCCAGAGGAGCTTCTCGAAAAGGTAAAGTGGTTTGTGGAGGCGGTAGCACTAGAACCACCGATTTCGTTTGTGCTTGTCTTCCTGGGTGGGCTCGGGATGATCCTCGCAGTGGCTAGTCTTTCGAGGCTTCGACGTTCGTTTGCGGTGTGCCTCATCCTCCTGTCGGTGGTGTCATTCTCTACTTTCGTGTTGGCGCAGGACCACTCCGCCTACCGGCGCGGGCTCGCAACTAATTTGCTCCTTCTGTGCGGTGTTGTTGCAGTGTTCGCGGTAAAGTGCCGCCCGGGGTTCAGCAAGGCATTTGCGCTTGCGCTGTGTGGATGCTTGGCTGTGCTCAAGGCTCCAACTGAGCTCAACGCCTTGTTCGACGACAGCTTCCAAGTGCCAGTGTGTGCTAGCTGTAGGCCCACCTTTGACGTGCGTGATCTCGTTAACGACCCATCATTTCCGCCGCTCGCGACGCGCTCACTGCGCTTTGAGATGAGAACTGGAAATCCACAGAGCAACTACTTGTTGTGCATGAAGAACACGCTCAATTCCGCTGAATTCCACGAGCTGGCACCTAAGGCCACTGTGCTCCCGATGCGAGTTGGAGAGCTCGCTCGACGTTTTGGAGAGTTAGCCAGTGGTGAGGTGTTGGTGGTGTCCTGCTTCAACACATCGACAAGTGATCCGGAAGTTGAAGGAGCTTGCAGGGGCGCTCCGTCAGACGGAAAGCTTCTTGCAATGATCCCGTCAGATCCTAAGGTCAGGGGCGCCACATGGTGGGCTTTCGTTGAGAAGCCATGAGTTCGAGCTGCTTCAGCGCTTGGACAACACTGCCTGCATAATCGCGCCGCGGCCGCAGATCCAGCTCGCGACTGAGAGCGTAAATGCAATTGGAGTTAAAAGGCCCGCAAGCACGAGAGTCATGAGGTCACCGGCCCTCCACGGCTCTGCTCGCATCAGGAGCCTCGTCAGCCGGTTGCGGTTGCCGAAGACGCGATTGAGGATGCTCTGTACCCAGCCGTACGGGTCGTGCTCAATCGAGGTGAAGCTGATTGAGTCGACCTGCATCCCAGCGCGCTCTGCCGCCTCGCGCATCGAGCTTGGCGACCAGTGGAAGAGGTGCCTCGGAACGTCGAGGTGGAACCACCCGTCTCTGCCGAATTTCGCCTGCCAGCTTGCGAAGTTCGGCACGCCGACGATCAGCTTTCCTCCGGGCGAGAGCAGAGAGGCTGCGCGTTTGAGCTGCGGCATAGGGTCTGCCAGGTGCTCAAGAACTTGGAACATGATCACGAGATCGTACGTCTCTCCGGCTGGTAGCGGCTGAGCGTTTTCAACGAAGACGGTCAGCCCGAAGTGCTCGCGAGCGAAAGCTGCCATCTCTTCGGTGCGCTCAGTGCCGTACACGCTCCAGCCGAGGGAGCGGAGTGCGTTCAGCATGAAGCCGTCGCCACAGCCAAGCTCAAGGGCCCGGCCAGGATTACTGAAGAGCCGGTTCCAGCGCGACACCCTCCGGCGGTAGAGGAATTTGAGGATAGCGATGATGACAGCGTTGTAGCGCCGATAGGAGCGCGGGTAGTACGGGTCGAGGTTGGTTGGGACAGGGTCAGTCCACGAAATTCGGCACCTTGCGCAGCCCAGGACTGAAAAAACATCCTTCGTTATATAATCGCGAGCCTCCGGGTAGAGCACCGCGACCTCTCCCGCCTCGCACACAGGGCATGAAACCGAAACTTTACGCACAGATGCAGCATCTTCCACTGGTGGGACCTCTTATCTAGCAGTGTAGGAGCGGCTTAAACACGCCGCTACGCTCGCTTAATAGTAGGTCACTAGACGCCGTTCTGAAAATACAAAATGAGAGATCGCGGGTTGCGGTAAGCGGCTCTTTGAGGACCCAATCGAGAAGGGGATACGGTCATGAAAGTTGTGATTCTGGCAGGAGGTCTTGGCACACGGCTCGCCGAAGAGACCGTCGTAAAGCCAAAGCCCATGGTTGAGATAGGCGGTCGGCCGATCCTCTGGCACATCATGAAGATCTACTCGTCGTACGGACTAAACGAGTTTGTGATCTGCACCGGCTACAAGGGGTACGTTATCAAGGAGTTCTTCGCCAACTACTTCATGCACACCACCGATGTCACCTTCGACATCCTCCAGGGGACGATGGAGGTGCACAACAGCAAGACAGAACCTTGGAAGGTGACGCTGATCGACACCGGCGAGAACACCATGACGGGCGGGCGACTGAAGCGCATCGCGCCGTACGTTCAGGATAGCCACTTCTGCATGACGTACGGCGACGGCGTCTCAAACGTCAACATCGGCAAGCTGATCGACTTCCACCGCGCTCATGGGAAGCTCTGCACCGTAACGGCGACGAAGCCGGCGGCGCGTTTCGGGGCGCTCGGGCTCAAAGATGACCAGGTGACGCACTTTAAGGAGAAGCCGGCAGGCGAAGGCGGTTACATCAACGGCGGCTTCTTCGTACTCTCGCCGAAGTGCCTCGACTACATCGAGGGCGACGCGAGCACGTGGGAGAACGAGCCGATGTCGAAGATAGCCGAGCAGGGACAGATGAAGGCTTTCCTGCACGATGACTTCTGGCAGCCGATGGACACCGTCCGCGATCGTAAGCAGCTTGAGAGCCTGTGGCAAAGTGGGAAGGCCCCATGGAAGGTGTGGGAGTAATCGACAGAAAATTTTGGAAGGGAAGGCGCGTGTTCCTGACCGGCCACACCGGTTTTAAGGGCGCGTGGCTTGCGCTCTGGCTAGAGAAGCTCGGCGCGCAGGTAACAGGCTTCTCGAATGGCGTGCCGACCGAGCCTAGCTTGTGGAAAGCAGCCTCGGTTGGGCGCTCGATTGCGAGTGTAGAGAGCGACGTGCGTGACCTCGACGCGCTTGCCACGGCACTCAAGGAGGCGCAGCCTGAGGTAGTCTTCCACCTGGCAGCGCAGTCCCTGGTTAGGCTCTCCTACGATGATCCGGCAGGTACCTTTGCAACGAACGTAATCGGGACAGTACATCTCTTTGAAGCTGCGCGCCGGACATCGAGCGTTCGCGCTGTAATCAACGTCACAAGTGATAAGTGCTACGAGAACCGCGAGCTCGACTACGCCTACCGAGAAAGCGATCCGATGGGGGGCAGGGATCCCTACAGCGCAAGCAAGGGGTGTGCGGAGCTTGTGACCTCAGCGTACCGTCAGTCGTTCTTCGCAGGAAGCGGCGTTGGGTTAGCCTCCGTGAGAGCTGGCAACGTGATCGGAGGCGGCGACTGGTCAGCAGACCGGCTCGTTCCTGACTGTGTGCGCGCCTTTGCCGCTGGCGAGCACGTTATCATCCGCAATCCGCGCTCGATTCGCCCCTGGCAGCACGTTCTTGAAGCTTTGCGCGGCTACCTGCTCCTTGGGCAGAAGCTCAGTGCGGATCCAGTGACGTTTTCGCACGGCTACAATTTTGGCCCTGATAGCCAGGATGCACAGCCTGTCTCGTACGTGGTAGAGAAGCTGCGAGCTGGTTGGGGCGAGGGGGCAGCCTACCGCATCGAGCAGCCGGGAGAGGCGAACAACCCGCACGAGGCGCACTTCCTAAAACTCGACAGCTCGCAGGCGCGGGCGACGCTTGCTTGGCGCCCGCTGCTCGAGCTGCCGCAGGCCCTTGACTGGACGATCGAGTGGTACCGAGCCTTTTACAACGGGGCAGATGTGCGAGCCCTGAGCATGGCTCACCTGGAGAAGATTGAGACGATGGAGAGAGAGGCCCGATGACCCGCTGCTGCCGATTCTGCAAAGCTCCGCTGTCGATGACCTTCGTAGACCTCGGCATGAGCCCGCTTTCAAACTCGTTCCTCAAGCCGAAGCAGCTCTCTGGCATGGAGAAGTTCTACCCGCTGCATGCCTTCGTGTGCGAGGAGTGCTTCCTGGTTCAGCTCGAAGAGTTCGAGGCCCCTGACCACATCTTCTCGGACTACGTGTACTTCTCGTCGTACTCTGAGAGCTGGCTCAAGCACGCAGCGAATTACTGCGAGCAGATGACCACGAAGCTCTCGCTCGGAGCGTCGTCGTTTGTGGTCGAGGTTGCGAGCAACGACGGCTACCTGCTCAAGAACTTCGTGCAGCGCAACATCCCGTGCCTCGGCATCGAGCCGGCGGAGAACGTCGCAAACGTCGCAATCGAGAAGGGCGTCCCAACGCGCTCCGTTTTCTTCGGGAAAGAAACCGCGCTCCAGCTGCGCGCTGAAGGGAAGGCGGCCGACCTACTACTCGGCAACAACGTCTACGCGCACGTTCCCGACATTAACGACTTTACCGCAGGAATGAAGGCGCTCCTCGCCCCGACAGGGGTGATAACCCTAGAGTTCCCGCACCTGCTTCAGCTCATTAACAACAGCCAGTTTGACACGATCTACCACGAGCACTTCTCGTACCTCTCGCTTTTGGCGGTTGAGAAGATCTTTGCGGCACATGGGCTCAAGGTGTTTGCTGCGGAGCAGCTTCCGACGCACGGCGGCTCGCTGCGTGTGTACGGGCAGCACGCGGAGGGGCAAGGGCGTCCAATGGAGCCCTCGCTTGAGGTTGTGCGCGGGTTAGAGCGAGAGGCGGGGCTCGACTCGACGGCTGCCTACTCGCGCTTCAGGCCGCAAGTCGAGAAGATTAAGCGCGAGCTGCTCTCGTTCCTGATTGAAGCTAAGGCAACACGGCGCACCGTTGCAGCCTACGGCGCCGCAGCCAAGGGCAACACGCTGTTAAACTTCTGCGGTATACGCCAAGACTTCATTGATTACGTTGTAGACAAGAACCCGCACAAGCAGGGGCTCTATACTCCTGGCACCCACATTCCGGTGCACAGTCCGGAGAAGATCCTCGAGACCAAGCCGGATTTCGTCCTCATTTTGCCCTGGAACTTGAAAGAAGAAGTAGCGGCGCAGCTTCAAGAGATCCGCTCTTGGGGCGGGAACTTCATCGTGCCGATCCCATTCCTACAGGTGTTCTAATGAAGTTCACTGAGCTCGCCATCTCCGGAGTGTGGGTGGTAGAGCCAGAGGCCCGTGCTGATGAACGCGGCTTCTTCGCTCGGACGGTGTGCGCCGAGGAGTTCTCCAAGCAGGGCCTCCCAGCCAACTACTGCCAGAGCAGCATCTCGTACAATCACCGCCGCGGCACCTTGCGCGGCATGCACTACCAGTCAGCTCCTTCGCAGGAGCAGAAGCTTGTGCGCTGCACCCAGGGGGCTATCTACGATGTAGTTCTCGACCTCCGCCCCTCATCCCCTACCTTCAAGAAGTGGGTCGCAGCCGAACTGAGTGCCGCGAACCGGCTCGCGCTTGCTGTTCCGCACGGCTGCGCACACGGCTTTATCACCCTGGCCGATAGCAGCGAGGTCCTCTACATGATGTCGGAGGCGCAGAATCCGGCCCTCGCAACGGGGGTTCGCTGGGACGACCCACAGTTTTCGATTTCGTGGCCCCTGCCGCCCGTTGTAATCTCGGAGCGCGACGCTCAGTACCCGGACTTCTCTGGGGTAGCTGCTGCGAAGTAGGGGAACTCAATGAGTGAGCGTTCAGTAATCGTTACGGGAGGGCGAGGCTTCGTCGGCAGACAGGCGTTGCCTAAGCTCCTGGCGCGTGGTTTCTCGGTGCACGTGCTCTCTCGCGCTGCGCAACAGGGTGATGCCCTGCCGAAGGGCGTGACCGCGCACTCAATCGACTTGCACAACTCTGACCAGCTCGTTCCTCTCGTACGATCGCTTCGGGCAACTCACCTGCTGCACCTAGCGTGGGATACTCGCCACGGAGTCTTCTGGTCATCTCCTGAAAACCTCGACTGGATTGTGAGCAGCAAGCTGCTCATCAACGCATTCATCGAGGGTGGCGGTTCACGCATCGTGGCAGCCGGGACCTGTGCTGAATACGACTGGGAGAGCGGAGATGATCTGCTGCGAGAAGGCGTATCTCGCTTGCAGCCTGCTACCCTTTACGGACAGAGCAAGCTTGCGGCGCGGAAGAGCCTCTTTACTCTGGCAGAGCACCACAAGGTCAGCGCGGCGTGGGGACGGATATTTTTCCTCTTCGGGCCGCACGAAGGGGAGCAGCGACTCGTTTCAGGAGCCACGATTTCACTGCTCAAGGGCGAGCCGTTTCCAGCGAGCATCGGTGATCAGGTTCGCGACTTCTCGCACGTTGAGGATGTGGCCGAAGGGTTCGTTGCGTTGCTCGACTCAAAAGTAGAGGGAGACGTGAACATCGCCAGTGGCGAACCCCGCTCGGTAGCCTCGATTCTGGAGTCTCTTGGCCAGATGCTTGGCCGCCCTGAGCTGATACAGCTTGGTGCCAGGCCTAAGGCGCCCAACGACCCGCCCCGTCTCGTGGCAGCGGTTGAGAGGCTTAGGCACGATGTGGGGGTCAAATTCCCGCGCTCGGTTGACGAGCGGCTGGCTGATACCGTCCAGTGGTGGCGATCTCAACACGCCGCTAAGTAGCTAGAAATACACGCAGTATGGGGATGTGATGAGCCTCCTGACCCAAGCTCAAAAAAAGCGGTCAGATTGGCACACCCCGCAGCATCTTACATGGGAGGGTTCGTGGCGCTGTCTAGGGTGCCACTTGGAGGAGCTGTGGCTAAGCGTAAACAAGTCGTTGCCATACTGGTGCCGGTGTTCAACGAAGAGAAGGTCATACCTCTCTTCTTCCAGCGCATTGCTCCGGTCATTGACCAGCTCGCCGTAGAGTTCACCCCGCATCTGATCTTCCTCAACAACGCATCGACCGACGGCTCCGTTGGGGTCATCAAAGAGATTCGCCGCAAAAACCCTGATGTGTACCTGCTCTCGCTTGCGAAGAATGTTGGGTACCAGCGCTCAATTGAGTTCGGCCTGCGTCACTCGACAGCCGATATTTACATGTTCATCGACGTCGATTGTGAAGACCCGCCTGAGATGCTGCTGCAGTTTATTCAGCACTACAAGGAGGGGTACGACGTTGTGTACGGCGAGCGAGTAGACCGGATTGAGGTCTCCTCGATCAAGTTCTTGCGAAAAGTCTTCTACCGCCTGATGCGGGCTCTCGCCGATGAAGACATCATACTCGACATGGCGGAGTTCTCACTCATGACGAAAGAGGTCCGTGAGGCGATCATCCAAGACTCTTCTTCGTTCCCGTTTATTCGCGCCTCGATCGGGCGGGTAGGGTTCAAGCGTAAAGGGATCCCGTACCGGCGCGACAAGCGCATCGCGGGAGAGACGCACTACAACATCTGGGGAATGGTTATCTTTGCAGTCGGTGGGATCCTCTCCTCGGGAACCTGGCTGCTGCGTTTGGCAACCTACTGCCTGCCGTTCTGGCTCTTAACGATGGTGACACTGGCTGGTCTTGCCAGCTTCGGTTCCTTCTCGTGGGCGTACACCTGGATGGTCGTGCTGGGGTTTGCCTACTGCGGCTCGGTGCTGAGCTTTCTCTCGATCTACCTTGCGCGCACCTACAAGAACACGCTCGGACGCCCAAATGCCTTCCTCGACCGGAAGCTATCGTATCCGCAGGGCCTGCCAGGAAGGACAGCTAGGAGCCGATCGCATACAGTTGAGTCGGAGGACGCTAGCGCACGGTTCTAGTTGGGTAGCAGCTTCGGCTGACTGCGACGGAGTCAGCCACCCTTACCATCCCTCAAATTTCCCCCTGTCTCCCAATCCTTATCTTTCTCCTCCTCCTGCACCTGCACTTTTCTCCTCTTCCTAATCTTGTTCCCCCGAATTCCCGCGGCAGGCTACCAGCGCGAACTGAGTTGAAGAGGATTAGGAGCAGGAGCGTAGTGCAGGTGCAGGAGAAGGAGGAAGATAAGCTTTTTTGAACGTGGCGACTGCTACTCAAGCTTCTCAGGCGACACAAACAGCGACCGCCCTTCCTCTCGCACGATCCCTTTCTGCTCAAAGGTCTTTAGGCAGCGCGAGACGACTTCGCGCGAGGTTCCGATCATCTCAGCGATCTCCCGGTGCGTCGGACGTTTCGGAATGAAGAGTTTATCGGAAGCGGGGTCCGAGTAAGCCATCTTCTGGAGCGTGCGGACGATTCGGTGCGGCACGTCGAGTAACGCAATGTCGGCCAGATTTCCCGAAGCAAGCCTGAGCCTGTTGGCGAGCGACTGGGCTAGGAAGAGCGTCAGGCCAGAGAAGCGCTTGGTGTGCTCGATGAAGCTCTCGCGGGAGAGCTCCCAAACCGTGGCGCGCGAGACTGCGAGCACATTCGCTGTACGAGGAGCTCCAGTGAGAAGGGCTATCTCGCCGAAGAAGTCTCCAGGATCGAGGAACGCCAGCGTGAACTCCTTTCCGCGCTCCCCGGAGCGGTACACTCGGATACGGCCGCTGGCGATGAAGAACATTTCGCTGCCCTCCGTGTCGGCGCGCATGAAGAGCCCGTTCTTGCGGATGTCACGCACCCGTAGCCTCTGCCTGAGTGACTCTAGCTCTGCTGTCGAGAGCCGCGAGAAGATGGGGACTCGCCGCAAGGAGTCGATGTCAGGAGCTGAGGAGGAAAGTTTCTTTGTTTCTCGTGCGAGCATCTGCTGCCTAGGTTGTTGCTGCCAGTTCAGCGCTAGCTTCCTGCAAAGCCCCAACCCCCCGCAAGGCTGCATTTTCGTCAGCTCCGAGCCGAGAGAGTAGGGCAGGGTGCAGGGTTACCTGCAGCGAGTCAGCGCCGCTGGCCTGAGTTGGAAGTGCGAGGCCGGATACGCTGGGCGCTAGGGCGCCGCGACCGAGAGCGATCGGGCAGCTAAAAACCCGTGCTTCGTCCCAGATTCCGGCCTCTGCAAAGAGCGTAAGGGTCTCTGCCCCTCCTTCCACGATCAGAGACGTTACGCCGAGCTGTGCCGCTGCTTGTGCGACCTCCGCGGCGGAGAATCGGGGACTTGAGAGCCGCACGTGCTGCACGTTGCCTGAGCGCCCCTCGCGCTCGCAGTTTAAAACGACTGTCGGCACTGTGCCCGTAAAGAGGCTAAGCGACTCGGGCAGGCGTAGCATCGGGTCGAGAACGAAGCGCATCGGGCTCTCGCCTGCCACTAGCCGCGTGGTTAGCTGTGGGTTGTCGGACTCTGCTGTCGTGCGTCCCACGAGGATCCCCATCTCTTCCGCTCGCCAAGTGTGCGAGAGGCGCTGCGAGTCGCTGCCACTGAGCTGCTTTCTCGACCGATCCTCTGGGGCGATAAAGCCGTCTGAGCTTTGCGCCCACTTGAGGATGATGTAGGGGCGACCCTCTGTGTGGCGCGTTATGAAGCGTCGGTTGGCGAAGGCGCAGGCGCCTTGAGCTACTCCTTCTGTCACCTCGATGCCGGCCTCGCGCAGCTTGGCGATACCTCTGCCAGCCACCTCGGGGAAGGGGTCTCTGGAGCCCACGACGACGTGGCGAATTCCCGATGCGATCACGAGGTCGGCGCACGGCGGAGTCTTGCCGAAGTGCGAGCACGGCTCAAGGGTGACGTAGAGAGTTGCGCTTGCCAGCATCGAGCGGTCACTGACCGATGCAATTGCGTTTACTTCCGCGTGCGGCCCGCCGTAGCGCTCGTGCCATCCCTCGCCGATGACTGTATCTCCGTGCACCAGAACTGCGCCGACGAGTGGGTTTGGAGCCACGGCACGCCCTCCTCGCAGGGCGAGTTGGAGGGCGCGGTGCATAAACTCGTCGTGGACCATAGTTCGCAAGGTCGAGTGTAGCCGATTACATGCAGATGTGCACCCCAAGTGCCCCGCCTCCTTGTGAGTCGATCCTTTTACGCATGACGGGCTTCGGGGACCTGGAGTATTGTGGGAAGTGGATGAATCAATCAAGCACCGATGCACAGCCAGTTTGGCAACCGTCCGACGAGCTGCGGCGCTCCTGTGCCATGTCTCGCTTCATGCGAGAGCTCGCTTCGGCCGAACACGTCGCGTTGCCTGACTATGCGGCTCTGCACCGCTTCTCAGTAGCTGAACCGGAGAAATTTTGGAGCAGGGCGGTCGGTTTCCTCGGCATACTTCACACAGGCTCTCTTCACCCGCTCTTTGGTCCAGGCGCTGGGCCGGCTCCGCTTGCGAAGGAGTGGTTCCCGAATGCTCGTCTTAACTTCATTGAGAACTTGCTGCGTGGTGCTGAAGAGCGCCCGGCGATCGTGTCGTGGTCCGAGGCGCGGCTCAAGCGACGGTTCTCTCTAGGCGAGCTCCGAGGCGCTGCTGGCGCGGTGCAGCGGCATATGGCGTCACGCGGGGTTGGTGTCGGCTCCCGAGTCTTTGCGTACCTGCCGAACGTGCCGGAGTCAGTTGTTTGCATGTCGGCTGCTGCCTCACTCGGAGCGGCCTGGGCGAGCTGCGGGACCGATTACCAGCTTCAGGGGCTCCTCTCTCGCGCGGAGCGTATTCAGCCGAGCGTTTTGGTTGCAGCTCGCTCCTTCGTCTGGCGCGGTGGAGTGACGCACACTGGCGAAGTGATTGAAGGGCTCGTGCGCCAGGTGCCATCTATCAAGCACGTCATACTGGTCGACTACGCTGGCCCCGCAACGCAGCCACTTCCGAAGCTGCCCGAAGGAGTCAGCGCAAGCAGCTACGAGGAGATCGTCGCAGTCCCTCAAGCACTTAACCTCACGACGCAGTTCCCGTTCAGCCAGCCGCTCTATCTTATGTTCTCATCCGGCACCACCGGGAAGCCGAAAGGGATCGTGCACGGAGCCGGTGGGACTCTGCTTGAGCACAAGAAGGAGATGATCCTGCACGCCGATGTGCGGCCAGGCGACCGGCTGTTCTACCAGACCTCGACGAGCTGGATGATGTGGAATTGGGCAGTGAGCGCGCTTGCGTGCGAGGCAACGCTTGTAATATACGACGGCGACCCGCTGCTTGAGGACGGAATGATCCTGTGGCGCATGGCGGAGGAGGAGCGGGTCACGCACTTCGGAACAAGTGCTGCATTCTTGGGGGCACTTGAGAAGCAGGGGCGCTCGCCAGGTGAGAGGCACCAGCTCCGTGACTTGCGTGCCCTGCTGTCGACGGGCTCAACGCTCTACCCGCAGCAGTTCGACTTTATTAAATCCGAGATTAAGCCACTCTGGATCCAGAGCATCTCGGGCGGAACCGACATCATCGGCTGCTTCGGTCTCGGCTGTCCGCTCAAGCCTGTTATCCGCGGCGAGGTTCAGTGCAAGAGTCTCGGTTACGATGTGCAGGTGTTCGACACAGACGGAAAGCCTGCCGCGGCGGGGGAGGAGGGAGAGCTCGTGTGCTGCAGCCCCGCGCCCTCAATGCCGGTTTCCTTCCTCGATGACCCTAGTGGTGAGCAGTACCGAAGCGCGTACTTCTCGGAGTACGGCTCGGTGTGGCGGCACGGAGACCTTGTGCGAGAGACTGCCGACGGCGGGCTTCTCTTCCTGGGGCGCTCGGATGCCACGCTGAAGCCCTCTGGTGTGCGAGTCGCAACAGCCGACATCTACGCTGCCCTGCAGCGTGTTCCGAAAGTTACGAGCGCACTCGCCGTGGGCTACACTCCGCCCGGTGCCACGAGCGAGAAGATCGTGCTCTTCGTTGTGCTGAGCACAGGGGAGAAGCTCGGTGAAGCGCTATCGAAAGAGATCTCAAGTACGCTCAAGGCCTCCAACGCTTTCTTTGTCCCCGCAGCGATAGTTCAGGCGCCGGATCTGCCGCGCACTGCCAACAACAAGCTGAGCGAACTCTCGGTCAAACGGATCCTGCGCGGCGACGAGCCAGGGAACCGCTCGGCACTTGCCAATCCGGAGTCGCTCGCTTTCTTTGAGGGGGAGGGGCGGGCGGCTGTTAGGGGGGTGCTGGGGTAGGTTTGTAGACCGGGTTCTGGGGTATTCTGAGAGGGTGGGAGGGATCCGGAGCCGGGGTCGGAGCCGTTCCCGTTCCCGGGGCCGGTGCCGACGGCGGATGAAGGGGTTGGCGAAAATAGAGGCTTTTTTCGGGGTTTTTGATGGGACTTGCGGGGGTTGCGCTGTTCTAAAGCGTTGACTAGCGGGCTCGGCGGTTGGATGCTTGCCGCCCTATGGCAAGAGCACGTCAAAACCGATCAACGAGCGGGGCTGCGGCAGCACCTCAAGTAGCAAACCAAGACGCTGTTATCCCTGCGGGAACGACCCGTGAGGAGTTCAAGGAACAGATACGGACTCAGTCGATTCAGGCGCAGAAGGCTCTTTTCGAGCGGGTGCGTGGGGTGTCATGGGAGAGCTGCCACACGCCACTTTCCGAGCTTAAAGAGATAACCATGAAGCGTTCGGACCTCGCTGCTCGGGTGCGCGCGACCTTGCCTCCGGAGGCGGATAGTTCACCGGAGGCGCAGAAGCGCACGGCTGAGAAGTTCCGCAAAGCGAGGCACGATGCGGCTGACAAGATAGTCAGGGCAGCTTACTACGACGGCGACTCGCACGGATATCGGATCGGCCAGGAGCTCTTCGCTAATCCTAAGGACTTCGTTGTTCCTGGTGACCTACGGGGGGTGGCTGCGACAGAAAATCCGCGCGTTGCTCGGAAGGCTGATCGCCCAGAACTCTACTCGCAGCTCGGGCTGCTCTACACTGAAGTTCCGGAAAAACTCGCGGTCCATCTTGGGGCGCTGCCAGATGTGCGGCGGAGCGAAATGCAGGCGTTCGTCGATTGCAGCAAGATTGAGGTGATCCTGACGGTGAAGTACCACATTGAGCGGCTGACAGCCCTAGGCTCTCGCTCGCTTCAGCGTTCCAACGCTGGGTCAGGCCGGATTCCAGGAGTCGGCCAGGGCGAGCGGCCAAACCTCTGTATTCTGCCGTTTGGTCCACCCCAGGAGAGAATCGACGCGGTGTATCTCCCGCTCTTTAGAAAGCTTGGGATTGAGCCGCCGACTGATAGCACAGGCACCTTGCTCTTCCTAAGCAACAAGGATGAGCCATCCAACGCCCTTAGAAACAAGGATGAGCCGTCCAACGCCCCGTTCCCGCCGAAACGGAAGTGGCAGTTCTACCCAACGGTCTTTCCCGCGTATCGCAAGACGATTGAGGAAGCGAGTAAATACAAAAAAGAGCAGAAAGCTCTTCAGCGGATTAGCGCGGCCTGGGCGGACTACAGTGAGACTGCGCTCAAGGGCAAGGGGTGGACCTCAGAAGAGGACTTCAAACAGATTGAGGCGTCCCCGCTCAGCCGGGCGGACAAGGACCAGGCGACCAGAAATGCCGAGACCCGCAATGCGGAGATTGTCGCCCAGTACGCACAGCTCCTCGACGAGTCGGTCGAGCACTTCGCGGGCTCCCGACACAAGCAGCGCCGAAAGGTTCACGATACGCTGGTCAATATGAGGGAGAGGCTCGCAGAGAGCCGAACGCAGCGCATCAATCCGAACCCGATCTTCCTGCAGATCCGCAGCATCCTGACTAGCACTGGAAAGCGCAAAGTCGATATCAGGACGAAGAACGGGTACAACTCCAGTGACCAAAGTTTGTTGCTAGCAACGATCCAAGATGGTGAGGAGCGCGTACAGAAGCTCAAAGTGGCGCTCGATCGCAGCCCGGCAATTATGGGCCGTCCGGCTAGCATCTTCGACGACCGTCGGCTCTCGCGGGAGCAGGTCAAGAGGCAGTCAGCTGCGATCTTAAAAGACCTTGGAATACCGTCTGAGCTGCTCAAGTACGACCACGCGGTAGAGTGCTCAAAGGTTCGGCCCTTCACGACGTTCCAGGGGGCCTTGATACCTGCTTTTAACACCTTCAAGCAGGAAGTGGCCAACGGTCGGCGCAGCGAGGCGAAAGCCGCCTTGGTTAGGATGCGGGTCGTGGTGGATGTGAGCCAGGCTGACCAGCTTGTCCAGAACCTCGCCTGCGATCTGTCGGATGAGGGCCGCTCGGATTGCCTTGAATCTCTTGTAGATAAAGCCTGCACGGCTTCGAACCAGCTTGCGGAGCGCGGCCCACTATTCGGCGTGGCCTGTGGCATCGAGGAGCTCGCAGTAGGACAGGAGGCGAAGGCTCTTTTCGGCAGGCTCGCTGCAACGATGAAGGATCTTCAGGCGCAGCTCGTAGAGATACGCAAGCAGGATGTAGAGAGGCCTGGGGCTGTGCCGGATCCGGAGCGAGAGAAGCAGTTCATTGAGAGCGCTAAGACGATACTCGAGGGCTTCGATTTTGAGCGGTTCCTGCGGCGATTGGCGGTGGGGTAGTTGTTGCTAGCTGCTGCTTGTGACGGGTTGTCGGAACCGGAACCGGAACCGGAACCGCTGCCGTTGCCGGCTCCGGTTTCCGTTTGGATGCAAAAACCTACGAGCGGGCGTCGGCGGGCCGGGCAGAGCTTTCTTCTTGCTGCTCGTCTTTCTTTGGCTCAGCGACGGCTTCGCCGCTGAAGAACTCCGGAGTCTGTTCAGGAGTGATGCTTGAGCCGCCTTTGTTCAGCCACTCTATCCGTTGCTTGTCGGAGATAACTTTTCGCAATTCAGTCATTAGCTTGCCGCGCAGCTCGGTGGGAAGCGCCAGCTCAATACCAACCCACGCTGGAGCCGTTTGGGGAATCTCCTGCTTCTCCATGTAGGAGTCGATCACGGCTTCAGCCAAGCGGAACCGAACCCCGTAGAGCGGGTCTGGGGTCATGTTCGTGTCACGCTCCGCAGCGGCGAGGTACTGGATAGCGATCTTGCGGTTGAACCCCATGCGCTCAAGGATGATCGCCGAGACCTGCACGTTGTTGCATCCCCAGAGCCGCTCCTCGAAGTCCAGGTCGAAGGGCAGGTCGCTCGATTTTAGGTGCTGGCGATACTCCTTGAATGCGCGCCGATTCTCGCGCAGGAACGCCGCAAATGCGAGGTAGCGGAGCCCTCGTCCGAGGAGTCCGAAGCCAAAGCCGATCTCAGGAACGTTGATTCCAGCGCAGGCGCCGACCGCAAGGGCTTCGTACAGAGGAGTCTGAACGTAGTCCCACTCGTCTTTCTCGATCTTTCTGCTCAGGTTACGGAAGAGGTAGCAGTAGGTGATGATCGCTGCATGGTCGATAGCTGAGTAGGACTGAAAGAGGTGCTCGATCGTCAGAGGCTCCTGTTGCTTGAGAACTTCCGGGCGGTACTGCTTCGTCATGAAGTAGTAGGTCGCCTTGACGGTGTTGTTCTTCATCAGGCGTAGGATGTGGTTCTGTCCTGGCGGAGGTATTATCTCCACGCCGTTCTCGTAGTGGTGAACGAGGAGGCGAATCGCTTCCGAAAAGTTGCCGGCGACTGGGCCAAACGGCTGCAGCAGCTCCGTCGCGGCTCGCCAGCCGAGCTTCGCCTGGTCCTCAAGCGTTGCAATCAGGTCGTCCTGCTCTGTCATGGTCCAGAAGGTGTATGGGCGAGAAGAGTTTTCTTCCCCCTTAGCTCCGATTGGAGTATCGGCACAAAGAGCCGCGACCCTTAACCTTTTGCGCTAACACTCGAAGTGGCTGAAAAAGCCAGCAATTCCAAGGGTTTTGCTGACCGTTGGTTATGACAGTCCGGCCCGTTCTAGCAGCGCTCCGGCATCGGGCTCACGCCCCATGAAGTTCTTAAAGAGCGTGTTCGGGTCCTCGGCGTCTCCGCGACTAAGCACCTGGTCACGGAAAGCCTTCCCAGTAGCACCGTTCATAAAGCCCTCTTTGCGGAAGCGCGAGAAGGCGTCTGCGTCTAACACCTCTGCCCACTGGTACGAGTAGTAGCCCGCCGCGTAGCCGACTGCGGAGCTGAAGAGGTGAGTGAACGAGGCGATCATTGCGAAGTCTTGCGGCAGCGGCAGGGCCGATGACTGCTGAAGGATCTCGCGACAGAACGGAAGGATCTCTCCGTCTCGCTCCCGGTTGTACGAGCGGTGCAGAGCAAGGTCTACTGACGAGAAGCCGAGCTGCCGCATCAGGAACGAGGCGCTGCGGAAGTTTCGCGCGCGCTTCATCTTCTCGAAGAGCTCGTCTGGGATCCGCTCTCCGCTCTCGAAGTGCTGAGCGAACAGGTCAACCGACTCGCGCTCCCAACACCAGTTCTCCAAAATCTGGGAAGGCAGCTCGATGAAGTCCCAGGCAACGCCGTCCATCCCCTGGCTGCGGATCGAGACGTCTTGGCAGAGGAGGTGCATGAGGTGTCCGAACTCATGAAAGAGGGTTGTCACCTCGTCGTGCGTCAGGAGCGAGGGCTTCCCCTCCTGAGGCGGGGTAAAGTTGCCTGCCATCAGCCCAACGTGCGGCATCGAGTCGCCGTCGCTCGGAATATGGCTCACGAAGCCGTTCATCCACGCACCACCGCGCTTCGTCTCACGTGGATGCAGGTCGGCGTAGAAGTGTCCGATCAGGGCGCCGCTCTTTGCATCGTACGCTGAGTAAGCGGTGACACCATCACACCAGGCTGTAAGCTCTGGATTCGGCTTGACCGAGACGCCGAACACGCGCTCCGTGACCGTGAAGAGGCCTTGCAGCACCTGCGGCAGCGGGAAGTAGGGACGCAGCTCCTCCTCGTCGAAGTCGTAGAGCGCCTTGCGCATCTTCTCCGCGTAATAGGCGAGGTCCCAGGGCTTGAGCGAGGCAGGGTCGAGCCCAAGCTGGCTGTGCACGAACTCCTTGAGCTCTGCCTGCTCACGCTCGAAGTGCGAACAGATGCGCGTTTTGAGCTCCTCGACGAACGTGGAAGCGGCTTCTCCTCCCTTCGCCATGCGGTCAGCGAGAACCAGGTCTGAGAAGTCCTTGAAGCCGAGCAGCTTCGCTTTCTCTGCACGAAGCTCAAGGATGCGGTACAGGAGCGCAACGTTGTCGTGCGGCGCTTTCGTTCCGCGCGCGTTGTAGGCGCGGTAGAACGCCTCGCGCAGCTCGCGGTTGTCAGCGTACGTCATGACTGCCAGGAAGCTTGGCCCCTGCAGAGTGAAGCGCCAGCCATCGACCCCTTTGGCTGCTGCAGATGCTTTTCCCATCTCTTTGGCGCTCTCTGGCAGGCCGGCCAGCTCCGCCTCGTTGGTTGTTACGTGCTCAAAGAGGTTTGTGGCATCGAGCGTGTTCTGGGAGAAGGTATTCGTAATCTGTGCTAGCTCGGTATTGATGCGCGCGAGCTGCTCCTTTTTTTCTGGCGGGAGGTCTGCTCCGTTGCGCCGGAAGTCGTCGAGGGTCTTTGTGAGAAACCGCAGCTTCTCGCCCGTAAGAGCTTTCGCCTCGTCGGTCGCGGCGTACTCCTTGAGCGCTTTCCATAGCCCTTCATCGAGCACGATCTTCGAGCGGAATTCGCTCACGCGAGGCAGCACCGTGTTGTACGCAGCGCGCCACTGCGGAGTCGTCGACACCGATTCGATGTGCGACACGAGCCCCATCGCGAAGTCGAGGGTGAGTCCGAGGCTGTCGAGGGCGAGCATCGTGTTCTCGAAAGTGCGCGGGCCATTGAGTGACCTGATGTGCTCCAGCTCGCTCTCGGTTCGAACGAGTAGCTGGTCGATGGCGGGCTCGATCTGTGCTGCGTCGAGCGCATCAAAGGGGATGCGGGCGGTGCGAACGAGAAGCGGATTGCCAACGATGGCATGCGAAGCTGATGTGTCGTTGCCGCTGGCCGGAGAAGGGGTAGAGTTGAGCATGTGTGAAGCCTCCGTGGTAAGGGTTCGATTCTACTGGGCGAGGAGGCTCCAAACAAGCGAATTGGTGCGGAGTGCAACTTCGATTCTGACTTGCTACACTGCGGCGACTCAAGCGGCGGGCTGAAGCGCTCACGGGGCAGCTGATGTTGAAAAAATACGATTTCCTGGTCATCGGCGGCGGCATCGCGGGGCTGACCTACGCCCTCAGGGTTGCTGAGCACGGCTCGTGCGCCATCCTCTTTAAGAAAGATCCCTCTTCATCCTCAACCCTCTGGGCGCAGGGCGGCATCGCCGCGGTTCACCAGCCCGACGACTCGTTTGAATTGCACGTGCAAGACACGCTGGAGTGCGGTGCCGGGCTCTGCAAGCCCGAGGTAGTTGAGCTGGTTGTGCGAGAAGGGCCGGAGCGTGTTCGGGAGCTAATCGAGCTTGGCGCAACCTTCGACAAGCAGTCTGGCGGCGAATTCCACCTCAATCGCGAAGGGGGGCACTCCATTCGCCGCATCTTCCACGCTGGCGACGCCACGGGGTACGAGATTCAGCGCGCGCTGCTCCAGGCTGTTGAGCGCCATCCGAACATCGAGCTCATCACCAACTCAAGCGCCATCGACCTAATCACGACTCAGAGGCTCGGGATAGGGCAGGCGGGGGCAAACAAAGTGCTCGGCGCCTACGTGCTGCACGGCAGCGGTGAGATTGAGGTCGTTCTGGCAGACAAGGTGCTGGTCGCTACAGGCGGGGCTGGAAAGATCTACCTCTACACCTCCAATCCGGACGTGGCGACCGGCGACGGTATCGCCATGTGCTACCGCGCCGGAGCGCGCGTTGCGAACATGGAGCTGTTCCAGTTTCACCCGACGTGCCTCTTTCACCCGCAGGCGAAGAGCTACCTGCTCTCGGAAGCGATGCGCGGCGAGGGCGCCAAGCTGTTGCGTGTCAACGGGGAACAGTTCATGCAACGCTACCACCCGATGAAGGAGCTTGCGCCTCGTGACGTGGTGGCACGTGCCATCGACCACGAGATGAAAGTGCATGGTGACGAACACGTCCTGCTCGACATCTCGCACCGTGGCGCTCAGTTCGTCAAGGAGCACTTCCCGACGATCTACCAGCGCTGCCTCTCGTTTGGCTTTGATATTACGACTGGCCCTGTGCCGGTTGTTCCAGCGGCCCACTACCTGTGCGGCGGAGTCGTGAGCGACGATGTCGGCCGCACCGACATCGCGGATCTGTACGTGGCAGGCGAGTGCGCCTGCACCGGATTGCACGGGGCAAACCGGCTCGCCTCGAACTCGCTGCTCGAAGGGGTGGTGTTCGGGCACAGAGCGGCTCTGCACGCCATTGAGACGAAGGGGAGGCATGCAGTTGATGCGACACCACCAGCCTGGGATCCAGGCAACGCAGTGGACAGCGATGAGCAGGTGGTGATTACGCAGAATTGGGATGAGATCCGCCGCACGATGTGGAACTACGTTGGGATCGTTCGCACCACCAAGCGGCTTGAGCGCGCACTGCACCGGATTGAGCTTATCCAGCGTGAGATTCAGGAGTACTACCGCCGCTGCATCGTTACCTCTGACCTGCTAGAGCTGCGCAACCTGAGCCTCGTTGCAGAGCTCGTGGTGCGTTGCGCCATGCAGCGTAAAGAGAGCCGCGGCCTTCACTACACCCTCGACTTCCCAGACCAGCTACCGGAGGCGCAAGACACAGTGTTGCGCCGGGAATTACAGGCTTAGGAGAGCACATGAACAGCAGCTCTCAGAGTGAGAGGAAGCCTGTGGCGGTTACCTCGCTACGGCTTCGCCGGGAAAGCCCTCGATCGGCTCACGTCGTTGAGCTCTTCGTTCGGGCTAATCGAGTACGGGGTACGTAGTGTCAGGGTAGCTAATTAGCTGATACATAAGGGGCTTTTAAAGTCGGCTCAAAGCTAGACTCGCAACCCTTAAGGCACATTTCAAAGTGACCGATTCATACTATGTAGACGGCGGGCTCAGGGGAGAGTCCGTGTATAGGTTTTATAGGCATGGGAAGCAGCCTTCGACAGGTACGCTCAGTCAGGAGCGTTCGTCACACCGCCATTACCCTTCTTCAGTGCTTTGCGGTGGCACTCGGCGGTGTGCCTTGCTGCCTCGTCTCCCAAGCGGAAGCGCAAGGTGGTGGACCGACAGGCAGCAATAATGTCGACAACACCATAGTAGACTACTGCCTCCAGACTTATGAATCCTTGGGCGTGGGCCCCTGCGATGGAATCCCCAACGACTCTTGTCCGCAAACACTCCTGCCGGGGATGTGCTGTCGTGAGGTAACTCAATCGGTCAGGGGTAGGTGCGAACAGGAGTGTTCCCAGACTTCCTACGAGATTTACCCTTGTTCCGATTCAAACAACTCAGGGGGCACGGCTACCGACGGCTCAGACCCAACGACGACTGACGGCGGTGCGACAGCGACGGCTAACGGCGCTACGACCGATAACTCAGACCCAACCACCACAGACGGCGGCACGACAGCGACAGATAACGGCGCTACGACCGATAACTCAGACCCAACCACCACAGACGGCGGCGCGACAGCGACAGATAACGGCGCTACGACCGATAACTCAGACCCAACCACCACAGACGGCGGTGCGACAG
>CAZZJR010000018.1:0-44110 GCA_964654585.1 uncultured Bdellovibrionales bacterium
GATAGAGTGCCGCGATGTCTCAGCCGCACTCCCACGCCACTTTCCATGACCCGCGCAGACCCGCAAACGAGGTCTGCATCCGTGTTTCGGGTCTGCACTGCACGAACTGCGCCCTCTCGCTCGAAAGGCACCTGACAAAAGTTGGTGCCCAAGAGCCCGCAGTCGACTACTCGACTGGACGTACCACATTTAAGCTCTCGGATCGAAACCGCCTCAGTGAGATAGTAGAGAGCATCTCGCGGCTCGGTTACACCGTCGCCGATGCTGGAGCACCCGCAGCTCCCGAGCGGCAAACAGCCCTGATCGTGAAAACCTTCATCTGCGCGGTGCTTACCGTGCCAATGCTTGTGGCGATGTTTACGGGGATGGGGGTGCTGCATGACCCTGTCGTGCAGGCGGTTCTCGCCACGCCGGTGTTCCTGATAGGCATCCACCACTTCGGCTTAAGCGGAATTCGATCGCTGCGATCCGGCGTGGCGAACATGGACGTGCTCATCGCCGTGGGCATCCTTGCTGGATACTCTGCTAGCCTCATCACGCTCGTTGGCAACCTGGGGCATGAAACGATCTTCTTCGAGGCTGTCGCATCGATTGTTACGTTCGTGCTTATCGGGCACTTCCTCGAGGAGCGTGCTGTAAAGAAAACTACCTCAGCAATTGAGGCGCTCTCCCAGCTACAGCCGCCTCGTGCTAACCGCATCTCCTCGCTTGAGAATGGCCACGAAACAATTGAAAACATCGCTGTCGGTGACGTAAAAGCCGGCGACCTGCTGCAGGTAAACACCGGTGACCGAATACCAACTGATGGGGTCATCGTACGTGGGGGCGGCTCACTCGATGAGTCGATGCTTACCGGCGAATCCCTGCCGGTTGAGCGAACCGCAGAAGACCGCGTCATCGGCGGCTCGATTCTCTCCTCTGGCACGATCACCATGCGGGCCACCGCCGTAGGCGACGACACCGTCTTGGCCTCCATCGTGCAGCTCGTGCGAGATGCGCAGCAGCGCAAGCCATCCATTCAGCGTGTCGGAGATGCTGTCAGCGCAGTGTTCGTCCCATCCGTAATCGCCGTATCTGTCCTGGTCTTCGGCCTTGGCCTGGCCTTCTTCGGCCTTACGGGGGGAGAGGCCCTCGTGCGCGCGCTCGCGGTGGCAGTGGTTGCGTGCCCGTGCGCTATGGGACTTGCGACCCCTACAGCTATCATGGTAGCGCTCGGCCGGGCTGCCACAAACGGAATCCTCGTCAGGGGCGGCGACACCCTTGAGCGCCTGGCAAAGGTCTCCCACATCTCATTCGACAAGACTGGCACCCTCACGAGCGGCGCCCTCCGAGTCGGAAAGCTCACGACCTACAACGGCTGCTCAGAGGGAGAGGCCCAGGCACTTCTCGTGGCTTTACAGCGACACTCGTCCCACCCTATCGCACAAGCGATCCTGCGGGCCTACCAAGGAAGCGGGGTGTCGCTGGTGACGCTCTCAACCGTGACTGAGATGAAAGGGATCGGCGTCGAGGGTCGAGATGAAGCCGGGCGGACCTTCACCTGCGGCGGCCGAGTCATCGCTGCACGAAACAACATCGCCTGCGCCGACGACCTTGTCCTCATTCGCGACGGCACCCTGATCGCAAGCCTTGTGCTTGAGGATGATATCCGTCCAGAGGCTCCGAGCGTTGTTCGCCGCATCCTCGATATGGGCCTTTCAACCTCGCTCATCAGCGGTGACTCAAGCGAGAAGTGCTTTACTGTGGCGAACCAGGTCGGCATCCAGGACGTGAAGCCTGAGAAGCTGCCTGAAGAGAAGCTGGAAGCTCTCAGGGTGCTTCAATCGTCGTCTCCGGGCGGCGTTGCGTACGTCGGAGACGGGATCAACGACGCCCCAACACTCGCAGAAGCATCGGTAGGCATCTCGCTTAGCTCCGGTTCTGATGTCGCGATGCACTCTGCTCAGGTGCTGCTGTCTGGCGGCTCGATAGCGCATCTGCCCGAAGCAATCCGTCTCTCACGGATCACCGTGTCTACCATTAAGCAGAACCTCTTCTGGGCGTTCCTCTACAACGCGCTCACCATCCCACTGGCGGCTTTCGGCTACCTAACACCATTACAGGGCGCGCTACTGATGACCTTCTCGGACGTGATAATCGTCGGCAACTCACTGCGAATAAAGGTTCGCTCGCTACGGTAGGGATAGAGGCTCCCAGAGGACCGTTTGCCCAGCGGCATGCATTTGGAGCGTCGCCGCACTACTATTTTGAACGCGCTCATTTTTATGAGCTGGCAGTAGTGAGCGCGCTCAAAAACTTCTCTGGTAGGCGAGCCTCCCTTGAAGACCGAAGCAAGCATTCTCAGAGAAGAAAAAACCCTGTATCCACAGCAAATTACCCTATCCCCGTGGTTGGATTAAGATCTACACCCCATGTATAATGTGCCGCTTATGGCAGATGCAGCCCCGAAAAAGCCAGCCGCACCCTCGACTGAGGTTGAGTACGGTCGATCGATTATCCGCGAGGAGATCGAGGCGCTCTCGCACGTAGAGAAGCTGCTCGACGAGCGCTTCGCCGCTGCCGTTGCCGCAATCCTGAACCAGGCTCCAGGCGCTCGTATCGTCGTGTCAGGCATGGGAAAAGCCGGCTTCGTCGCGATGAAGATCTCAGCGACCCTCTCAAGCATCGGCTTCCCGAGCTTCTTTCTGCACCCGGCTGATGCTGTCCACGGCGACCTCGGCCGTTTCACTAAGAACGACATTGCCCTGCTCCTCTCTAATTCGGGCGAGACCAGCGAGCTGATCCGTCTGCTGCCGGCCCTCAAGAGCCACGGCAGCTCGATCATATCAATCACAAGCTCAGCCGAATCAACCCTCGCGCAGCACAGCGATATCACCATCGAGACAGGAAAGTTCCGTGAAGCTGGGCCGCTTGGACTTGCTCCGACTACGAGCACTACCGTCATGATGGCGCTCGGTGATGCCCTTGCTATGACGCTGGTGAAGAAGCGAGGCTTCTCGCGTGAAGAGTTCGCCGCGTTTCACCCCGGCGGCGACTTGGGGCGAGCCCTCATGCTCGTATCAGAGATAATGCGCTCAGGCGACGCACACTGCGTAATTGACGAATCAGTCATCACCAAGAAAGCGTTGCACCTTATCACCGAAACGCGGGGGCGGCCCGGAGCTGGCGCGATCGTCGACGCCAAGGGATTCCTGGTTGGCGTCTTCACTGACGGCAACCTGCGCCGCTGCCTTGAACACGATACCGCCTTCCTCGAGAAGCCGATTGGAGCTGTGTGCTCCCGCTCGCCGATAACCATCCGGCCCAATCAGCTCGCCCAGGAAGCGGCCCGCATTATGCAGGAAAAGAAGCTCGACCAGCTCTTCGTCATCGACGAGCGAAACATTCCGGTCGGCCTACTCGATATCCAGGACCTCCTGGCCTGCGGCATGATCCGCGCCCCTCGCTAAGCCCCCTCCCCTCTCCAGGTTCCCCAGAGCGCCATTACCGGCTACCATGCCAGCGTGTACCTGATAGCCCTCAAAATGCTGGTAGGCAACCGCGGCAAATTCTTCGCCATGCTGTTCGGCGTTGCCCTCACGTCACTTATTATCACGCAGCAGTCATCGATCTTCATCGGCTTGATGTCGCGCACTGTCGGCTTCATCTTCGACACCCCGCAGCCTGACCTGTGGGTAATGGACCCCAAAGTGCAATTCGTCGACGACATCAAGCCACTGCAAGACACAAAGCTCTTCCAGGTGCGCGGCGTTGACGGCGTTGAGTGGGCGGTTCCTCTCTACAAGGGGCAGATTCGCGCGCGACTCTCAAACGGAACGTTTCAGACCTGCAACGTGATAGGCCTCGACGACGCCTCGCTCGTTGCAGGCCCCCCGACGATGGTAGAGGGCTCGCTCGCTGACCTCCGGCGCGCTGACGGCGTTATCGTGGATGAGGCAGCCGCAAACGGAAAACTCGCCAAGCCTGGCCCGACTCCTGACAGCCCAAAGACGCCACTCAAAGTTGGTGATTGGCTTGAGCTCAACGATAATCGAGCCGTCGTTGTTGGCATCGCGCGCGCGACTCGAACCTTTCAGTCGCAACCGATCGTGTACACCACGTACTCGCGCGCCACCCGCTTCGCGCCGCGCGAGCGGAAGCTTCTCTCCTTTGTGCTGGCGAAGGTTCGTCCAGGAGAAGATGTGCACACGGTAGCCGCGAGAATCGCCCAGCAGACCGGGCTCTCCGCGTACACTGGACCTGAGTTCAAAGGCATCACCATCCGCTACTTCATGAAGAACACCGGCATTCCGATCAACTTCGGGATGGCGGTCGGACTTGGCTTCCTGGTCGGCGTTGCAATCGTCGGACAGACATTCTTTAGCTTCATCGTCGACAACATGCGCTACCTCGGCATCCTGAAAGCCATGGGGGCTCCAAATCGGCTCCTGTTCCATATGATCCTGCTGCAGACGGCGCTCGTCGGAGTGATCGGCTGCTGTATCGGGATGGGGATCGCCTCGCTCACCAGCATCGTGTCCAAGAACTCTGAGCTTGCATTTTACATGCCATGGCAAGTCCCGGTCGTTACCGCGCTCGCCACGGCACTCATCACGCTGATCACGACCGCGTTCAGCCTGCGCAAGGTGCTCAACCTTGAGCCTGGAATCGTCTTTAGGGGCTAAAGATGTCAACGCCGGCGATTATCTGCAGAGATGTGACTAAGAGCTACATTACCGAGAAGACGGTGACGCCTGCGCTGCGCGGCATCAACCTTGAGGTGAACGAAGGAGAGCTTTTCATGCTCGTGGGCCCGTCCGGCTGCGGCAAGACGAGCCTCATCTCTGTAATCGCCGGTATCTTAAACCACGACGGGGGGCAGTGCCTCATCTTCGGTCGCGACCCAAACGAGATGTCTGAAGATGAGCGCACAGCCTACCGAGGGAAGTCTGTCGGCTTCGTCTTCCAGTCGTACAACTTGATCCCAACCCTCACTACGACTGAAAACGTCTCGATTCCGCTGCTCCTGAATGGATGGAACAGGCCCGATGCCAACCGCCGGGCCGAGGAGATGCTGGCGAAAGTCGGGCTCAAGAATAAATCGCGGTCCCTCCCCAGCGAGCTCTCGGGCGGCCAGCAGCAGCGCGTAGCGATCGCCCGCGCGCTCGCCCACAACCCGAGGCTCATCGTGTGCGACGAGCCGACCAGCGCCCTCGACCACACCACCGGCGGGGAGATTATGGAGCTCTTCCGACAGGAGGCACTAAACGGCAACCGAACGCTGGTTATCGTGACCCATGACTCGCGCATCTTCCGCTTCGCGGACCGGATCGGCGTGATGGATGACGGACAGATCGTCCAGGTTGCAAGCTCTCCGAGCGAGCTTCAGCTTGATAAAACAACTAAAAAGTAGGTAACTGGCGGTATGTCACGGTTCTATATCCTCCCAATCCTTGCAATTGTGGCTGTCGTCTTCGTGATTAAGACCGTCATCGCAGGCAGCGTGCCGGCTCCCGTAGCCGCACCAGTCGTCGAGCCTGCGCGGTCTCCTTACCCCAAATTCGTCGCTGGCTCAGGCATAATCGAGGCGACGAATGGCAACATCGCGATCGCTTCTGCGCTCCCGGGGATCATCAAGCAGGTTTTTGTCTCCGTCGGTGATCCGGTCACAGTCGGACAGGCGCTCTTCACGCTCGACGACCGCGAAGCCCTGGCCCAGCTTGGGGTGGCGGAGGCCCAGCTTGAAAAGGCTAGAGCCACTCTCGCCGACGCCGAGACCCAGCTCTCTATCTACCAGGGTGTCACCGACGCCCGTGCAATTACGAAGGGCGAGCTCTTGCGGCGCGAGTCTGCCGTCAGCGTTGCGAAAGCGGGGGTGGTGCAAGCTGTGGCAAGCGTAGGCGAGATAAAGACAACGCTCGATCGGATGACTGTGCGCTCGCCGCTCAACGGCTCTGTGCTGCAATCAAAAGCCAGGGTTGGCGAATTCGCTCCGGCCTCCGTGCTCCTGACTCCGCTCATGGTCGTTGGAATTACCGCGCCACTAGAGGTCCGGGTCGATGTTGACGAGAACGACTCGTGGCGGGTGAAAGCCGGCGCTCCAGCTACGGCCGTGCTGCGCGGCAATACAGCCGTCTCCTTTCCGCTCAAGTTCGAGCACTTCGAGCCGTACGTCATACCGAAGCGTTCGCTAACTGGCGAGAGCACCGAACGTGTAGACACTCGCGTGCTGCAAGTCATGTACTCCTTCGACCGCAACACCCTCCCGGTGTATGTAGGTCAGCTTGTCGATGTCTTCATCGAGTCCGAGAAGTAGGGGCGGGCCAGGGGGGCAGACGAGATTCGCTGCGGAGCCGGGTCTCCTCGGGCAAGGTGCGGCTCTAAGAGGGGGCTCTGCAAATCACCCGCTCACCAATCAGCTTCGGGGCTTTTTGGTTAGGAAACGCGGGGGCGCGTAGAACACGGAGTCCACGGCGATGGGGCTTTCTTTTCGGAGGGTACGTCGCTGCTGGGGACTCAGTACATTACTTTCCATGACCTCCGCGATTTCCGCGCCTCCGCGTTACTTAACCAAAGGGCGTCAAACCCCGAGGGAGCTCGCGATCTTCACGAGCCTATCTTCGCAGCATACGCCCGTTTTTTCGGGCAAGTCTGGGCAGGCTTACTCTTCGCGGATTGGGACCCACGGAATCATGATCATGCTTGGGATCGCAGCGATGAAGGCTAGGATGTAGAGATTGGTGTACCCTATCGCCTCAACGATCTGGCCACCCATGCCGCCTACGAAAGTGCCCGGAATAGACATTATGGCGCTCCCAATCGCGTAGTGGGTTGCCTTGAAATCTTTCGAGCAGGTCGTAAGCAAGTAAACCAGCAAGGCTGCGCTGCCTAGTCCTGCAGCAAGCTGCTCGATGCCGTGCACTACAGCGATAGTGGCCAGCCCCTCGAATGTGGCGGGGCTCGGCTTTGCGACAGAGAGCCACACGTACAGCCAGATGTTCAAGTTCATGCAGAGCGTTAGCGGCCACAGAGCTCGCCGCAACCCAACCCTCTTGATGTACCAGCCACCTGCCATTGCACCCACGACCGTGGCAAAAGCACCGACGATTCCGGCGATCCAGGCGTAGTCCTCGGTCGGGAGGGCAAGCTCACGCAGCAGAAAAGGAGTAACCATCGAGAAGAGCACCTCGTCGCCGAGCTTGTAGAGGATCACGAACAGCAGCACGACCGCAACTTTTGGCTGTGCGAGGTACGTAGCCAGGCTCTGCCAGAAGACAGCAGCGCCCTTCTGTAGAGAGCCTATGTCGCTTGCCGGCCGCTCGACCTCCGGCAAGATGACTCGATGCAGCAGCGCAAGGAGGAGCATTACGGCTCCACTCAAGCCAAACCCGACTGCCCAGGCGTAGGCGGGAGAATTGTTGAAGTAGCGGCTCGCCACAAAGCCTACCAGGCCTACGATTCCGCTGCGCGAGAACACCATCGCAAGGCGGTAGGCGAGCACTCTGTACCCCGAGAGAAGCGCCTGGTCTTCGCGTCGCGGAAGAGCTTGCAAGTAGAAACCATCGATCGCTACGTCGTTGGTCGCCGCAACGAAAGCCATCAGAACGAAAACCGCGCAGATCGCCTGAAGCAGCAGCTCAGGGTTCGGGGCTGTGCCCGCCATGAACGCTAGGGCGCCAACCAGGCAGGTAAGCGCTCCGAGGATCGCCTGAAGAGCCACCTGCCAGCTGCGCTTGGTGCTCCAGCCGTCGAGCACAGGAGCCCAGAGAAACTTGAGGTTCCACGGGAGCCCAAGAAAATTAAGGTACCCAAGGTAGCGCTCCTTCACCCCGAGTTGGGTGAAGAATACGCTCGAGAGGATCCGCACGATCATGAACGGAAGCCCCTCTGCAAAGTAGGTCGTGTTAACCCAGAGGATCGTCTTGCCGGAGGGTTTGGGGGAGTTGGTCACCAGCGGAAGGTACCGCGCCCGCTCAAAGGGCAAAAGAGCATCCCTCTCTTTTTTGGCCCGTCAGCTCGCCCATGTTCCGCACCCTAAACCTGCTGCTTGTGCTGCTCCTTCTCCTGCACTCGCACTAACTCCTGCTCATCCTCAAGACATTTCTGCGGATTGCCTGCGATATTCCAGCGGGGCTTCCCGGATGAGGAGGACGAGGAATCCAGTGCAAGTGCAGGAGAAGGAGAGATATGGGCTAAAAAGGGACGGACACCTGTACCCATACGGCGAAGCCGCGGATAGAGGTGCCCGTCCCCTTTTTCGATTCCTGAACTCTAGAAGTTCTTCCAGATGTGCTGGTTTACAACCTCGTGGTGGAAGATCACCTCGCCGGTCTTGACCAAAGTGCCGAGCTCACGAGGGCAGCGGTCTGCTGACGCAGCCTTGCGCTCGATGAACTTCTCCTTCGGGATCTCTCCGAGCATCTCTGTGACGTAATCGCTCGACTTGCAGAGCCGAATCGCGTCGTAGATGTTGCCCGGGAGGAAGCGAGTGCGCGACCTGCGGTTCTCAGCAACCTGTTGGTCGTTCTTCGGGCCGTTGAGGCCGGTGTGCAGAATCGCGAGGAACGCCAGGTACGGATTGGCGTCCGGGGCGACCGTGCGAACCTCAAGCCGCGCAGACTTAGCGTTGCCCAGCGGGATGCGCACCATCGAAGTGCGATCAACTGGCGACGAGCGAATCTGGTTCGGCGCCTCGAAGTTCGGGTCCAGGCGTCGGTACGCATTGACGCTTGAGTTTAGGGTCAAGCAGATGTCGTTTGCGTTGTTGAGCAGCCGGTCGATGAAGTCCCAAGCGCTCGCCGACAGCCCCTCCTCACCCGCAGCGTCGTAGAAGAGGTTCTTCCCCTTCTGCGAGAGCGAGAGGTTGGTGTGCATGCCGCTGCCGTTAATTCCAGCTATCGGCTTCGGGAGGAAGCTCGCTGTCATCCCAGCATTTGCGGCGATCTGGCGCGCCGTGAGCTTGTAGAGCTGCACCTGGTCTGCCGCGAGGAGCGCATCGCAGTAGGTGTAGTTAAGCTCAAACTGCGAAGGCGCAACCTCTGGATGATCCTTCTCGTTCTCGAATGCCATGGCGCGCTGCGCCTCAGCCAGAGCGTCAATAAAGATCTTGAGCGGATCCTTCGGCAGAGAGTTGTAGTAGCCGCTGCCAGACACGAGCTTGAAGCCGCCCAGCTCGTTGAACGTCTGCTCGGCGTCGCGCCCCTCGAAGAGGAACCCTTCACACTCGACAGCGATGTTGGCTGTGATCCCCTTCGAGCTGTAGAGGTCGTCGCAAAATGACTTGAGGCGCCCACGCATGTCAGACATGTAGCCACGTCCATCGCGGTCCTTGATCAGCGCAAACACGAGCACCTTGCCTGGCCCGAACACGTCGCTCGGAAGCCAGCGGAACGATCCCCAATCTACTTCGAGCCGCAGGTCTGACTCCTTTACGACTGAGAAGCCGCGGATAGAGGAGCCGTCGAAGGTCAGGTTGTCAGACGACTTGATCAAGAACTTCTTGTCGTAGTCGAGCATGTGGAACTTCCCCTCGATATCGGTGAAGCACACCGTCACCGCCTTGATGCGCTTCTCCTCTTGCAGGTACTTCAGGTAGTAGTCGCGCAGCTCCTCGTCAGAGGTGCGGCGCTGCACCTTCTCCTTAGCCTCAAGGTTGAGCTGCTCCAGCTCGTCGTAGGGGATCTCTAGGAAGTTTCTTAGGTTAGTCTCCATTTTAGCCTCTCAAAATACATCGAACGGAAAGTTTGGCTTGTTTATCACCAAATTATGCTAACTCGAAACGGTTTTACTCTAATTCAGATGATTTTAGTGCTTAAAACGCCGTATTTTATTGCGAGTGTCGTCGACAACCGAGCTAAGACACCTAGTGCTCAGCTAACCTCTTGGCTTTGCTTGATTAAGCAAGATTTGGCTAGCCCAGGGCCTTCTCAATCGCCGCTTTCAGGCTCTCGTCCGAGGGCCGAACATTCGACCCGAAGCGCTCAACCACCTTGCCAGAGCGATCGACGAGGAACTTCTCAAAGTTCCACCCAACATCAGCTCCGCCAGTGCTGCGGATCAGATAATCGTAAATTGGCGAGCGCCCCTGCCCGAGCACGTGCACCTTCGAGAAGAGCGGGAAGGTCACTCCAAACTTATTGGTGCAGAAGCTCTTAATCTCCGCCTCGCTTCCCGGCTCCTGCTGGCCAAAGTCGTTACAAGGAAATCCAAGCACGTAAAAACCGCGATCTTTGTACGTTTTGTAAAGCTCCTCGAGACCCGCGTACTGCGACGTGAACCCGCACTGCGATGCCACATTCACGATCAGGAGCACCTTGTCGCGGTACTGCCCCATCGACTGGTTCGAACCATCAATGGAAGGGACACTCATACTGTAGAAGGAGTTGTCGGCCATAGCAGTTGTTCCGATAGAGACGAGCGCGACGAAGGACGCAAAGATTTTTTTCATGTCGGACAGGGTACCCCCAATCCGCCACAAATCTCTACCCTAAAATTCATCTGGTAGAGTATGCCAACCGACAAAGACACCGACGCTCTCCTGCACCGGGCTCGGCTCCGCTTCCTGTTCCGGTTCCGCCCCCTACCGGATACCAACCCTCTCCATCTCAACGCCAGTATCCGCATCCACGAAGGCGATCTGGCTCACATTGCTCAAGCCTGCGTCTGCCGCGGCTTTCTTGAGGTTAGAGAAGAACTTTTCCTTGGCGAAGGGTGGCATTCCTTGCATCGGAAAGTTACGAAAGAAAAGCTTTACGGTGCCGTCCTTACCGCTCTCGAAACTGGCGAATTTCGGGCCCGCCACCGGGTTTGCACGCACAGCTTGAATAAAGCCATCGATTCCGGTTTTAGGTGCGGCGGATCCCCCTGCTTCGGCAGCAGCCGGCTGCGGCGCGATGTTGCCGCGCTGCGGCGACGTGGCTGCCCCTTCCTCGTCAAGTGACTGCACGAACGCCGAGAAGCGCGCCCGCGCGTCCTCTGAAGGAGCAACCTTGAGGGCGCTGTTTCCTAGCTCTTTAGCCTTCGAAAGATCTCCGCTCTGCGCGTACGTGATCGCGAGGTACGCCATCGCTGGGAAGTTTTTGGGATCCTTCTTTAGCACGGTGTTCAGCTCCGTCACCGACTCATCGTATTTGCCAAGGAAGGTGAGTGTGCTCGCGTACCGGGCACGCGCGCCGAGATCTTCTGGCTCAATCTTCAAGTATCGCTGGTAGAAGTCCGCGGCTTTTGTGAAAGCTTTCTGATCGAAAGAGACGTCTGCCATCATAACGAGCGCCCCTGGGTCATTCGGCTCAGCGTTGAGGATCCGACTCAACACATCGACCGCCTCAAACACTATGCCCTGCGGAGCATCAGGGTTAGCGCGCAGCTTGTCGCCTAACATGCCGGCGTAGATTCGGAGCTTCGAGAGATCATTGGGGGAGGCCTCAACCTCTTTGCGCATCGCGGAGAGCTGCGGGTCGTCGACCTCCTGCGCCGTGTGGGCGGCGACGTGGCTAGCCGAGGTGTCGGTAACCGCGGGCCGGCCGGGCTGGGCAGCGAAGCGCAGTCCGAGCCCAAGGCCCAGCAGAACTACCGCCGCTCCACTCACTGCGGCGTAGAAGGAGCCAGATAGGGACGCCTGGCTTCGGCCGCATGCTGGGCAGAAACGCATCTCCGCAGTGACAGAAGCCCCACATCGTCGACACGTCGTTATATCCTGTCCCATCTGTAATCTCCGTAAGTTAGGGGGCATAGAATCGACTATTTGACACCAAAAATCTAGGGCTGCATCCGTGGTGTCAAAACCCGCATCACTTAATTGTAGCCCGCATTACGCCCGTGGTATCAGGTGCTTAATCGGTGCTTTTTGCATAAGGAAGAGTCGTGACTACTAATACGCCCCCTTGTTCAATCCGAGTGCCGCGAAATCGCGACCCGAAGAGCATGTCTCTCGTTATTCCTTGCTACAACGAGGAGGAGGTCCTTCCAGAGCTCCGTCGTCGCCTGCAGGAGCTCGTCGCCCAGTACTCATTCCCGATTGAGGTCGTATTAATAGACGACGGCAGCAAGGACAACACCTGGCCGCTAATCTGCCAGTACTCGCACGAAGACGGTTTCATTAAGGCGATCAGGCTCGCTCGCAACTTCGGGCACCAGACTGCCATCACCTGCGGCCTCGACCAAACCAAAGGCGAGGTCGTTGTCATTCTCGACGCGGACTTGCAGGATCCGCCGGAGCTGATCCCAGAGATGCTCAAAGACTGGAGCGACGGATACGACGTAGTATACGGACAGCGCCGCCAGCGTCACGGAGAGGCTCTCTCCAAAAAGTTCTTCGCATTCGCGTTCTACCGAATCTTTGAGAAGGTTGCAGGGCTCAAGGTGCCGCGTGACACCGGGGACTTCCGGCTCATGGACCGCCGCGCTGTTAACGCGCTGCAGTCCCTCCGCGAGCGCCACCGCTTCGTGCGCGGGATGGTTTCATGGATCGGGCACCACCAGAAGCCACTCCTCTACGATCGCCCGGAGCGTTTCGCTGGCGTGACGAAGTATCCGTTCCGCAAGTCGCTCTTCCTCGCTATCGACGCGATTACCTCGTTCACGTATGCCCCACTGCGTATCGCTTCGTACTTAGGGCTTGCGACATCGGCCCTGGCGTTTCTCTACATACTAGTCGTCTTAGGGCTCAAAATCGGTGGTGTCAACATCACAGGATGGACGTCAATGATGGCGTCGATCCTGCTCCTGGGCGGCGTACAGCTCACGGTATTAGGAATTCTTGGCGAGTACGTTGGACGGATCTTCGAGCAAGGACAGGGGCGACCTCTGTACCTGATCGACCAGGTGCAGGGTGAGCCGCTTGAGCGCGCCAATGCTGTGCCGCAACAGAAAGCTTCGTAACAACACAAGAGAGACAGAAGGGTTTTTAGAAAGGGTTTTATGAGGTTCAAGCGTATGACTCCAACTCGCGTAGCGATTATCGGCGGCGGATTCACCGGTCTCTCAGCAGCTCTCGACCTGTGCAAGGCGGGCTGCGAAGTCACCATCTACGAGAAAGACAACGACATCGGTGGGCTGGCTGGCACCTTTGAGCTGAGCCCCGGCGTGCGCGTTGAGAAGTTCTACCACCACTGGTTTACGTCGGATGTCGATGTCCTTGACCTAATCGACGAGCTTGGTCTCGGGCACTTGAAGCGCTACGTGGCTTCCAATACGGGACTCTACTACGTGAATTCCATATTCCGTCTCGCGAGCCCGCTTGATCTCCTGAAGTTCTCTCCCCTGCCCTTCGTCGATCGCATTCGCACCGGTTTTATGGCGCTCTATGCTCGCAAGGTTAACGATTGGAAGAAGCTTGAGGATATCTCGGCAGAGGACTGGCTCGTGAAGGTGGGGGGACGCAAGGCGTACGACACGATCTGGAAGCCGCTCATGGCCGGAAAGTTTGGCCACGAGGCGCCGAATGTCTCCGCAGTCTGGATGTGGAACAAGCTCAAGCTGCGCGGCTCAAGCCGCAACAACAAGGGCGGCGAGAGCCTGGTGTACTTCGGCGGCAGCTTCGGCGCGCTGACTGACGGCATCCGCAAAGCCCTCGAAGATCGCGGCGTGACGATTAAGCTCAACACAGGCGTGCGATCTATCGTTGTCGAGAATGGTCAAGCTGTCGGCGTCGACACTGACTCAGGGCGCGAAGCCGCCGACATGGTGCTGTGCACCTCGGCACTGCCGCAGTTCCTCGACATGACTCCGTCCCTGCCGGCAGACTACCGCACACGCTGTGAACAGATCCGCTTCCTCGGAAATAGCTGTCTTGTGCTGCGGCTCAACCGCTCGCTTTCGAGCACCTACTGGCTCAACGTTGCGGACCCCTCGTTCCCGTTCGTCGGCATCATCGAGCACACTAACCTCGACGCGAAGGAGAACTACGAGAACACCCACATCGTGTACCTCTCGAAGTACCTGCCGACCACCGAGAAGCTCTTCTCGCTGCCGCCGGATGAGTACCTTGAGTACTGTATTCCGTTCATCCAGAAGATCTTCCCTGAGTTCGACCGCTCGTGGGTAATTTCACACCACGTTTGGAAGGCGCACTACAGCCAGCCCGTCATCACGAAGGGCTACTCGAAGCTTATCCCTGACCTCAAGACCCCGATTGGTTCCCTGTGGCTTAGCACCATGGCGCAGATCTACCCGGAGGACCGCGGCACCAACTACGCCGTTCGGTACGGACGGCGGGTCGCCCAGCGCATGCTCGAGGAGCTTGGAAAGGGAGAGAGCACGGAGACCTCCGGCGAAGAGCGACTGGTTGGCAACCGCGGCAACAACGCGTAGAAACCCTTTAGAGAAGGCCTGTAAGGATGACACCCCATATGAAAGTGAAATCGGCAAAACACGGCAACGTGCTTGAGTCCGGCGAGGCTCCGACGGCAGCAGAGGCAACCTCAGCGCAGAGCTGGGCGAGCTACTTCTCCGGCAGCGAGTGGTTTGCGTTCGGGCTCTTTATGGTGCTCGGCGTCATCCTTCGCTGGACGATGCTCGACATGCGCCCGTACCACCACGACGAGTCGTTGCACGGCATGTACGGCCGCTACTTCTACGACTGGCCAAACAGCAACTTCTACCGCTACGACCCGATGCTACACGGGCCGATGCTCTACAACTGCATGCGCTTCGTGTACGCCATGTTCGGCGACTCCCTCTGGGCTGCTCGCACGCCGGTGGCTTTCATGGGCACTATGTTCATGTTTGTGCCGTTCCTGTTCCGGAACCACATCAAGCGATCGACGGTGCTCGTCTTGACGGCGGCAGTTGCGCTCTCTCCCACCCTCATCTACTGGGCGCGCTTCCTTCGTGAAGACACCTGGGTAGTCGCCGGGATGCTCTTCTGCTTCTACGGCTTCACCATCGCGCCGCGGCCTCTCAAGGCGCTCTTCGTGCTCTTTGGCTTGACCGTACAGTGGTGCACGAAAGAGAACGTCTTCGTAACTGTCGCTATCTTCATGGGATACCCGATGTTTGAGGCGAGCTTCAACGAGCTAGTTGAAGGCTCGTCCGAAAGCATTCGGAGCTTCTTCATGCGCGGCTGTCGCTTTGCCGGAATGGTGGCTGTAGCTCTGCTCCTTAAGTTCTTCTTCCCCGTAGCAGTATTCACTGACGAGAAGACGCAAGGCCTAATGTTTAACATTCAGGTCGCTCTCGTCATAGGGCTTGTCTTCGCCTGGTTCGTATTCGAGTGCGTCTACGAGAGCAAGGTCGCCAAAAAAGAGGGGAACCTCTTCGCAGCTATCGGGAGCTACATCACAAATAACTTCGGACAAACGCTTGGCGCCGTAGCAGTATGCGCCCTCGTCTTCTCGTGGTTCTACGGAGCAGGATTCCGCTCCCTCAACAACGGCGAGTGGACCTGGTATAGAGACGGGATTGTTGGCGGCCTCGGCGGCAAGGCTATAGAGTACTGGTGGGCGCACCATAAGATGGAGCGCATCAAGGGCCCATTCAACTTCCACGTGTACGTGAATGCCTGGTACGAGTTCCCCTTCTTTATCGCGTTCCTGACCCAGATGGTGCTGTTCTACCGAAGAGCGGCCCGCTGGATCCAGTACACCGCTGCGACGGTAGTTGCCATGATCGTCTTCTCATGCGTGGCAACGCCAGCTGCCCAGCTCCAGGATATGACCGCCTGGAAGGCGTTCAAGCTCAAGGATCACCTGGATATCATCGGGCTCTTCGTGCTCACCTCACACTCGCTGCTCGTCACGATTCAGCACCTGCTTCGTCGTGAGCGCGCCCTCGCAACTGCAGGATACTTCTTTACTGCAACCTTCTTCTCGTACAGCTACCTCGGCGAGAAAGTTCCGTGGCTTTCTGTGTACCCACTCGTGTTCGGTTTCCCATACCTGGCGCTCTTCTTCGAAGACTATTTCCGCAAGTACCCCTTCAACTACAAGCAGTTCCCGGTTTCGGATGCGCTCCTCTGGGTCGGCTCTGTCTCGATGACTTTAGGGCTCATCTTCGTTGCCGAGCAGGGCGGAAGCTTTGGCGAACGCCTTGAATTGGAAAACGTCGTGTTCCTCTCGTTTGGCTTGATCTGCTTCATGGCTGCAACGATCCACATGGCGTATCCGTACCTCGGACGTATCCATGTTGCCCGCTGGGTTGTAGTCATCGGCTGCATCTACCTCTTCCGCGCCGCTATTCAGACGAACTACGTGTATGCCGGCAAGGAAACCGAGTACTTGAGTCAGGTGCACACCACCTACGAGCTTGCTGAAACTGCCAAGCAGATCATCGACGAAGTTAAGTTTGAGCGGAAGGCGTACCGCCCGAAGGTGTATGCGACCGGCGAATCAACCTGGCCGCTCACCTGGTACTTCCGCAACATTCCGGACGAGTACCGCTTTAACGCCAAGCCCGAGGAGATTCCTAATTTCACCTACGTCTACCAGGCATGGAAGGAAGGGATGACGAAGGCAGACTTCCCCGAGGGGTACTACCCGCGCCGCATCAACCTGCGTGGCTGGTGGGTGCCAGAGTGGAAGGATGTAACCCTCAAGAAGTTCCTGCGCTACGGCCTCAATCACTACCCATGGAGCCCCTCTGGATTCTCGTATGCCTTCTTCTTGACCGCGAAGGATACGACGAAGTTCAAGGAAGAGACGCCGCTGTTCCGGGACAAGTAGTAGCCGCAGCGTGATCAGCAAGCGCGCAATGCGCCGCCACGGGCACCGCGTAAAACCGTGGTCGGCGCGTTCACCCCGAAAACTCCAACTTGCGGAGTCGTAGGTCGCGATACGTACGGTCGCTACTCGACCTCAAACAACCAGTAGTCCTTGTCGTGGACTATGAGGTTGAGGCAGCTAAAGTCGCGGTCGAAGACTCCCTGGTACTTCTTCTTTTCGAGAGTGCCGAGGATGATGTAACGGATACCTTCCTGCTTTGCGAGGTTTTTGCGAGCCTGGCAGTCACTCCCCTCGTAGATTTCACCAGTCACTTTTGTCCTGCGGCCGACCTCGTCGTGTTTCTTGGTGAGCAGCCCGATGTGGTTTGCCCAGCCCAAGTAGCTCGGCTGTGACGCGAGCGTTGAGACGAAGCAGGTGTAGCTGTACGGGTTGCCCTGCGCTTCGAGCACTCGGCCCTTCGGCTTCTCGCGCAGCACACGGATAATCGTCGCAGAGCCTGGATGCTCTCGATCTGGAACGAAGAGCCCCTCGCTGCGTCTTAGCTCTTCCTCGCCTGGCTGCTTGCGCATCGGAATCGTGTGCGCGTAGAGCCTGGTTGAAGCGAGCACTATTCCGACACACACGACCACCACCAGGGTCAATGGGAGGGGAGCCATAATGTCTTTGAGGCGCTCTCTGCACTGCCTGTACGCGCGCAGCGAGAGCGCTGCCGCCACGATTCCCAGAAGGGCCCAGTCAGTCGTGTACACCTTGAAGATCGTGTTCATGCGCTCGTTATCGCCGCCGTATCCATCATCCAAAAACACGATTTCCGGGACGAGGAGGAGGCCCAGGCTTGAAATGGCGAGTGCCTCTACGAAGATCGTTTGCCAGGAGACTTCCTCGCGCTTGAGCGTGAAGAGCCGGATCAGCTGCAACCCTATCAGCACGTAGATGAAGAGCGCTGCCTTCTCGAACACGAGCGGCACGGCGAGCGCCGCTGCCATCACTAGCGTCGGAAGCGAGAGCTCAAAGAGTAGGAGGGTCGCTATGGAGATAAAAAACAGGTGAAAGCCCCAGTGCGTAAAGAGCTCTCCCACACTGGTGAAAAAGATCGGGTCTCTGACGAGCTTAGGCTGCCCCGCGTCTCCCCCAGAGATGTGCCTCGCCGCGAGAAAAGCCGCTACGTACAGCACTGCCCAGCACAGCAGAGCAAAGGTTGAACCGCGCGAGCTCGACAGGGCTTCCTTGATTTTCTTCCCGTCTCTCGCATTCCAAGGAAACGTGAGGAGACAGAATCCTACCGTGAAGCATGCCGTCAGGATGCCGGAGACGAGGCTGCCACGCGTATACGCCGACCTTGACACTAGCATGCCTACGAGGAACACAGCTCCCACCAGCACAAGCCGAAGGCGCTCAAGCGAGAATTTTCTCTGGGCGTTTCTCAAAAGGTCCTCGTGCCACCCCGAACGGAAGAGGATCCATGCGACAAGCCCGACCATGAGGGCTACTCCGAGCCACATCGGGACTTCCCAGGCATTGCTACCGCGCAGGAAGATCGTTGCGCCAATCGCAAACGCGACGGCATGGGTCGCCCTAAACCCTGTGTCTCGTGCTGCACTGACTATTCGGTACAGGATCAAAATGAAAAACGGAATTGTTCCGATATTGAGAAAGTGCGGGTGTGCGTCACCGAGCAGGAAGGACCAGGCTGGGAACTCATCGATGGCACCCCGGATAACGCGCGAGGGCCCCCACCAGCCGTTGTCTGGCTCAAACGCTGGCCCGCTCTCCGCTCGCTTCCAGCTCATAACTCCAGCGATATTTGAGCCGAAGGGCAGAATGAATGCCATGAACGTCGACAAGAGGGTCGAGCCTCCGAGCATTACCCTCACGAGCTGAAAGATAGAGGCTGCGTAGAAGGCGAGCGAGAAAGAGAGTATCGCGTGGTAAGCATCCCAGGTCGGCATGTACAGGAGAGAATTGAGCAGGCCTCCGAAGCGGTACCAGAACACGTAGTAGTTGAGTCCGATGCCCTCCATCCATGGCTCACGCGGGACAACAGGCGAGTCAATTGAGGCTGCTAGCAGAGAGTAGTCGCGGAGGCGCTCACCCATCGCGATGAAGTCGGGCCACATCATGCACAGGGTGTGTGCGATGATGAATACGACTGCAAAGACTCCGATTGGGTAAAACTCTGAGGTTTCGAGCGGCTTCGTCCTTCTGCCAAACAGCGCTTGCACCACGGCGAAAACCACGACAAACGAGATGAGGTACAGCACGGTGTCCCCAAAGGTGGCGGGCGCAAACTCGATTTTTAGGGCGAGCAGCACAAACGCAAGAAGGTACTTAACGAGCGGTGCCACGAGCAGCGATGCAAACACGCACTCAAAGACGGGCACCGCGAAGATCGAGGCTATTGCAGAGAGTATGGCGATCAGGAGGAGGAGCTTCATTGTTGCAGGGCACTCTTGTAGGCAGGGTTAAACTTTGAGAGGTAGGTACGGTAGATGACACTGTCACCGAGCGTCGCTACCTTTGTGAATACCTCTGGATGGTTCTCAAACTTGCTGGCCGCCAGGGGCCGGTACGTTGCCTTCTCAACGTTTCCGACGACCACAAAGTCAACGCCGTACTTGGCCAGGTACTTCTTTGTCAGCTCCATGTCCTCGCTGGTGTAGATCGCGTAGATGGCGCGCTTACGAGCTGGCACCTCATCCGGCGAGAGTCCGCGCTGGCGCACATGGTGCTCCCATCCAAGCACTGTCGGCAGCCCTGTGTGCATGGCGATACGGGTGAACTCGCGGTAGCCATCTCCTTGCGCTTCGAGGATCGTGGCGATTCCATCCACATTATCGTTAAACCAACGCGCGATCTCGCCATCCTCCGTGTACTCGCGCTTCCACTTCATCCACTCCATGCCGTCGAAGGTGTAGGTTCGCTTTAATCCACGGTCGATCGTTACCACCGCGTACACGTTGAAGGCTGTGCCGACGAGAATCATCCCGACGCCGAGCGAAACCAGCATGCTGAGAACGCGACGCGTCCTCTCTCTGCCTGCTTCTCGAAGCATTTGATTAGCGTAGAAAAGAGCAACTACGGTCGACAGTCCGCTCATCATCCAGATCGCCATGTAGCCCTTGAAGAGGGTGTTCATTCGGTCGAGAAGGAAGAAGACCTCAAGCACAACGACGAGGGTCGCTGTGACAGCGAGGAAGATCCAAACGAGCTTCTTCTCGTCTGAGCTGTGGCGAGCCCAGAGGACTATGTACGAAAGACCAACGACAGTCGCCGCGTATACAACGGTGCCCCACGGCTGATGTCCGATTCCTTTCAGCGCGCTCAATGCTGGGGGGATAATGACGGCAGCAGAGAGGAGTGCCGCGAAGAGGCAGGACCAAACAGAGACGCGCCGCTTGCTGCTCGATGGCGCGAAGGCTATGACGCCGAGCGCTGCAAGCGTTCCGATTACCCAGTACCCGAAAACTCGGAAGAACTTCCAGAAGGTGTTGAACTCAGGGTCGTACACCCAGCCCCAGCCGCCGTTCGGCCTGAAGCTGACGCCTAGGTTGTAGAGGTAGACAGCGAGCCCTGCGAAGGCCGCCACGATCACGGTATCCCAAACAAATGCGACGGCACGAGAGAAGGCTGTCACGAAAATCGTCTCGCCAAGGCTCGGAGTTCCGTCTTCGTACGTCGGCGGCTGCCAGAAGAGCGGCACCCGGGCAGTCGCCAAGAGCGCACCCACGGCGGCACCAAAAGTGATAAAGTCCCACGTGTTCATTCCGAACAGGGCGCCGAGCATGGCACCGAGCAGCGCGCGCAGCGCAAAACCGTGCAGCGAGTAGCGGCTCTTGCCGTCTAGGAAGAGCAGAGCCGCCAAGCCGAGCACAGTGGCGGTAAACGGTATCGCTATCACGTGCGCGTGCAGGTCTGCGAAGAGTAGCGACCACGAGGTGTACTCAAGAAATCCTGGCGGAGTAAAGACGCGAGATGAAGCCCAGAATCCATCGAACGTAATGCGCCAGCTCCAGCGCGGGTCTCGATCAAAAACGATCAGGCGCAATACTTCTGGGTCGCAGGCTATTACGAGCAGCACCGCAGTCCATGCAGAGAATCGTTTGTTACGAGTGACAAGCAGCAAGAGCCCGTAGAAGGAAGCGCCGATAAGTCCGCCGAGGGTGGCGATCGCTAAGTTGTACCCGATCGCTGCCGGTATGCCGGTCAGCTTCAACAGCGCCGCGATGAAGTAGATGCCGAGGTAGTAGTAGCTCATGGGGCTGCCGGAAGCCCATGGGTCCTGCGGCGGTAGCTCGTTGTTGCGAACGAAGAAGTTTAAGAATGTGGAGTCCATCGGCTTCTCGCCCCAGAAGATCTGCGGATTGAGGAAGCGAATGATGCCGTAGAAGAGCGTGAGGCCAAGGAACACCCCCTCGACTGCCCGGCCATGTTTGTGGAGCAGTGCTGTGAAGTCGGCGCGGGAGAGGAGTCCCGGGCGGTAGCCGCGGTAGCCGGCGAACAGGAGCAAGACGAACGTGAGGTATATGATCCCGTCGCCATCTGTTGCGAGACCAGCCAGAGTCAGGAGCCAACAGATCCCAGAGAAAACGAAAACTCCACAGACCTTCGAGAATCCATAGCCGCGATCGGGAGCGTTGGGAGCCATCCAAGCAAGGTAGGGGAGCACCGCAAAGCTGAGCAGCTCTATCGTCAGCAGCCACAGAAAAAAGCTAATCAATCCGAAGTCTTGCACAAGCCTAGTGATTCCAAACGGTTACACTCAGACTGTATGTTTACCGTAGGCTACGGAGGGGGCGCCATACCCTAAAAAGGACGTGGACCTGCCAATCTAGAACGATGGTTCGTGCTGGGCAGAGCCTCCCGCCCGCCACCACGCTCAGCTTCCACGGACTTGGAGTAACCAATCGGCTAAGCCTGCCACGCAGCGCGAGCCAAGCGAGGTACCGGCCAGTCGCCGTACCCCTTGCATCCTTTGATTAAAACGACGCCCTTCGATAGCATCCTGCTCCCTTTACGTTCACCTCTCGCCTCTTACGGTGCCTAAGACTCTGATGAAACGGCTCTGCGGAATTGTTCAACCCGTGGTCGACATGCTCCTCATGTGTGACCACTCATTCCTTGAGGAGTGCGGGCTCTCGCCCGGGAGCTACGCGACTCACTCAAAAGAAGACCAGGAAGATCTTATTCGGCGCTGTGGCGATGCCGGTGTGTTCCTCTCTGTCGGAGGGACCGCGACCAACTCCGTAGCCTGTGCGCAACGACTCGGTGTTACCTGCTCGCTCGTCGGGCTAGCAGGTGACGACACGTACGGTGCGATCTTCCAGGAGCAGGCGAACTCCCTCGGCATTGCGACCCCCCTCGCCCTGGTCCCTCATTCGCGCACTGGCACCTGCGTGTCGCTGGTTACGCCAGATGGGGAGAGAACTATGCGCACCGCTCTGAGCGTTGCCTCCTCTTTTTCCGCGCAACACGTGCCGGAGAGCGTCATTGCAGCGCACGATTGGGTGCTCCTTGAAGGGTACTTCCTCACGGGTAGCGAGGAAAACTTCGCCGCTCTGCTAAAAACAATAGAGCTAGCCAGGCGGTCAGGCGTGAGGATCGCATTTGCAGCATCAGCCGACTTCGTAATCGAGAAGAAGCGCGAAGAAATCCTGCGCGACATTTTGCCTGCCGTAGATATGATCTTCACGAACGAAGGAGAGGCGATGAAGCTCGCCGGCGCCTCTTCTGCGGAAGACGCGCGCTCGCGCCTCGCGCAGCTCTGCTCCGGCATCGTCGTGACTCGTGGAAGCCGTGGCGCAATCGGCTCCTGGCAGAACACTCTGTGGGAGTGCCAAGCTTTCGAGCCCGCGGGTCGAGTGGTCGATACGACCGGAGCCGGAGACATCTTTGCTGGCGCGTTCCTCGCCGGATTGCTTCATGATCTGCCCGCTCCTCTGGCAGCGCGCGGAGCCAGCAGGCTCGCCACGTTAGCGATTGAGAAGCACGGCGCACGCTTGCCGGAAACGGCGCTGGAGATCTGGAGGCGAGAAGTTGAAGCCGGCTGAAGTTCACCCTCCTGGCACCGGAACAGCTCGCTCTGAGCAACTAATCGTCGGCTTACTCGCCAAACGCCCGTGCGAGTCGAGCCTCCTGTGGTGAGCGACTTTCAGCAGCACTTCACCACGCTTCCTGGAATACCCTTTCCTCTCCCCCGCCCTCCTCTGCTACCTTCTCCCCACCATGCCAGTGCTTGAGTCCACTTTTTCCCCGAGCCCCCTCGTGCGAGCTGCCTCGATCCAGACCATCATGCCTTCGATCGCCCGGCGCGTTCCTGATCCCGGATTCCGTCGCGAAATTCTGGAGCTGCCTGACGGAGATTTCCTTGAGCTGGACTGGCTCACACAGGGCTCTAGCCGACTTGCGATCGTGAGCCACGGGCTTGAAGGCTCAACAGCGAGCGGCTACCTGCGCGGCATGGTGCAGGCGCTCTTCAGCGCCGGCTACGACGTACTGGCCTGGAACATGCGTGGGTGCGGAAGCGAGCGCAATCGCTTGCCAAGCTGGTACCACAGCGGTCAGAGCGCCGATCTGCGGCACGTGATTGAAAAGGCACTCAGCTGCCACAAGGGGCCCATCGTCCTGGTCGGCTTTAGCGTTGGGGGGAACATCACGCTCAAGCTCCTCGGCGAAGAGGGCGCTCGCATCTCTCAGCAGATCCGCGCTGCCGTCGTTATCTCGGTGCCGATGGACCTGGCCGGCTCAGCAGAGCAGCTCGCCGACCCGCGCAACGCAATCTACATGAGCTACCTGCTGAAGCCCTTGCGTGCCCGCATCAGGGAGAAGGCCGAACGCTTCCCCAGCCAGTTCGACACCAGCGGTCTCGACGAGATTCGGGACTTTCGAAATTTCGACACGCGATTTACCGCACCCATGCACGGCTTCGCCTCCGTAGATGAGTACTGGGAGCAGTCGAGCTCGCTGCGCTTCATCAGCGCAATCACAATTCCCACTCTCGCGGTGAGTGCTGCTGACGATCCGTTTCTATCTCCTCGCTGCTTTCCGACAGAGCAGGCGCAAGCAAGCAAGTTTCTGCACCTAGAGGTGCCGAAGCATGGCGGCCACGTGGGGTTTTTCACTGGCTTCAGCCTCAAGTCGACATGGGTAGAGCAGCGCACTATTAGCTTCCTTGAGCCGCAGCTGGTGCGACCCGCGCAGAGTGGGTTTCGGGCTTGGGCGTAATGTCCTCTCACCTCGGTTGGGAGCCCTCGTAGCGGCTGCTTTCGCTAAAAAATCTCGTTGCTATCACAGCCGGTACTGGCTTAGTTCGATTTAAGGCAATTAACCAGCCCTTCACAAACCTTCTTAGCGTCGCCGAAGATGAGCGAGCAGTTGTCGTGATAGAAGAGATCGTTCTCAACCCCAGAGTATCCGGGATTCATCGAGCGCTTGATGACGTAGACGGCTTTAGACTTGTAAGCCTCCAGAATCGGCATGCCGTACAGTGGGCTCGACTTGTTCGTGCGAGCAGCAGGATTCACGACGTCGTTAGCGCCGATCACAAGCACTGCGTCGGCACGCGAGAACTCCGGATTCACTTCATCTAGCTCAAGCACAGACTCGTAGGGGATCTCTGACTCAGCCAGCAGCACGTTCATGTGTCCCGGCATCCGCCCGGCAACCGGATGAATAGCAAACTTAACTTCGACACCGCGGTGGTGTAGCTGCTCGTACAGCTCTTTGACAGCGTGCTGCGCCTGAGCTACCGCCATCCCGTATCCCGGCACAACGATAAGGCTCGACGCATTCTCGAACATAAAAGCCGCATCTTCGGTGCTAGCAGCGCGGCAGGATTTTTGGGTAGCATCTGCTGCAGCTTGCTCCGCAGTAGTGCCAAACCCTCCCAAGATGACGCTCACGAGCGATCGGTTCATCGCCTTGCACATGATGTAGGAGAGGATGGCGCCGCTTGATCCGACGAGCGCGCCGGTGGCAATCAGGAGCTGGTTGCCGAGCGTGAAGCCGGTCGCAGACGCAGCCCAGCCGGAGTACGAATTGAGCATCGAGACCACGACTGGCATGTCCGAGCCGCCAATCGGGAGCACGAGCAAGAATCCCAGCAGCAGAGATAGCGCCGTTACTGCGCCGAAAAGCCAGATGCTGTGCTCAGCGATGAAAAGCCCCGAGCAAACAACGATCCCTCCTATGAGGAGAGCGTTGAGGGCATGCTGGCCGCGAAAAATGAGTGGTGCTGAGCCGAGCAGGGCCTGCAGCTTGCCAAACGCAACGAGCGATCCGGTGAAGGTCACTGCACCGATGGCGCTGCCGACTACCAGCTCAAAGAGGGACACAGCAGAAAGGTGGCCAGCCTCTGCCTCCATCAGGTACGTGCCTGCCGCCACGAGCACCGCAGCGAGACCTACGAAGCTGTGGAGCGCGGCCACAAGCTGCGGCATCGCGGTCATCTTGATTCTCAGAGCTATCGGAACGCCTATAACCGCGCCCGCCGCTAGCCCTGCACAGATCGCGCCGTAGCTCTTTACTTCCGGGTGCAAGAGTGTCACTCCGATTGCGAGCACCATGCCTGCCATCGAGAATGTGTTCCCGCGCAAGGCTGTCTTCGGGTGGCTCAACCCCTTCAGGCCGAAGATAAACAGTATCGTCGCGACGAGGTACGCGAATGCGAAGAGGTCTGGACTCAGTAGCATGTGAGGCCCTTAGCTATTTCTTCCTGAACATCGCCAGGATTCTGTTGGTCACTACGAAACCGCCGAAAATGTTTATTGATGCGAGCATCACGGCCAAAAAGCCGAGCGCCTGAACCCAAACTGAGCTCTCAGCTTGGGCCGAGCCGGCGACGAGCATCGCGCCAACAACGAGAATAGCGCTGATGGCATTTGTGACCGCCATGAGCGGGGTGTGCAGCGCTGGAGTAACGCCCCAGATGACGTGGTACCCGATGAAACACGCGAGCACGAACACGTAAACGGCTATCATTGTCTCCGACATACCCTACCTCTTAAGCCTCAAAATACCCTGGTGAACAAGCAGCGAAGCATCGATGATGTCGTCTTCTAGGTTGACGAACAGCATCGAGTCACCACGCTCTGCTTCCTTCTTCAGCAAGTCGAAGAGCGACACAAGGTTCCTGGCAAAGAAGCTGCTGGCATCGGTAGCCATCATCGCTGGGTAGTTCGTGTAGCCAACGATCTTTACCCCAGCCACTTCGACCACCTCATCCGCTACGCTCAAGGGGCAGTTGCCGCCACTCGGCGTGGCCATATCGACGATTACAGAGCCCCGACGCATCGCGCGCACGACTGACTCGGTCACTAGCGTCGGCGCCTTGCGGCCTGGCACATTCGCCGTGCTGATGATGATGTCACTCTTCGCGAGACGTTCGTCGAGCCCTGCCTGCAGCTTTTTCTTTGACTCCTCGGACAGCTCCTTCGCGTACCCTCCCTCGCCTGCGCCAGACTCGTCGAGCTTGATGTCGATGTACTTTGCGCCGAGCGACATAATCTGCTCACGCGTCTCTGGCCGTACATCGTACGCCTCGACACTCGCGCCGAGCCTTCGTGCTGTGGCTATCGCCTGAAGGCCCGCAACTCCGGCACCGAGAACGGTGACCTTGGTAGCTTTCGAGGAGCCAGCAGACGTCATCATCATCGGAAAAAACCTTCCGTACTGGTGCGCAGCTTCTAGCACCGCTCGGTAGCCGGCGATACCGGACTGAGACGAGAGCACATCCATCGATTGAGCGCGCGATGTGCGTGGAATCGCTTCGAGGGCCAAGGCGTCGACCCGGCGCACAGCAAAGCCTTCCAGCAGCGGCACGTTCCGGAATGGCTCAAGGAGCGACACGATGAGAGCTCCTGACTGCATCCCAGACGCCTCACCGTCGGTCGGCGGAGCCACCTTCGCTACAAGCGGCATCGACCAGGCTTCCTTCGCCACGACGATCCGCGCCCCGGCGCCCTGGTACTCCTCATCGTGAAATCCGGCGGAGAGGCCTGCTCCCTCTTCAACGTGAATCTCGAAGCCGTTCTTCACGAGACGCTTGACTGAATCCGGCGTTGCCGCTACCCGCGTCTCTCCTGCTCCGTTCTCTTTCGGAACGCCGACTGAAATCCCCATGTTCTCGACTCGCTAGAAAATTATCGGTGCGCGCAAACTGACAAGCGCTTCTGCTTCCCTGTCCTTCAATTCGGCAGGCGCGCGGATTTCCTTGAGGTTCGAGCCGGGCTTCCAGCCGTAACGCGGGTAAGGCTCTCCGGGGCGGCAGCGGGCACCAGGATAACTTCAGCAAACCAAGAGCTTGCGACTAGCGACCTCCATCCCGTAGGGGTCAAACAGGGGATTAAAAGGGGCGCGTCTCCCCCTGTCGGAGCTCTTCGCAAAGCTGCTAGAGTGCCGTCGAACGTCACTCATTTAAGGGTCGTAATACTATGAGAAACATGATCATTGCTGTCTGCTCTATCTGTGCCGCCGTATCTTTCTCCGCCCCGTCCTTTGCTGGAGAAGTCGATCCTGACACCCTCGCTACGATCAAGTCTCGCTTCGCCGCTGCAGACAAGAATGGGGACGGCAAGCTGACACGCGAGGAATGCTCTGCCGGCATGCCGCGCATCTACAAAGGCTTTGACCAGATCGACTCGGACAAGAAGGGGTACATTACGCTCGACCAGATCATCACTTTCGTAGGCGAGCACGAGTAGCTAGGGCTGCCAACGGATGACCCTAGTACGAAAGCATAGGTCAATCCCTGGATGCGCCTTACATACGAATAGGGTTCAAACTGCCCGCAGGTAGCCTGCACGGTGCAGTGCCCGGAGGTTTAGCCTGGCAAGGCAGGGCTGGCTCGGCACCATTAAAAACACGAATCCGTGACCTCCGAGTCCTCCGCACCTTCGCGTCATTAGACCAGAAGCTCCCAGTATCGACTGAAGCTGCGAATTTAGGCTCACGGTCGATTGTGAGAAGCGAGATCTCTCAGTGTTCAAGCCTAGGTTAAGTAACGCGGAGGCGCGGAACTCGCGGAGGTCTCGGAAAGTAATGCGCCGAGGCGCCAGCAGCGACATACCCTTTGATAACAAAGCCTCATCGCCGCGTTCTCCGTGTCCTTCACGCCTCCGCGTAACCCAACCAAAAAGCTCCGAATCGGACCGATGCTCCAGAATGCTGCACAAGAGGGAGCTGAGGGGTCTAGTAGGCGAGAGAATTGCTTCTCTCGCCTACCGTTAAAAACCTTTTCAGCTCCGCCGAGGTTTACCTGGCTGGCTGCTGCCGCTTCGTCGGGTGAAGCGCCCAGATGCTTAGTGCTGCCACGAGGCATCCGACACCGATCGCGATGAGTACGGCCCTAAAACCGAAGGCTTCCACACACGAGCCGAGCCTGAGGTTGATTCCTCCGTACAGGAGCGTTGCGAGCGCTCCCTGCACTGAGGACACCGTGGCCCGGATCGAGCTGGGCGTCTGGTCGTTGAGCGCAGCGCCGAAGATGACCGGCGCTGCTCCTCGTACGATCTGGTGCAGGGCCCCGAAGAGCACCGCCCAAACCGCAACGACCGAGCCCAACACGAGGTGCGCAACAGCGGCCATCACAACGAAGGTGAGGAACGCTGCTGGGACACTCTGCCCGCTCTTTCGCCACCGTGCCCAGAAGGACCCGGCCGCTGCAACGAGGTTGTACCCCGCGAAGACGACCGACTGCTCGCTCAGAGAGAGCCCTACCTGCCCGAAGCAGAGCGGGTAGAACCAGACGGCCATCCATGTTGCGACGGTCGTCACGCTCCACGCCACGATCAGCCAGAGCTGGTACGACCCGGGCTTAAAGCAGAAGCCAACTACTTCCGGAAGCTGTCGCACCGTCACGAGCCTGTCCTCCCCAGAGGCGGGTGGCTCGCTGACGAACAGCACCAGGAGCAGCTGAGCTGCTACGCAGCTAGCCGAGAAGGCGAACGGAAGCCGATCGTCAGCCTGGCCTAGCGCGCCGCCAATCAGGTTGGCAACCGCCGTGCACAGGAACATTCCGGCGGCCGCCAAGCCCGACCAGCGTGGCGCCCGTTCCTTCTCGCCTCGTGCCAGGAGCGTGTCGTAGAGCAACGCACTGTCTGCGCCCGATATGAGCGCGACGCCGAAGCCCATGAACACCTCTCCCGCCAACAGCACGAGGAACGAGTCACCTACCACGTAAGCGACTTCTCCCAGCAGGTGCATCACCACCCCGTACAGCATGCACCACTTTCGGCCAGCCCGGTCAGCCAAGTAGCCGAATGGTATCGTGCATGCGAATACGGTCAGGGCAAAAAGCCCCTGAAGCAGCCAGATCTGGGGATCCGTGATGCCTCGTGCCTTCCAGAAAGGCATTAGGTTTGGCAACACCGCTCCCAACCCGCCACTCAACCACGCAATCAAGACGCACAGCACCAAGTTGTGACGTAACTCTCTGCGGCCACTCTTTGAAACAAACGCGCTCATGTGAAACTCCTAAAAAATGTTGAAAGAACCTGGTCTGTAGACCCCTACAGCTCCGCTCGAAGGAGCGCGCACGGCACATCAACTGTGAGAAGAGCATCAATGGATTGAGATTGCGGCTTCTAGCGATCGCGGACCGAGTCCGCGCCGCTTTCGAAACCAAGAACAGGCAGCAAGAGCGGGGCTATCCCGACCTATGTTGCAAACTTAAGGATGTGATGTGACTGAAACGCTCGCCAGCGGAGCGCAGGGATTACTGAACTTCTACTCGTGCCAAATTGTAGGGTGTGGCAGCGGGAATTCTTCCGGCCGCCAGTGCTGTATCCACTGGGGCGCGCCGCCCGGCGTGCTCGCTGTAAGCGAACACCGCTGCAGTCGGGCGCGTAGAGCCCGTGGCCTCGTGGGGCATCGCCGCTGAAGCTGAAATTACCTGCAATTTTTGGACGGAAACGAAGTTCATGTAGGGCATAGTATCACGCTGCGCTGCGCTAAGGTAAAAAATCTTCGCTACACGGGCTCTTTTCTGAATTCAGGAATTGCGTCGACGCACATACTCGCTGCACACGAAGAGATGTTGTGTGCTGGCTCTCTCGGGAAAATCTCTTGTTGCTCGTAACTTAGCTTTGTCCAGCCAGCCGCTCGAAAACAGAGTCGCTGAGCGCGATCCCGCTCTCAGTGAGCGAGATCACGTCGGCTGTTTGCTCTAGGAAGCCTTCCTGTGCCAACTCGCTCATGGTGCCACGCAGTTTGTCAGAGCACGGGGAACCAAAAAGGCGCTCAAAATCGCTTAGAGAAACTCCGCACGCCCTTCGCAAGCCGAGGTAGAAAAACTCAAATTCTAAGGCTCTCTGGTCGAGGCTCTCTCGCCACGACACCGCTGACTCAGAGACCTTCTGCATGTAGGTTGCCGGGAGTGCGTAATCGCTCCAGCGCTCAGCCGAAACCCGCACTCCACCCTCGTAACGGGTCACGCAGCTATGTGCCCCAGCGCCGATTCCCAGGTAGTCAGCGCCACTCCAGTAGGCGCTGTTGTGTGAGCTTTCCCGGCCTGGCTTTGCGTAGTTGCTTATCTCGTACCGAGCGAATCCGTGCTTTGCCAGAAACAGCGGAATGAAGGAGAGCATCTCTGCCACCCGCTCGTCCGGGGGCAGCGCAAGAAGCCCTCGCTCCTGCCGCTGAAAGAAGGGAGTCCCTGGCTCAATTGAAAGGGCGTACGTGGAAAGGTGAGAGAGCGGGAGCTCGACCGCCGCTTGCAGGTCAGCTTCGAGGCTGCCAATCTCCTGCCCCGGGACACCGAAGATCAGATCGATACTGAGGTTATCGATACCAGCTCCTATCGCATCGTGAACTGCTCGGCGCGCGTCGTCAGGCGAATGCTCCCGCCCGAGCAGCGTTAAGCGGCCCGCATCAAAAGACTGCACGCCGAAGCTGAGCCGATTCACTCCCGCTGCTCGGTACCCCGAGTAACGCTCCTTGCACGGGCGCCCAGGGTTCGCTTCGAGCGTCACCTCTGCGCCTGCTAACAGCGGAAAAAGCAACGAGGCTGTTGCCACGACCTTGCCGATCGCTTCGGGGGAAAGGAGCGAAGGGGTCCCGCCCCCGAAGAATACGGACGAGAGTTCGCGTCCCGCAAAACGGCTATCACGAGAGAAAGCGGCCAGCTCGGTCAGGAGTGCGGCGACGTACTCATCTTCGGGCACGCGCGCAACTGCGTAGGTATTAAAATCGCAGTAGGGGCACTTCTGCGAGCAGAATGGCACGTGAACGTAGAGCGAGAAGGGGCCGAGGGTCATCGCTTCGCGGCTTTGCGTCGCGCTTTGCGCTGGGCTTCAAGCCGTGCTCGCTCATCGCTCGGGTCGCGCTTGTCATCAGTCTCGGCGCCATCAATGTCACCCGCGTCAGCATCTTCAACGTCTGAGCCATGCACGAGCTGCATCTGCTGTTCCCGCTCAGCGTGCTTGCGGCGCTCCTCCTCGATGTGGACCCGAACCTGCTCTACCGAAGGCACGTCGTGGTACATCAGGCGGCGGATGACTGACTCCTTCATCTCTGCCAGCATCGACTGGAACACGACAAAGCCCTCGCGCTGGTACTCGTAGAGGGGGTTCTTCTGGGCCCAGCCACGCAGGCCGATTCCTTCGCGCAGGTAGTCCATCTCCTGCAGGTGGTGGCGCCAGAAGTAGTCGACTGCCTCCAGCACCGTGTCCTGCTCGATGAATTCAAAGCCTATCTTCGTTCCGGCGTCGACAGCGCCTCTGTTGAGCTGCGGAGAAACTCCAATTTCGCTCAAGCCCGAGAGCTTGGCGCTCTGCTTCTCAGCGTGCTCGTGGTACAGCGCGTGTCCCTGGTTACGAACGAAATCGAAGATTGCCTGCGGAGAGAGCTCTAAGTCTGACGGCAGCTCGAGATCACGGCCTGTGAGGAACTTGAAGCGCTCAGAGAGCTGCCCGAGATCCCATTCAACCGCCTTAACCTTGTCGTCACACACGGCCTGGACTGCGTCTTCGAGCAGATCGTCGAAGAGATCGAGCACCTCTTCGCGAATTCCCTCGTTGCGGAGCGTGCGGGCGCGCATGTTGTAGATAACCTGGCGCTGCTTGTTCATGACGTCATCGTACTCGGTGACGTGCTTGCGGCTCTCGAAGTGCATGCTCTCAACACGCTTCTGGGCATTCTCGATGGTGCGGCTCATGAGGGAGTTATCGAGCGCCATCCCCTCTTCCCAGCCCATGCGCGCCATGAGCTGCTGCAGCCTCTCGCCCTGGAAACGAACCATCAGGTCGTCTTCAAGCGAGATGTAGAAGCGCGATTCGCCAGGATCCCCCTGACGACCGGCACGGCCTCGGAGCTGGTTGTCGATGCGGCGTGACTCGTGTCGCTCGGTGCCGATCACGTAGAGGCCCCCAGCTTCAACCACCCGGCCGTGCTCCTCGTCGCAAGAGCCCTTGTGGCGCTCTAGCGCTGCCCGGAACTCGGAGTTCTCTGGGTCTCGCGTGCCTGCCTCAGCAGCAGCCATAAACTCCGGGTTTCCTCCCAGGAGAATGTCCGTTCCTCGGCCGGCCATGTTGGTTGATATGGTGACTGCGCCGAACCGTCCTGCCTGCGCGATAATTTCGGCCTCTCGCTGGTGCTGCTTGGCGTTTAGGACGTTGTGCGGAATGTTCTTTGACTGGAGCAAGCGGGAGAGGTGCTCGCTCTGATCGATGCTGATCGTGCCCACCAGGATCGGCTGGCCCTTGGCGTGGATCTCCTCGATGTCGTTCACTACAGCATCGTACTTCTCGCGACGAGTGCGGTACACGAGATCGACCTGGTCACGGCGCACCATGCTCCGATTAGTCGGAATGAGCGCAACCTCAAGGCCGTAGATCTGCTTAAACTCTGAAGCCTCGGTATCAGCAGTGCCCGTCATGCCGCCGAGCTTCTCGTACATACGGAAGTAGTTCTGGAAGGTAATCGAGGCGAGCGTTTGGTTCTCTCGCGCGACTTGCACCCCTTCCTTCGCCTCAATCGCCTGGTGAAGGCCGTTCGACCAGCGCCGGCCAGGCATGAGGCGCCCGGTGAACTCGTCCACGATAACGACCTGACCCTGCTGAACGACGTAATCGACATCTCTCTCGAACGAGGTGTGGGCACGCAATGCTTGTGTGACGTGGTGCAGTGTCTCGATGTTGTTTGGGTCGTAGAGGTTCTCAACCCCTAGCAGCTCCTCTGCCCGCTTCGTACCAGCCTCGGTGAGCGTGGGCTGCTTCGACTTGAGATCCACTTCAAAGTCGGTTCCACGCTGCAAGCGCGGGATAATCTTGTTCACCGCGAGGTACTTGTCGGTGGACTCCTCGGCTGGGCCCGAGATGATGAGCGGAGTCCGCGCCTCGTCGATGAGGATTGAGTCGACCTCGTCCACGATTGCAAAGTAGTGCCCGCGCTGCATCATGTCGCTGGCAGAGAACTTCATGTTGTCGCGCAGGTAATCGAAGCCGAACTCGTTGTTCTGGCCGTAGGTAATGTCGGCTAGGTAGGCGCGGCGCTTCTCCTGCTCGTTCATGCCGTGGTAGACGCAGCCTACTTCGAGACCGAGCGCGCGGTGGATTCTCCCCATCCACTCGGCGTCGCGCTTTGCGAGGTAGTCGTTGACCGTCACTACGTGCACGCCTTTGCCAGTGAGCGCGTTGAGGTACGAAGGCAGCGTCGCGACGAGGGTCTTTCCTTCTCCGGTTCGCATTTCAGCGATCATGTTCTGGTGCAGAATCGCTCCGCCGATGAGCTGCACATCGAAGTGACGCATCCCAACTACGCGGCGCGAAGCCTCTCGCACGACAGCGAAGGCTTCCGGAAGGAGAGAGTCAAGCGGCTCGCCGTTCTCAAGCCGCTGCTTGAAGAGCGCTGTCTGGCCACGCAGCTCTTCATCGCTCATCGGCTCTAGTGTGCGCTCGAGATCGTTAATTTTGAGGATGACCGGCTTGAGCGACTTAAGGATTCGATCATTGCGGGTGCCGAAAATCTTCTTGGCGAGGTAGACAAACATAAGGGTCGATACACTGCGGGCTTTTTGCCCGCCCATGCTGCGGCAGTATAGTGCAGAGAAACCAGGGTGTAAAAGGTATTGGGAGCCCGAAACGCCAAAAAATTCAAGTTCTTGCCGTCTTTTCTGGCGGTTTAGCCAGCAGCGCAATCCTGCTGTAGGTGCTTCCTCATGGCGTCGGTCAGCGTCCCGACCTCATCGGTCCCCAAGAGGGTCCGGGTAACGTGCTCAACCGAGCCGGTGCAGGCGACCTTGCCGTGCCGCAACACAATCACCGTGTCAGCCACTCGCTCCATCACATCCATGCGGTGCGAGGAGATAAGGAATGCCCGGTTAGTTCGCTCCTCTTCCACGATCTCCATAAGCTCTACTGTGCGCTGCACATCGAGGCCGTCAAATGGCTCATCGAACAGAAACAGCTTGGGGTCTCCCATGAATCCAAGTGCTGTCTGCACACGGCGTCGCTGCCCCTTGGACAGCTCTCGCCCCTTCTTGTTGAGCAACGGAGCGATCTCAAGCCGCTCGATGTACCGGCTGCCGGCTTTGCGGTAGTGCTTGCCATCTTGCTGCTTGATGCGGCACCACAGCTTAATGTAGTGCTCTACTGAAATGTCCGCGAACACTGCCCCATTCTCTGGGCAGAACGCCATGTCCCGCTCAGGAATGAGCCGTCCGTAATCGGGCAAGGATGCTGCAATCGCTCCTTGATGCGGCGCTAGCAAGCCCAGCAGCGTCTTGATGAGGGTCGATTTCCCAGCGCCGTTATGCCCGACGAGCGCCACAACTTGTCCCTCGACTCTCAGCCTGTCGATGTTGAGGGCCTGCAAAGTTTTGTACTGAACTACGAGGCGCGGCGCTTCGTAGGCCACCGGGCCGCTCGTCATACTTCCTCCAAGTGGGCAGCAAACCATGTTGAATTTCTCCGCAGGAGCAGCAGAAGCGAAGAAGCCGCCGCACCGCCATGCACAGCGACAACCCACGTCGGCAACTGAAGAACAGGTGCCATGAGAAGCGGCAGCAGGCCGAGCATCGGCGTGCTGGCAACAACCAGCCTGAACGTGGCTGCCCATCCCGTAACGAAGATGAATGAAAATGCCCACACGGCAGCTCCGATCACAGCCACGCTGAAAGGCAGGTACCTGTAGAGAAAAGCGAAGATTGAGTCGCGGTGCTTCAGGTCGGCCATCGAGGCGATCGTTGTCAGGAAACCTAGCGTTGCAATAAGCGACACTGCCCATACCGCAAGAAATGCCGCATGCGGCGCTAGCGCCTGAAATACTCCATCGCCGCAGCATGCCTCCATCCCGCCGATAAGCATCGGGATTGAGCCCAGCAGGAAGCAGGAGACCCGAAGTATCGTGAGCAGCCAAACTGCCCCATAGAATGGGCGCTTCCCTGTCGCGGCGACAAGCGGCAACAAAACTCCATTGTGCGAAAAGTACTCAAGCACTTTGCGGTGCGCCCTCAGCGCGAGCCAAACCGCTATCATGACGATCAGCACCACGTTGATCGTCAGCGGAACGAAGGGATTCGTAGGGCTTATTTCGACAAATGCTTGTGACTCGGGGATGAAGAAAGATGGCGTGCCGATGGCCTCCTGGAACTCGCCGACTAACTCCAGGTACACAGCGCGGTTTTCAAGCTTCTTTGTGTCACTCTTCGTAATCGCGAGAAACAGCACTCCGAGCCCGTAGATCGACCGCGTCTTGGTTTGCGGCTTTCCATCGTCTCCAATTTCAATAGTGACGTCAGGCTGGCACGACCGGCAGATGTGCAGGCGATCGGTCTCGCCCTCAAACCACTCTCGAACTCGTTCAATATCCGATGCGCGGGGATGCTCAGTAATGATTGCCACGTCGAGCCGGTCCGGATAGCACTCTGAGCTCGGCGGACGCTCTCCTGACTCTCCTACAGCATCGGGAATCCAGCGGCAAACGCGCAGAGGCGGCCGTGGCTCAGAGGAAGCGTACAGGATCTTTCGGACGATATTAAGCTCGGGGCGAGCTGACCCGTCCTTCATGGACTGGGTAATTACTTTGGTGTCCGCAGAAACGGACTTGAGCACGACGCCCGTCGCAATGACCTGCACAAACACAAGCGCCAAGCTGAGCAGCGTCGGAAAGACGAAGAGCGTGAGAGCGACGTGAGGAATGCGCGCCAAAGACCAAACAAGCCGAAGGGCGCGAAGCATAGCTGTTAAAACCTCCTAAGCCGCCCCGTGTAGAAGCCTGTTGGCGTGTCACCGCCACTACGCCTGCACAACAAGAGCCAAGCGTGACATTACCTGCGGCTCCCTGATCGTTATGCGTCGGACACACCTCCATGTGCGTTAGTATCGGAAAAATAGATTGCAGCCACAATTTGTTACGATCGCCACCGGGACAATTCTAGAATCAAAAAAGCTCGGTCGCGCTTGGAATAGCCCGCCAAATAACAGCCCTAAGGCGGGTGGTCTGCCTGTAAGAAAAATCCGCTGCTTGAGAGCGGCTCTGGCCTTCGGCTGCAATCTCCCCCTTTGCCCTTCTCCCTTCGTCGCGCTACCGACCGGTGAGGCACGTCGCTAGCCACAAAGGCTACACTCCAGCTGGCTACAGTCGCTTCCGAGGCAACAGGATCCCGGTCAGAAGCTCGACTGCGTACGGAGCAGCCCCCTCAATCGCTGTCCTGAAGATGCCGGGCCGGTCCCTGAGCCTCTCGGCTGCCCGAGGGGAGTACGTGCTGTCAGCTCTTGAGACCCCGCTGCTGCTCTCGCTGCGTCGCTCCATTCGCTTCTGAAGCCAGATGCCGAACACGAAAGCCGCTCCGCAAAATCCGAGGGGGTGCCGGTGAAACTGCACAACGGGATGAACTGAGTCGCGCGCATGGCGGATCGAGCCACGCATTTTGTCGGAGGCTTCAACGACGACTCCCCTGACCTCGTGCTGCAAGGCATGAATCTTGTCGCCGAGCGATGCACGGGTGCTCTCGATGTCGTGTCGCAGCTTTGATGCTGCCGCTACGTAAGCGTCTGCCCCCGTATCCACTCTGCATCCTCACGTAGAGACTCAATCGTTTGCTCGGAGAGAAACCGAATGTTGCGGCTTTTTTTTGAGACAATCCGCATGAAAACTAGGCCACACGCAGCACAGACGAAGGCTACGGCAGCGAAAGCGACCCATGGCTGAAGGCTTGGCATCGCTGAAACCAGAAGCAGCGCTGCGGAAACTGCCAAGAGAGCAAGGGAGAGCACTACAGCCACGGCTCCTGCCAGTGAGTATGCCAAGATCTCTCGCATGCGCTTTGCGTCTTCGCGCACCTCTACTTTCGCGAGCGCAAACTCCTGCCGAAGAAGCTTCTGTGTGTCATCGATAATGTCTCGGAGAAGCGGCGCTACGTGCTGATCGAAGTCGCCCCGTAAGTCGTCGAGCATTACTCCCTCCTTCGACCACCCAGAGCAACGCCTAAGAGGTACCCTGCCCCGCACGAGGCAAGGATCGCTGGCAGCGGGTAGCGCTCGACTAGCCCCCTGACTTCATCGGGAACCTGAAACCCCTTACTCCCACCCTCGGCTGCTGATGGCTCCTTGCCCGGCTCTGCCGGCGAAGCCGGAACACGCTCGCGGATCGCCGCGCGAATCTTCTTCACTCCGGTCCCTACTGCCCGAACCGCGCTCTCAACGCCACGGACAACCTGCTGCTCGATCGGACCCAGATCGCGGGCAGAGCCTGACGGCTCCTGCGCACACTCCGCTCTTTTGGCTTCTTCCGTTCCTGCTTCCTTCGCTGTAACGCCATCGCTCATAGCTTCTCCGTGTAGCCCCTCGTAGTAAGCGCGAACGCTCTCGTTTGCGCACGTCTCGGGCACGGTAGCGCGGCATCTCAGGGGGCTGCATGAGGGCTATTAGCTAGGTCCGTCGTAGCAGTCACCGGCTGGCCGGCTAGGCATACGATGCTCTACTGATGACAGCGCCTCATTGCTATCTCATCGAGCAGTTGCAGAGCTTCTACCCCTTGCGGTGACGTTGAATAATCGGAACGGCTCGCTCAATAGCTGCCTCGTGCTCTGGGCTCCCTGTAGGAAGCAGCCCCGACAGGAGCAGCAGCGCCTCCGCAAAAAGCAGTGAATGCACGTCTTTCTGCTCCTCAAACATCCCGACCAACTGGCGCGCGAGGCCAAGGGCACGATCGTTCTCGCCCGCTGCCTCAAGAGCCTCGGCGAGCTGAATCATTATCTTTACCCTGACAAAATGCCGCCCTCGCCCCTCGCTCCTCTCCAGCTCCGCAAGCTGTCGAGAGAGCACCCTCACTGCTGTGTGTGGGTCTGACTGAACGATGGCAAGCCTCGCCTGAGCAACTGCTAGCCTGCCCCGGATCCCCTCGTCGAATGGAGCTGGAATTGACTCAAGCCGGCTGACCACGTCCATGACAAGCGCATTGGCTTCTTCGGGGCTCACTGCTGCGATCGCCATAGCCTTGCTCGCTAGAATGGCGGTCTCACCGAGCACGCGCTCAGCTCCCGTTAACTTGCGCGCCTCGTCGAGGAGCTCATCAATCATAGGGAGAGCAGCATCGGCGTCATCATTGAAGGCGATCTCCTCATCAACTTTCTTTAATAAGGCATACATCGGTCCTATTTTTGGCGAGAGGTCCTCGGTTGCCTCGCGCAGTGCCACAACCTCTTCCTCCATGTGGCGCACCACGTACTGGTTCATCAAGACTTGCGAGCACTCAAGAGCACGCTCCGCATCGTCGGCTCGCCGCGCCGCCTCAAACGTGTCTCGCAGCAAAATCTCAGCCTGCTCGAACCGTCGCAGCTCAATCAGCGTTTCCCCCAACGACTGGGCGATTTCAAGCTCAAGCTTCGAGTTCTTTTCAAACCGCTCATCAGCGCGGACCTCCTGCAGGAGAGCCTGGCGAAGGCTTAGGGCTTGGTCGAAACGCCCCGCTTTGTGGGCAATCTCGGCGATGAGCAGACGCAACATCCTGCAGGCATCCTGGCTGCACTCAGGCGACTCCCGGTAAACAGAGAGTGCCTCCTGGGCGATCAGCACGGCCTCGGAGAAGTATCCATGCCGCGTGAAGGCCTCTGCTGATTTCGTAAGCGTCGTCGAAATTCCGGAACGCTCAGCAGCAGGGGCTCGGGCACAATCCGAAAAAACCTCACTCATGATGGCTCCGTAGCGAGAGAGCATGCCCTCCGCAGCTCCCTGCTTGAGAGCCACCAAGCCCAAGTCGAGCTTCGCTCGTATCGCCCGAGGCGACCGGTGGCTCAGGAGTCCTATCGCCGCTTGCAGGCACGTTTCAGATTCCGAAAGCCTATCCTGCTCGTAGAGCAGCTCTCCGCGTCGAATCTGAAATCTTGCAATCTCTGTCGAGTACATGGGATCACCGGAGCTGACGAGAAGCTGGACCCCTTCCGCCAGCAGCGGCTCTGCGTGGGCTGGGTGCCCGAACCGAGACAACAACTTCGCTCCGTCAGCTCGAAGGCACACGCGTAGCTCAACCGGGCAAGACTGCGCTCCATCGACTAGCGTAACGGCTCTTCGGATCTTTGCGATCGCCCCCGCGCCTGCCAGGTTCTCCAGCTCAACGCGAGCCTGCGAGAATAGGTGCTTCGCCTCATCGAGGGGAGAAGCGAACCTGCTCCCTGCCTCGCCTGACGACCCAACTTTCTTTGACTGAAACATGCCCTGGTACTCCATTCACCAACTAAAGAAACAAACCGAGCTGGAGGCTAAAGCGTCTGGCCGCTCAGCTCAAGCCACGGGGCGGAAATCGGCCGAGTAGCTCCCGTGCCTTCTGCGGGTTCAGCTCCTCTATCTGGGCGGCCGTTGCCATCTCGAAATCCCGAAAGTCAAACCCCGGACTGACAGTACAGCCGACGAGGGAATAATCGCTACCCACCGCCGGACTCGCCGCAAACCAGGTGCCCGCAGGCACAACAGCCTGAAACGTCTGTCCTGCCCCAAGGTCTTGACCGAGCATGATCACCGAGTGCCCTGTACGGTCCACCATATGGACCTCGAGCGGGTTTCCTGCATAGAAATGCCACATCTCATCCGACTTGATTCGATGAAACGCTGAATAGTCTGCGGACTCAAGTAAGTAGAGGATCCCGGTGCAGCATGAGCGTGTTCCAGAGAACTTCTCAGAAATGCTTCCAGCGGGCACGACATCCTGGGACCTATAGGTCTCGCGGTAGTAGCCACCCTCCGGGTGCGGAGAAAGGTTTAAGGATTCAATATAGTATCGGGCGGTGCGCATTTGATCGGTAAGGGTAGCGCAGGTCAGTTCTGGCTCATAGCGAAAAACAGTTTCGGTCTCATACGAACTCAGCTAAACCATAAACCATGAATCAGAGCTGCCCGAGAAATCCCGCCATTAGGTCGATCATGATGCCACGTGACACAAACGCGTTGGGGAGCATTTTCGGAGGGCACATCCTGAGCCTGATCGACTTGGCCGCTGGGCAGCATGCCCGCTCAGTTTCCCCAAAGAAGTACGTCACGAAGGTGATGCGCGAGGTGCAGTTCATTTCCCCTGTCTTCATCGGAGACTCTGTCAGCTTCTACTGCGACACCCTCAAGATCGGCACAACCTCAATCACAGTAAAGGTTGAGGTAGAGGCAACTCGGGGGATCGACTCTCTCCACACGATCCCGGTAACAACCGCAGAGGTGGTGATGGTTGCGGTTGACTCCAACAATCGGCCGATTCCGATAGCGGATAGTCCCTAACGAGCACGGCGCGCGGCATAGGCTGATGTCGTTATGCCATTTTTCTGCATCGCCACGGGTTTGAAACTGCCGTTATTCTGCCTGCGGCGGCACAATCGGGCCCCACTAAACAGGTAAGGACGGCTCGCTATTGACCCGCGGTTGCAGCCGGCGCTCGGCCGCCAGCAGGGCAGATGCTGAGTGCTCCTACTGCAATGAGGCTGCGAATCGCAGAGTAGAATATTCTAAAAACTTCATCTTCAGACTTTTCTGAGTCTTCCGAGCTGGTCAGGAATGCTTCGGCAATGCTCGAGAGCGGGATGACTTCTCCCCGGCTCTTTACCATGAGCGAGTGTACCTCATGAGGAAGCGCAACAAACTGAACTCCGTAATCTTTTGGCCGTGCCCCCACTAATCGCTGCGAAAGTTTAATTGGCACAACGAGCTTTCCAGTAGCAAGAAGCTCTTTCCGAGCGGCAAGTAGATCAAATGACAGTTCAACCCCACGCACGAGTGAAGGCACGTATACCTGCTGTTCAAGAAGCTCACTCACGTTGCGCGTGGAAAAGAAGTCAAGTTCAGCCTCTGTTTGGGGGCCGATCAGCTCATTAGGCGCCCGACGGATTTCAAGCATCGCCTGTTCGAGCAGCGCGGCCTCGGAAAGCCACGGCAAGCTCACGAAGTGCTCGACACGCTCACGCTCAACGAAAGCCTGCAGGCTCTCTCCGAGAGTCATGCTGTGTATTCCTCTCCACGGCGCCGCCTTGTGAATCCGCTGGGCGAGCGCGCGGCCCGAGTGCTCTCCCCACTCCTTGGGCCACGAAGACTCAATGGTAGCGAGGGTCAGAGGAAACGCATTCTTGAGGATGTTCCCCTCCGCCGAGAAGACGCTCGATGTGTAGATCGCCAGTCGAGCAGGGCTCATTTGCGCAAGATCCTGAACCTCGGGGCCCGACAAGCCAGGAAAGAGCCTGCTGTAGAGGGCTTCCCGCTCCGAAGCTGTCTCCGGCAGCCCCAGCTCGTCTAGGACTATCTGCCGAAATGCTGAGAGCACCGCGTGGAGCGCCATACTTCGTCTCTACACCGCAACTTGGTTAGCGCAAGCTGCTATAGCCCGATCTGCCATGAGCGTCTCTTCGAGTAGTCGCGCAACGGGCGGCAACAGGTTGTCCCACTCGACAAGCACCGATGTCGGGCCGGTCTTCGCGATTGTGCGCTTGAATAGCTCCCATACCTCGGGCGGCACTGGACCGTCGTGGCTGTCGATGAATGAGCCATCTTCAGCAGGCTCCCAGCCGGCGAGGTGTATCTGACCCACCCTCTCAAGCGGAAGGGAGGAGATGCATTGCCACGCGTCGTACCCGTGGAAGCGAGAATTGAGGTGCACGTTGGTCACGTCGAGTAACAGCCCGCAATCAGCTTGGGCTACAATCTCTGAGATAAATTCAGCCTCAGACATCTCTCGGTCCGAAACCGTCACGTAGCGAGTGATATTTTCAAGAAGGAATGGAAGCTCAAGCTCCTGCTGCACTATCCGCACCCGTTCGGCTACGTGCCTCACTGTCTCTTGAGTAAACGGCAAAGGCATGAGGTCGAGCATATTGGTGTGGTCGACCTTCGTGAAGCAGAGGTGGTCAGAAGTCCACGGCGAGCCTACCTCGCGGCAGAATTTTTTCATTCGTCGCAAGTAGTCTCTATCGAGCGGATCGGTGGAGCCGATAGCAAGGCACACGCCGTGCGAGATGATCTGGTAGTGCTCCCGGATCTGCATCAGGCGATCGCGGGAGTACCCGCCGAAATCCATGAAGTCGTCTGAGATGATCTCTAACCACTTAAAGGGCGGCTTGGTCGCGAGAATCTCGTCGAAGTGCTCGTGCCGCAGTCCTGCTCCCGCTCCGAGGGCTGGCAAATTAAAGTTTCGCAAAGGCCACCATCACAAAAAGACTGCCCGGGCCCCGCTCTGACATCAAGCGCGGCCCGGGCAGGTCGCTATCCAGGGGCTAGCCTGAATACAGCACGAATCTTTAGTGCTTCGAGCCGCTGCACTTGTGGTCGCCGGCATCTGCTGCCTTCTCGCCACTGCACTTCTTCTCGGAAGAATCGGCCTTCTTCTCGCCGCTACACTTCTTCTCGGCTGAGTCAGCCTTCTTTGCGCCGCCACACCCCTTCTCGCCGGAGCATGACTTCTCGCCCGCCGACTTGCTGTCGTTGGTATGGTGATCGGCATGAGCCGCAACCGGAGCTGCTACGATTGCAGCGCCAGCAACAACGCCAACTGCGATAGCCGACAGGGAGGTGAAAACATTCTTCTTTGCCATAGTGCCTTGTCCTTCTATTCGTTGCTCAGTGGAGCTCATGCCGAAGCGACTATGCTCTCCGCCTGGTTGGTGTCCGGGACCGAAGCTTAACTCGGCCCCTAAACGCCCCTAGTATTCTCCGTCGGCTCTCCTGAAAGGTAAAGAACCTTTGATGCTCGGATGCTCCCTCTAACAGCCTGAAACTAGGCAGCTCCTTCAGTGGCGCGGCGCAATGCCCATCTCTCGAACAACCCGCTCAACGGTTTCAACTATCGCCTGAGTAGAGCGGTCAACTTCGACGTTGATCGGCAGTCCAGCTGTGGCTTGGCCAAAGGTGGTCTTAGCGAGCGTCTCTGGGATAAGCGAGATCGAGAACTCGCCGGCAGCCTTGTCGACGGCTGTTAAGGTGAGGCTCGTGCCATTGAGCGCCACGTATCCCTTCGTGAAAAGGTAGCGGGTCCAGTCAGGAGAGCAGCGAAACGCCACCACTCGACTCTCTCCCAACTCACGCACCGACGCTACTTCCGCAACGAAGTCGACGTGCCCTGAAAGGATGTGTCCCCCGACTTCATCGCCGAAACGGAGAGAGCGCTCGAAGTTTAGCCGCGAGCCTTTGCCCGCCTTGGCGAAAGAGGTGCGGGCGAGTGTCTCTGGCACGAGATCAAATGTCGCACGATCCGCGCCCAGCAATCCGGTGACCGTCAGACAGCAGCCATCAAGGGAGACGCTGGCACCTTGCGAGATTCCCGCCAGCGCTGCCGACGGAAACGAGACCGTCCAGGTGACAACACCACCCCTATCCGTAACCGACTCCAGTGTTGCTACTCCCTGCACTATCCCAGTAAACATCCCTAAAGCTCCTTACAGAGAGAGAAGCGGCAAGAGTCGATTCCATACCGGCTCTGGCGAGACTCCCTCACCCGTTACCAACACGTCGCTTTCTTCAAGCCCGTAGGCTTTCGCAATTTCTCGCACTGACCTCGTTCGCTCACTTGAGCGCAGCGCATCGATCTTTGTGATGACGATTAGGCAGTGGATTCCCTCTCTGCCGCATACCGCCTGAATCGCGCGCTCATCAGCCTCCGGAAGGCGGCGGCAATCATTCAGCAGCACCATCGCCCTCAAGGAGCGGCGCTCTTGGAGAAACGAAACCGAGAGCTCCGATATCCGCTCTCGGATCTCTTTCGAGAGCTTCGCAAAGCCAAAGCCCGGCATGTCCACGAGGGCGAGCTGAAACTTGCTGTCGCCGTGTGAGCCAGAGATGCCGTAAAAATTAAGCTCCCTCGTTGAGCCAGGATTGCCACTCACGCGCGCAAGCTGCTTCCGCTTGCAGAGCCGGTTGATGAACGAAGACTTCCCCACATTGGAGCGCCCAATCACACCCACTTCAGGGAGAGCGTGTCGGCGAATGGCATCGAGCCGTGGAGCCCCGAACAGGAACTCCGCAGTGTGCACCTCAGTGCTCTTGCTTTCTGTCGTCATGGCTCCTGCCGACTCTCTTGCT
>CAZZJR010000019.1:0-2169 GCA_964654585.1 uncultured Bdellovibrionales bacterium
GGGGGGGGGGGGGGGGGGGGGGGGGGGGGGGAAAGGGGGGGGGGGGGGGGGGGGGCGGAGCCGGAACCGGGGCCGGCTCCGGTGCCGAGCTGATGGTTCGGGATGAAAGACGAGGCTGGGCGTTAAAAGATATAGTCATAGTGGTTTGTGGGGAGAAGCGAGAGGGGGAGGATAAAGCTTGAGGTGTGGCCGTTAATTCCGGTCACCGAGACGGAGAGCGCAACGGCAGCCTCGGAGCTGGGCAGCTCCGAGATATGGATCTCCCGTGCTCCGCTCCCCAGTGGCTGGTTCTCGGTGACCTGAGCTCCGGTATGAGACGATATCCGGAGCTGGCCTGACCGGTCTACGAAGAGGGAGTGTTCCCGGTTCACCGGAACGAGCCTGTGGAGCGAGCACGGAAGAACTGTTGCGGGGCTGCTGACGAGGCCCCCGATTGGAGTGCCGACCAATTCGGCGCATGAGAGAGAGATGTTCCGCAGGGTGCCAACGAGCTGCACGGCACCCGATACCCCGAGCGCCACGTAGCTCTTGAATTGACTGGCAGAGGGGCGCACCTGGAATCCGCAAGCTACAACTTTCAGCGACGAGCCCTCATACGTCGTGCGCTCGATCGTTCCAGCGTAGAGGGGCGAGAGTTCGACGAACGACACCAGCTCTGAGCCAGACACAGGCGCAGAGGCGCCGCTGAGAGAGGCCAGTGGATGCGGCGCACCGTTTGAGAGCGGCACAGCGGCGCTTGACGCTACAGTGAGCGCGAATGGCAGACGAGAGCGTCCAACGGCGCGCGATCCGGCCCGCAGCGCATTCTCCGCTGCGGCTGCAACTGAGAGGTCTGCAACCGGTCCCGCAGCTTCGCGGAAAACGAGGCCAGAGGCGCCGAGCATGGCGATCAGTGCTGCTGCCACGAGGGATGCGGTGCCAAGCGACACCAGGGTCTCAAGCAGGCTGAATCCCTGCTGCCGTGAGTTGGTGTTCATGGCACAACGCTCCACGCTCGCTCACCGCACCTGCATTGAAGTGTTGTGCCAGATGGAGAGCAGGATGGCTGAGAGCAGATTGCATGAACCGGGCGCCTCGCCTGCTGCAGAGCCTTCATTGTGCGCGCCATGAAAAGTGCCAGACCCATAGTTAGTGTGGCGATTATTCCGAGAGTGACCATGCTCTCGATGAGTGCGAAGCCATGCTCTTGCCCGATAGCCCGGCTCCGGGCAACGAGTCTCATGGGGATCCCAAAGCTGCCTAAGGGGTCCTTTAGCACTGCACACGCGTCCTTCCACGCAGCGAGACAACTAACGTGGCAGCTAGCGAGTCGAGTGAGATGGTGAGGGTGCCGGGGGTGGCAGTGTGTGTTGGGTAAAAGGCAAGCTCTCCCTGAATATTGCTGGTTGTCTTCACAGATATCTCCGGATGGAGCGAGAGCTTTTCGAGAGAGATTCCGGCGGCGTTGCGCAGATCTAGCACCCCCGTCCGGAGAGAAACGGTGTGCGCGGTGCCGAACGCAAGGCTCCGCGCCCTCGCACGGTCGAGCAGCAGCTGAACGCGTCGGGCTTCACGGCAGAGCCTCTGCTGGCGCGACACCTCCGGCATCCTCGTGACGGAGATTGTGAGCACGAGAGCCGTGATAGCCAGGGCTGCAGTCAGTTCGGTTAGGGTAAATCCGTTACTATGCGGCATACACAGGAAGGTCGTTCGTGGCCGGGCTCTTAAAAGTTTCGAGTAATGCTCCTTGGGAGAATCGCTTGAAACAGCTCGGAAGCGGCAACGGGTCCGGCCACGGCTTCGATTACAGCGATAAGCTTGAATTAGGTTCAGCAGTTCGTTCGGGGGTGCAAAGGGGAGTCCGGAGCCGGTGCCGGGATTGTGGGTGCAGCGAATGGGCTAGCCTAGGAGGCGACTGACGATACCAGCGTTTAGCCGCTGCCCTTGCGCCAGCAGGGCGACCGATGACTGTGCGCGGATTGAGAAGCCGATGTTTCGCGAGCTCTCTGAGGCGTAGTCCAGGTCGACAATCCGCGAGAGAGCATCGGCTGAGCCTATTCGTTGAGAGCTGATATTCTGCTCAATCGTGTCGAGTCGAGACTGCGACGAGCCAACGAACGAACTGCGCAGGTTCCCTAAGTTCTGGGAGAACTGCTGGATGGCGCCGATAGCCTGCTGCGCGCCGGCCTG
>CAZZJR010000019.1:2269-7478 GCA_964654585.1 uncultured Bdellovibrionales bacterium
GACTGCACGGCGAGCTCCTGAAGCCTCCCCGATAAATCTTGAATCTGGCCTAGCGAGCCGTCAGCTATCGCGAGTGCAGACCCAGCGTCTCGCACGTTGCGCGACGCTTGGTCGAGTGTCCCGAGAGATGCCTCAAGCTGCGACGCAATCGCGAGCGCCGCCGCATCATCCGAAGCTTTCGTAATCCTGCGCCCAGAAGAGAGCTTGTCGAAGGAGGTAGAGAGCTCCGAAAGCACTTTGTTTAGGTTGTTAACGCCTGACAGGCCGCCGCCGATAGGGCTGAGCTTAGCCATCTGCTACTCACTTTAAAAAAAGGGGCGAGGTGCGCTCAAGTGGGCGGGATCCCCAAACACCCAATGCCAACACGTAGATCCAGCCGACCGGAGGGCACCTCACCCAACGGTAATGCCTCCCTGCCCGGAATCAGCCCATACTGGTGCGCCGAGTCGGAAGCTTCCTCCCCATAGCGTGCGTGCGAAGCACGTACGGTCATTACCTCCTAAAAGGGAAGTTCGGCAGGACAGGCGATACTTTTAGCTTCTGGGGCTGATTTTCTTCAGTGGCTGTTTTGTGGCGTTGCGAGACCAGAGATCTGCCCGAATTCCCTCAGCATTTGGATGGCGCAACCTTACTCTTCTGGAGACAGCGGAGAGAGCGCCTCATCTGGGAGCCCGAGCAGGTCGCGGAAACGGCGCCGGAGGTAGATCTCCATGCCATCGACCACCCCATTACATCGGATTAGGTTATCCATAATACTTGCCATTTTGCGCTTGGTTCCGGGGTCTAGGATGTCTTTGAGCCGCGATGCATACGACGAGCTGCTCCCCATGTTCCCGAGGTGCGACTTCGCGCGCGTGATGACGCCGACGGCCGTCTCGTCAGAGATATCGAAGAGAGCCTTTAGCCCATGCTGGATGACTGAGCGCTCGAACTTGTCGACCTGTTGATCTGACGAGGCGATCTCCATCAGCACGATCGCCGTCGCGAGCGACAGCTCAGCTTTATTCTGCTGGAGGGCCTTGCGCTGCTTGAGAGCCTCCATGTGCTGAACGATCGCGTCAGCGCTGAGCCCAGAGAAATTATTCATGACGTCACCTCACCAAAATTGGCGCTTCTCTGGGGTATGAGAGGAAACGTGACGTGTGTGTCTTATTGTCGTACCTGTTTCTTGGCCTGTGCCTCACTGCTGGGCGCGCTGCCACAGAAACCGTGGAATTTTCAGGTAAAATCATCTTTGAGGCTCCCACAGATGGAACTCAGAAAAATGCTTAGGTCGTGAAACCGGAGCTAGGAGAGTTCGGCGGAGAGCTTCTTCGCTGCTTTTACGAACGCATCCGGATTGAAAGCATCCGGCTTTGCAAGAGTCGCAAAGAGCTTGTCGAGCGAAGCTTTGTGGCGTTTTGCAAGAACGGGCGAGGTCGCCATTGCAGCCTGTATCCCCATCCCGATCTGCTCGGCGACTTCGTACTTCGGCGATACGGCTGCTGTCCCGAAGAGGCACAGCTCCTTCATGACAGCACGGACGCTCTTCTCTTCGGCTCCCATCTTCATCACCATCGGGCGAATGGTGCCTTGGAGCAGCTGTTGGGTTTTCTGAAGCGCCTCCGTCGCGCCGTTTGCCTGGAATTGCTCCTGAATAGCTGCGGTCAGGCTTCCGAGCTGTTCTGCGAGCGGGCGATCGAGCGCAGCCAGCGCGTGCTGCAGCATCACGAGTGACGCGATGTTTACGCTCAGCCGGCCCGTTTTTCCGCCGTAGTCGCGGTGCTTCCACTGCGCGTCGGCGAGGCTGTGGTGGCACGAGTAGCAGTCGAAGATGCTCAGTTCTGGGAACGTTCCGTTTCTTGAGAGTTCCGGCGAGAGCAGCGTTGTCACGGTGCTCTCTGCCAGCGTCTCCTGCCCGATGAACCAGGCAGCGAGGGGCACGTAGGGGCCTTTGCGCTTTATGTAGTCATCGTCAACGACCCAGTGCTTCGGCTCAAGCACTCCGTATGTGTCGAGCTCGAAGCTGAGCCGCGGGTGCCCGGCTCCGTAGAGGTTGTGCATGACGCGCTTGTCGCTGTCGCCGTAGTGGCACGACACACAGAGCTTTGCGCGCTTGTCGAGTGGGGCGGTGTCAGCAAGGCCATTAGCAAGGTTCTGCTGGTGAGTGGCGCCGGCAACTGCGTGTGTCTCAAGCCAGCGCTCCGCCGCGCCGTGGCACGACTCGCACGACACGCCGTCCTCTACCGAGTACTTTTCACCGCGCTGCTCGACGCTTGGGGCGTAGGTGGCGTGGCACTTGAGGCACAGCGGCTCCTTTGACGGTTCGCCGAGCCCCATCAGGGACGCCATGCGCTTAGCGTCTGCCTTGAGCAGCACCGAGTAGGCTTGCGAATGTTTATCGTGCTTGAGCCAGGTGTAGTACTCGTTCTGAAGGACGTTGGTGGCCTTACGGGGGCTAACGCTGCCGTGGCAGTTCGAGGAGGAGCAGGAGCCGGTGCCGACGTATGTATCGGGGGTGGCTGATGCGAGGGCGGGCAACAGGAGCGCCGCTATAAAAAGCCGTTTGATTTGCCTTGGAAACATCGCCCCCTCAATCGCCAAGAGCTGTATCCCTGAAATGGGGTTGGTTATCAAGGAGCAAAGAGAGGCGCGCCATCGAAAGCGCGTGAAGTTGAATCGGCTGTTCAAGTTTGCCTCCGTACACCGTCTTTTGATTTGCCTCGATAGGTTCAGAAACCTATATTCGGGGCGCTCTGCCAGATGGTCTCATGCAGAGCTGATCGGCTTTTCTTGTTGGTAAAGCGCCCCAGATGTCGCAGCACTTTGAAATCGCAATTATTGGTGCTGGACCAGCAGGAATCGCGGCAGCCACCAGCGCGGCGCACCACAAGATCACCCACATCCTTTTCGAGAAGGGCCAGGTCGCCAACACGATCTACGACTACCAACTGCGCAAGCACGTCATGGCAGAGCCGAGCAGGCTGCCGTTGCGCGCCCACTGTCGCTTTGAAGCTGGAAGCCGCGAGAAGATCCTTCAGGAGTACAGCGAGGATCTCGCCAAGCATGCAGTGAACATGGTCAAGGCCGAGGTGACGGCGATCGCCAAGCGTGACGGCCTCTTTGAGATCACGCACGGCGGCTCCGTCTGCACCGCGAAGCACGTGATCTTGGCGATAGGCGTGCAGGGCTCTCCGCGCAAGCTTGGCGTTCCAGGCGAAGACTCGGGCAGTGTCGCCTACACGCTCGCAGACCCGGATGCGTTCAACGGGAAGCAGATCCTCGTCGTTGGTGCCGGCGATGCGGCGATCGAGAACGCGCTGGCGCTTTCTGCGCACAATACAGTGACGCTCATCAATCGTGGCTCGGAGTTTGCGCGCGCAAAAGACGCTAACAGCAAGCTAATCTTGGCGGCGATAGGCAGCGGCAAGATCCGCTGCTTCTACAACGCAACGGTCGCCCGCATTGAGAGCGGAAAGGCAGCCATCAACACGCCAGAGGGCGAGGTTGTCGTGCCCTGCGACCACGCGATCGCCCGGCTGGGCTGCATCCTGCCGAGGAAGTTTCTCGAAGGGATCGGAATCGCTTTCCCGAACGCCGACGCGAATGCAGTCCCGTCAGTTTCGCACCGCTACGAGTCAAACGTCCCAGGACTCTTCATACTCGGTGCCCTGATCGGCTACCCGCTGATTAAGCAGGCGATGAACCAGGGCTACGAGGTGATAGCGCACATCCGCGGCGAGTCCGTGGAGCCAGCAGACCAGCCGCTGCTTGAGGAACGATTCGAGAATCTCCCCGGCGGCTATAAAGCTAACTTCGACAAAGTCTCCCAGAGCATTCCGCTTTTCAAGGACCTGAGCGCGCCACAGCTCCGCGAGATGCTGATCGATTCCACGCTGCACCTGAAGGCTGCTGGCGATGTTGTTTTCGAAAAAGACGACTATACCGACACCTTTTTCAGCATCATCTCAGGCAAGGTTGAAATAGTTATCGACAGCAATCGCCGCGTGTTGCTCTCTCAGGGGCAGTTCTTTGGCGAGATGGGGCTGCTGTCCGGACGGCGCCGCGTGGCCACTGTCGTGACAGCAGAGGACGGCACGATCCTGCTCGAGACCCCGCGCAAGCAGGTGCTCAAGCTCATCGCATCTGTGCCATCGGTGAAGCGCGCCCTCGACGAGCTCTTCATGCTGCGTGCCATGCAGACATCGATCTTCCCTGATGCCCCCGAGTCGCTGCTCAGGGCGCTCGTTCAGAAAGCGCAGATGAAGAGCTTTAAGAAGGGGGACGTCATCTTCCGTGAGGGCGAGCCCGGGGATGCTTTGTACGTGATTCGCAAAGGCTCAGTGAAGGTGTCGCGCCTCAACCGCGCCGGCGTCGACGTGGCGCAGACCTACGTCCCGGCGGGCAACTACGTCGGAGAGATGGCGATCCTGAAAGAGGAGGCGGTGCCGCGCTCCGCAACGTGCTCGGCGGCGGTAGCGTGCGACACCATCGTGATTAAGAAAGAGGATGCCCTTGCGCTGATCTCCCAGGATCCGGACGTTCGCAGGCGCTTGCTGCAAGTCGCCGACGAGCGCCGTGTCGACAACGCTATGTCTGACTGGACAGAGGACTCCGGCAAGCTGCTCGACTTCATGATGCGAGAAGGGCTCACAGACGCCGAAAACGTGCTGCTCATCGACTCTAACTTGTGCGTAGCGTGCGACAACTGTGAAGCTGCTTGCGCGGCGACGCACGGCGGGTATTCGCGCCTCGACCGAAAGGGCGGCAAGAGCTTCGCGTCTATCCAGCTTCCCATCTCGTGCCGGCACTGTGAGAACCCGCTGTGCATGCTCGACTGCCCGCCAGATGCGCTCGTTCGGCAAGTCGACGGCGAGGTGATTATCAAGGAGTCGTGTATCGGCTGCGGAAACTGCGTCAGCAACTGCCCCTACGGAGTCATCAAGCTCGTGTACGATCGCCCATCGTCAGGTGGCTTCCTGCTCTCGATGCTCGGTCTCGGCAAGAAGAAAGAGAAGGGGCCAGCCAAGGCCGCTAAGTGCGACATGTGCCACGATCTCGCGGGCGGCCCCGCCTGCGTGCGCTCTTGCCCGACAGGAGCGGCGATGCGCGTAAACTCAGCGCGGCTTGTCCAGATTGCGTCGGCGAGGAGGGAGTAGGGAATGTACCAACAGACCTTCCTCAACTACCGGCGCTTCAAGTGGCTCTGGATCACGATTGCCGCTCTCGT
>CAZZJR010000019.1:7578-17272 GCA_964654585.1 uncultured Bdellovibrionales bacterium
GGCCAGCTGTGTGCCGGAAAGAGCGACGCCTTCGTTCGCCTCTACAACGAGTTCTGCGCGCCGTTCCAGCCGTCGCTCGCCTGGATGCTACTCAAGAGCCGGCAGCCTGCGGTAGACAAGAACGCTGCGCGGGAGATGCTCTCGCACCTGGAGGGCGCCGAGCACACCGACGCTGTCGCAATGATAGGGCTCCTCGACCAGCGCCTCGACATGTTGCGCGAGCTGGCGGAGCAGGCGCGTATCAAGGCGCTGCTCAAGTTGTGGCTCTACGTGCACGTGCCGGTCTCGTGCGCGCTGTGCGCGGCGCTCGTCGCACACATAGTGTCTGTCTTGTATCTCCGGTAGGGCATGGCTTCGGTATTTCGTTTCATTCACGAGAAGAAAGCCGAGGCGGGAGGCGCTGAGCGGCGCGTCATAGAGTTTTCTGATCCAGCGATTATCTTCGGCCGAGGCGGAAGCTCGCATGTCATCCTGCCGAGCTACAAAGTAGGAACCCAGCACGCAAAGCTGACGCGTGAGGGCGGAGCGCTGGTCGTGACCGACCTCGAATCTCCGACAGGCATTCGCGTCAATGGCCGACCGGTGAGCCGCGCTGAGCTTCACAGCGGCGATGTCGTGTCGTTAGGCGACATTGACCTTCACGTGTCGTTCGATGGAGACACAGCGGAGGTGACATGGCTTGAGCTGATGCCGCTGGCGCTGCCGGATGGCGAGCGCGTGGCACGCCGGATGCGACAGCTTCGGCTTGAGTCGTATCTCCCCTCTATAAAGGCCATATCCGTTGTCCTGGTTGCAATTGGCGTGTTTGCGTGGCTCGCCTACCCGCTCTCCACGAGCAGCAAGAAGCAGTGGAGCTCGGGGCCAATCTCGAATTCCCACAAGCTCATCGAGCACGACTGCATCAAGTGTCACGCAGAGCCCTTCAAGCCGGTGCGCGACCAGGAGTGTCTCGCGTGCCACTCGATGACCGAGCACGCTCACGGCATGGGCGACTTCTTTCAGCAGCACAAGGAGCTGGGGCTGCGCTGCGCTGAGTGCCACATGGAGCACAACGGGGATCACGGCATCATATCAGAAGACTCGCGATTCTGTGTTTCATGCCACGGTAACCTGACGGCGCTCAAGAGCGGGGCGACGGTCGAGAACGTTGCATCGTTCGATACTCACCCACAGTTTAGGGTCTCGTTGCTAGACGCCAATGACGTAGTGACGCGGGTGAGCCTTGATGATCCCAAGGCGAAGGATCCGACGCCGATTAAGTTCGGCCACAAGGTGCACCTCAAGGAAGGGCTGGAGGGGAAGGACGGGCCCGTAACACTGCAGTGCTCCGATTGCCATGCGCTCGATAAAGATTTTAAGACGCTTAAGCCGATCGACTTCGAGCAACACTGCCAGGACTGTCACTCGCTTGGCTTCGACGAGCGGCTGCCGAACTCGCAGGTTCCGCACGGAGACGCAGACGCTGTCTTCCCTGCGCTCTTCGCGGCTTACTCCAGGGTTATCCTATTAGGAGAGGATCACGAGCTTCCGAATCCAGCCCAGGATATGCAGCGAGAGATGCCGGGGACGGACGAGCCCCGAACAACGCCGATGATTGAAGCAACCGGCATTCCCGGAGTGGTCGAGAGCGCCCGCGAGGCAGAGCGGCAGATCTTCACGAAGACGGGCTGTTTCCTCTGCCACTCGTACCGTGAGAAGCCAGAGGAGTTCCAGACATCAGTGAACTCGCACTATGAGATCGTTTCTCCAAAGATACCGAACGTATGGTTCCCGGCGGCTCGTTTTAGCCACGGCGCGCACGAAGAATTTAGCTGCGAGTCGTGCCACGACAAGACTCGGGAGTCAAAAGACACCGCGGATCTGCTCCTGCCGCGCAAGCAGCTCTGCCAGGAGTGTCACGCATCCTCAGGCAAGGGGGGGTACGTGCGTTCGGACTGCGTTGAGTGCCACTCGTACCACGACGCGCTTGGTTTTCCGGAGGAAAAGAAGCAAGATATCGCGAAGTACCTTCAAGGCCTAACTCGGTAGGATCTGTCGACTATGAAAAAGCACATCTGCCTGCTTCTCCCCGCAGCAATCATGTTCTCGGCCTTGCCGGGTTGTGGGGGCGGGGGTGGTTCCGGCGGTGCGAGCAGCGGCGGAGATCCAAACGCAAACTTTAACTGTGACGGAAGCTGCCCGAACCAGTCGCTCTCAATTGATGACGTCACGACGATCCTGCGCCAAGCTGTGACCGCGGCGAATGCGATGGGGACAGCCGGCACATTCTCGGTTGTTGACCGCACCGGCAATGTTCTTGCGCTGTACCAGATGAATGGCGCGCCGCTCACAACTACCATCAACGGGCAGACCGGCGCATCGGGGCCGCTTGAGGGTCTTGCGGTTCCTTCGACGCTCGCCGCCATATCAAAGGCTGGCACCGGCGCCTACCTTAGCTCTCAAGGGAATGCGTTCTCGACCCGCACGGCGGGGCAGATTATCCAGCAAAACTACCTGCCCGGACAGCGGCAACAGCCAGGCGGGCCGCTCTTCGGTGTGCAGTTTTCTCAGCTGATCTGCAGTGACGTCACTCGGGCGAACGCTGCTACCGGACCGCGACCACTTCCGCTCGGCCTCTCTGCCGACCCAGGCGGCTTCCCGCTCTACAAGCAGGGAGACCCGGTCGGCGGAATTGGAGTGGAGTTCGATGGGCTCTACACAATTGACCCCGACCTTCAGGACTACGACAGCGACCCGGAGGAGTCCGTTGCGCTCTCGGCAAGCGTTGGTTTCGAGGCTCCTGCGCAGCGCGTAGGCGACAACATCTCGCTGGCGGGGCGTTCCGTCCGTTACTCAGACACGAGCTACTCGGAGATCGTCATCCCAACTGATTTAGCTGATTTGGACCCTTCGTGCTTGAAGTCTCAGCCTTCCTACACCAGCGGAGGCATCAAGGCGGGCACAACGTTTGGGACATTCGCCTCGGGAATTGCCGATACCGTCAAGGCGGGGCTTCCGGCCGCGATTGTCGTCGGGCGTTTTCCAACTATCGGCGGCCGGCCACTGCCTGGTGGCGAGCAGCTCTCGGCGAGCGAGGTGAATGCTCTTCTCGATTCAGCGCTCATTACTGCCAGCCGTGCGCGGGCAGCGATTCGCACCCCGCGTGACACAGCCGCGCGTGTTTCTATCTTCGTGGTCGACAATCTAGGAAGCCCGCTGGGCTTCATCCGTTCGCAGGATGCGCCGGTGTTCGGTGTTGACGTTGCCCTGCAGAAAGCCCGAGGCGCAGCATTCATGAGTTCAGCGGATGCGGGCTCAACGCTGTCGGCGGGGGGCCTAGGAGGTTTCTCGTCAGCGTTTGCCGCCTTCACTGGAGCTTCGCTCGACGGCAGCCACGCGATTACCTCGCGCGCGATCGGGAACCTGTCGCGGCCGTACTTCCCGGACGGAATCGAAGGCACCGCCAACGGCCCTTTTTCGCTTCCTTTCCCAGGAACGGCGCCCGGGCAGAGCTGGTCAGTGTTTAACACCGGCCTGCAGCTTGATCTGGTTCTCGGCGGGTTCACAGGGCCAATCGTGAGCCCTGGCTCTGTGCCGAACGGCTGCACGAGCGGCGCCTTCGGCGGTCGCCTCAAGAACGGCCTGCAGATCTTTCCGGGAGGCACACCGCTGTACCGCAACGGCGTCCTGATCGGAGCTATCGGCGTGAGTGGCGACGGCGTCGACCAGGACGACATGGTTGGGTACTACGGCGCAAGCCGCCGCGGGCTCGACTACGCTGGCTACACCACGGTGGGAGACGCTCTGCTTGGCTTCAACGCGCCGAACGCAATTCGCTCAGACCAGATCCTGCCGCAGCCAAATACGCGGTTGCGCTACGTGAACTGCCCAGAAGCGCCGTTCAATGGCAGCAACGAGCAGGGCGTGTGCGTTGAAGGGGAAGGGTAGTAGATGGGGGAGCCTCACGCTTCACGGTCCCAAATTTGGGGCTCTGTGGAGGCCGAGTTTCTCTCGGCAGTGGGCTCCCTCAGCGTGATAATCTCACTGGTCCTCTGTTCTACTGTAGAGCCTGCTTCTGCCCAAGCGCAGCCGCAAGCCGTGGAGCACGTTCCTCGGGAAACTCTTGAGCGGCAGTTTCCGGACAAGCAGTCACCAACGTTCCCGGATTACATCTACGAGTCGATGCCTCCAATACAGGACTCGGCCTCCGAGTTCATCGCCGTCCCAGATCGCTGGAGGATGTTCTACGCCGGGAAGTACTACGACCCGTACAACCAGAACATCTTGAAGGCTGACATCCCCGCGTTCGGGAAGCCCGGGCAGGAGTGGTTCGTCGAGACATCCCTCATTTCGGACTCAATGTTTGAGACACGCCGCATCCCAGTTCCGGTTGGCACCGCATCGACTCGTCGCCCGAGCAGCAACAACGTCTTCGGGGACGGTGATCAGAACTTCTGGGTTGAAAACGTGATCGCATCGTTCAGCCTCATTCGCGGAGATACGGCTTTTAAGCCGCCTGACTTCGAGCTGCGAATCACGCCGATCTTTCAGGTCAACCGACTGTACGCCAACGAGAACGGCCTGCTGAAAGCTGACCCGGCTTTCGGTGACACGCGCACAGCGAACGCCACAGGGTTCCAGGAGCTCTTTGCGGACATTCACCTAGCGAATCTCTCTGAGCGCTACGACTTCCTCTCAACACGCATCGGTGTTCAGCAGTTCAACGCAGACTTCCGCGGATTCCTCTTTAACGACAACGAGCCGGGTGTGCGCTTCTTCGGCAACTACGACAACAACAAGACCCAGTTTAACGCCGCTGCGTTCTTCCTGCTCGACAAAGATACGAACACGGGCATCAACACTACTTTCGACTCGCGGCACCAGAACGTGTATGCGGCCAATCTGTACCGGCAAGACATGCTCTTTCTCGGCCACACGATGCTCTTCAGTGTGGTAAACCGCCAAGACAACGCCGGTGACGCCGGCTACAAGTACGACCGCAACAACTTCCTCGTTCGGCCAGCGCCGATAGGAGACGAGCGCTTCAAAAACCTCAATTCGACGTACTTCGGCATCGGCGGGGACGGCCACGTGGGGCGCGTCAACACGACCACCCAGTTCTACTACGTCATGGGCTCCGAGAGTCACAATCAGATCGCAAACCGCCAGGTGGATATCAACGCAGCGATGTTCGCGCAGGAGTTCTCGTACGACATCGACTTCGTGCGTATACGCGCATCTTTCTTCTGGGCATCAGGAGACGACGACCCGTACGACGGGCAGGCAGAGGGCTTTGACTCTATCTTCGACAACCCAAACTTCGCCGGCGGCGATCTCTCCTTCTTCCAGCGTGAGGCGATCCCCTTCGTTGGCGGGGGCGGCGTCAACCTCACTAACCGCAACAGCTTGCTTCCCGACCTCAAGGCCGGCAAAGAGCTCGGGCAGGCGAACTTCGTCAACCCCGGCATCCGGGTTTACAACGTCGGAGTTGACTTCGAGCTCCTGCCAGAGCTGAAGCTCATAACGAACACGAGCTTCCTGCAGTTCGATGAGGTGGCAGTGCTCCAGGACCTGCGGCAGGATGGCTCCATCACGCGCGATATCGGCGTAGACCTCTCGGCAGGATTTTTCTACCGGCCATTCCTCAACAACAACGTCGTGATTCGGGTCGGCTCAGGAGTGCTCTTTCCGGGCAGCGGACAGAAGAACCTGTTCGGCAGCCAGGTGCTCTACGACGCATTTACAAACGTAATCTTCCAGTACTAATGAGTAGGGTAATGAGGGCTAGTGCAGCAGCAGCGGGGAGTTTGTGGAAGATGGCGGCCGCCGGGGCGATCGCTGTTGCCCTCTCGAGCGCGCTCCTTGCAGAGGATCGCTACACAGACGTCATCGAGCCCTACGGCAGTCCAGCACGGATGGCTGAGACGAGCCTCGGATGCCTCGACTGCCACACCAAGACAGACGCACCCACGATGCACGAGAATCCGGCCATTCACATCGGCTGTGCGGAGTGCCACGGCGGCAACGCCACGGTGCGTGCCCAGGGGCTCCGTGACGGTGATGCGGCGTACGAAGCGGCCAAGAAGCTGGCGCACGTTCAGCCGCTGCACCCCGAGTGGTGGCCGACGTCAGCCAACCCTAAGCACACCTACAACCAGCTTACGGAGGAGTCCCTGGAGTTTGCGCGCTTCATCAATCCAGGCGACCTGCGCGCCGCGCCCCAGGCGTGCGGCGGCTGCCACTCTGAGATAACGAGCGCCGTAAAGAAGAGCCTCATGACGACCTCGGCTATGCTGTGGGGCGGTGCGGCCTACAACAACGGCATCTTGCCATTCAAGCGCTACCTGCTCGGCGAAGCGTACACGCAGAAGGGCGAGCCGGCGTCGGTGCTGCACGACGAATCGCGTCCTCTGACGGATGAGATGAAGGCGCGCGGTGCGCTGGAGAAGCTCCTGCCGCTCCCGGCTTGGGAGGTGCTGGCGCCAGCAGATATATTCCGGGTGTTTGAGCGCGGCGGCATCTTCAACCGCTCCCAGTTCGCCGAGGTTGGCGTGCCTAATACGCTCGAGGAGCCAGGGAAGCCAGACGTCAAAGCGTCCAATCGAGGGCCGGGCACCGGAGCGCGCATCGCGGTGCCAATCCTCAATATCCACAAAACCCGGCTCAATGACCCGCACCTGAGCTTCCTGGGCACCAACGATCACCCTGGTGACTACCGCAGCAGCGGCTGTACTTCGTGCCACGCGGTGTACGCCAACGATCGTGACCCACGACATTCTGGGCCATACGCCAAGTTCGGCCACGACGGAAAGTCAGTGACCGTCGATCCCACCATCCCGAAGAACGAGGAGGGGCACCCGCTCAAGCACGTCTTCACCCGAGCTATCCCGACCAGCCAGTGCATGGTGTGTCACATGCACCAGCCCAACATGTTCGTGAACACCTACATTGGCTACACGATGTGGGACTACGAGTCTGACGCGCCCAGCATGTGGCCGGAGAAGCAGCGCTACCCGACTGATGAAGAGAAGCATGCTTCGTTGACCCACAACCCAGAGGAGGCAGCGATGCGCGGGAAGTGGACCGACATCGACTTCCTGAGGCGCGTTGCTGACCTGAACCCGAAACTCAAAACCACCCAGTTTGCCGACTACCACGGCCACGGCTGGAATTTCCGCGCGGTCTTCAAGCGTGACAGAAAGGGGAACCTGCTCGACAAGAACGGCAAGCAGGTTTCGTTCAGCGACCCAGAGAAGTTCAAGAAAGCTGTGCACCTGCAGGATATCCACGTCGACTTCGGGATGCAGTGCGTCGACTGCCATTTTGCGCAGGATACGCACGGAGACGGGAACATCTACGGCGAAGTTGCCCAGGCCGTTGAGATCGGATGTGAGGACTGCCACGGTGACCTGACGAAGCGCGCTTCGCTCAAGACCTCTGGCCCTGCAGCCCCTAAGGGAGGACACGACCTCTCGCTCAAGCGCACTCCGTGGGGCGAGCGGCAGTTTAGCTGGGAGGGAGACCAGCTTGTGCAGCGGTCCCTCGTGACTAAGGGGCTGCAGTGGCGTGTGAAGCAGGTCAAAAACTCAGTCGATCCATCGAGCCCTGACTACAACAAGCGCGCTGCAAAGGCGAAGCTCGTGATGAAGCTCGATGAAGGGGCTGAGACATACAAAGTTGCTTCAAACAGCCAGGGTGCCAAGCCTGAGTTCGAGCAGAAGCTGGCGCACCCCAACAGCGATATGTCGTGCTTCGCGTGCCACAGCTCGTGGACAACCGCGTGCGGCGGCTGCCACCTTCCGATTCAGGCGAACTGGAAGAGCCCATCGAACCACTACGAGCTTAAAACTACTCGTAACTGGGCGTCCTACAACCCGCAAGTGGCGCGCGATGACATGTATCAGCTCGGCCGTCACGGACCTGCAAAGAACGGCAAGATCGTCCCGATCCGTTCGTCGAGCGCCTTGGTTCTCAGCTCAACGGACGTCAACCGCCAGAAGATCTACATCCAGCAGCCACCCACCTCTGCTGGTGGCTACAGCTCTCAAGCGTTCGCGCCGCATTTTCCGCACACCGTTCGCACCACTGAGACGAAGGGATGCAAGGACTGTCACGTCTCAAAGGAGAACGACAACAACGCCATTATGGCGCAGCTCCTCCTGCTCGGAACGAACTTCGTCAACTTCATGGGGCACTACACCTGGGTTGCGGCTGGCGAAGAGGGGCTTGAGGCAGTTCAGGTCACGGAGTGGGACGAGCCGCAGGCCGTGATCGGAAGCTACCTGCACAGGTACGCCTACCCCGATTACTACAAAACCCACCAGGAGAATGGTCTCGAGCTCCAGGAGAGCAGCCGACACCACGGCGTCGGCGGAAACACGCGCGCAATACAGATGCGCGGGGAGTACCTCTACACGGCTGCCGGCCCGGACGGCTTCCGCGTGTACGACATCGCAAACATCGCCAACAAGGGCTTCTCAGAGCGAATCGTCACAAGTCCGGTCTCGCCGCTCGGGCAAGACACCCACGTCTCAAGCGAGAACGCGACAGGGCTCGCGCTTCCCACCAATATGCCGGTGGCGCCATTTAAGGAGCAGCTCCCCGAAAACCTTGAGACACCGATGCACCCGATCTACCACTACGCCTTCATCTCAGACAGCGTTGAGGGCCTGATCGTAGTCAATGTCGACACGCTGCAGGATGGCGAGCCGCGCAACAACTTCCTCGACCGTGAGCTGACGTGGAACGAGGACGGCATCCTGACGGGAGCCCAGTTCATATACCTCACCGGCGCCCGCGCGTTCATCGGGACACCCGACAAAGTTGTCGTGCTCGACCTAGATGATCCGCTCGATCCGAAAGTCGAGGCAACTCTGCCAGCGCGAAACCCAACCGGCATCGCCGTCCAGTTCCGCTACGCCTTCATGACTGATGCTGACGGATTCCACGTGTTCGACATCACTCACCCAGAGACGCCACGCAAGGTTCCGGGAGCAACGATCTCGCTGCCAGACGCGCGAAGCGTGTACGTTGCCCGCACCTATGCCTATGTAGCGGGCGGAAAAGAGGGCGTAGTGATCATCGACGTTGAGCGGCCTGAGAAGCCAGTAATCTACGAGAAGTTCAATGGAGCAGGGGAGATTAACGACACGCACGACGTAAAGGTTGCAACGACCAACGCGAGCCTGATCGGTTACGTGGCAGACGGCAAGAACGGTCTTGTGGTCTTGCAGCTCACTGACCCAGACCGAGTGCCTGGTTTCTACGGATTCTCGCCGCCAGTAAAGCCGAAGGTCATCGCCAGAAAGCGCACAGCAGGGCCAGCAATCGCGATCTCAAAGCCCCTCGACCGAGACCGGGCAGTTGACGAGACGGGCCATCAGGTCAGCGTTCTTGGCCGCATCGGCTCTCGTCCCTTCACACTTGAGGAGATGAGGAAGATGTACCTCAATAGCGAAGGGAAGGTTTGGACCGTTGAGTAGAGCGCTGAGTGAATAGCGAGAGAGCCTAGCGAAAGGTCCATAATATCGCGCGGTGACCGTTCGGGCCGGATTACGGGAACGGTCGCGGTTTCGGTTCCGAAAAAGCCTGCCCCAATTGTTGTTCTAGTTTAAACTTCTCTTTCAGGAACGTTCACGTCGACGTAAGCAGGTGGTCTGCACATGGATAAAACTGAAGCGGCATTTCGGTGGATTTGCAAACTGCTCGCTGAACG
>CAZZJR010000019.1:17372-21380 GCA_964654585.1 uncultured Bdellovibrionales bacterium
TGCGAGAGGCCTACGGGCTCACAGTAAAGGTCCAGCGGCTAGACCTTTTGGTTCGGTACAAGAGATGGATAGCGCGGGCGACGGATCTTCAGGATGTTGATGAGCTAGAGAGGGCTATTTCAACGGGGCTGGGCAGGAGGGACCTGTCATCTTCGCAGTAGGACGGGTGACTCCACGGAAGGGCGTGTATCTGCTCACCTGGCTGGGGTATTCCGAGATAGCCACTCTTCCTTGGTCAGCTCCCAAACCTCGCTCTCTGTGAGCGCCGGGTCGACGTGTTTGAAGGCAATTTGGCTGATGCGCCGCGCTCCTGTTTTCTCCTTTATGCGGGCAGAGCGATCGTTGCCGACGGCATTTGAGAAGACCAGTTTCCCAAATCCGGCGGTGTTGAAGGCGAAGTCCATCACCGGCCAAACTGCCTCGGTCATGTAGCCCTTCCCCCAAAACTTCCTTCCAAGCCAGAAGCCACGGTTTTCAGGACGCCCCTTTCTCCACAGGTCAACAGCGCCAATGACCTCTTCAGGATTCTCTTTGAGCCTAATGCCCCAAACCCAGCGGTCATGCCCCTGCTCGGGAACAACTGAGGTCCGGATGTACTCAAGCACCCCATTTGGCGGATACGGCCAAGGGACGTGATGCGTGAGGTGCCTGATTATCTCGTAGTCGACGAAGTGCTTGGCATACGACGGGGCATCAGCCTCGGCCAATTCTTTTAGGACCAGCCGAGGGGTGTTGAAGGTAGGGGGCTTGAGGATGTTCAACGTTGGTGTGTGCACAGTGTTGTCGCCCGCCTCCTACATCGGCTTAAAGATTCGGCCCCCGGCAGCCGGCTGTGCGACCCCTGTCGTTCCGGGGAACGTTATCGGCAGCCCCTTCGCGCTGCGAACCGCGAGGTACGCAAAGAGCTCAGCCTCCATCCCTTGCGCTGACCAGCCGAGTGCATCGGCAGAATTAAGTGTGACCCCTTGTGGGATGCGCGCGTTGAGCCGCGCGGAGAGTTGGGTCCGCAGATGAGGGCTGTAGGCTCCTCCGCCGCACAGCACCCACTGAGTCGGCACCTCAAGCCCTGCGCGCCGTATCCATTCGGTGCCTCGGGCTGCGCACTCCGCAGTAAAGGCGTTAAGCGTTGCGCAGCCGTCCTCAACCGTTAGCGACTCAAACTCGGGGAGCTTGTAGGTGTAGTCGCGGATGTCGAGCGATTTAGGCGGCGGGATATCAAGGTAGTTTCGCCCGTCCTGCAAGATGATCGAGCGGCTGAGCAGGGCATTGAGAGCTTCTGTCGACACACTCCCGCGTTCAGCAAGCTGACTATCGCGGTCTAGCGCGATGCCACGCTTCTCTTTGACGTAGCGGTCGATCAAGCCATTCGCTGGGCCGGTGTCGAAGCCAAGCATCTGCTCGGAGCTTGCGCTCACCACGGTTACGTTGGCTGTGCCGCCAAGGTTTAGGACAGCTGCCGATTGTATCCCTGCGGCGCGCACGAGAGCCCGGTGGTAGATCGGCGCCAGGGGAGCGCCCTGGCCACCGAGTGCCACGTCTTTGCTCCTGAAATCGAACACGACCGGGATTCCAAGCTCGTCAGCGAGGCGCTGCGGCTCGCCGACCTGCACAGTCACGCGCTTGAAGAGCGGATCGTGGTAGAGCGTTTGGCCGTGGTAGCCTATGTAGCAAATCTCTGTTGCTGGGATGCCGGATTGAGCAAGGATTGCTTTGGCGGCAGCGATGTGAAGCTCTGTTGAGCGCTGAACCACATCCTTGAGGCTGGCCGGCGCAGCGGAAGGCGAGAAGGCAGCCAGAATCTCGCGCAATCGCGAATCCAGGGATGCTGCGCTGCTGCCAGGAGCTTCCGCCAAGTATTCGCGCAACGCTTCTTGATAACATGCGGCAGCTTTAGTGTGGTCGCCAGCTGCCTTCCGGTAAGCGATCTCAGCTGCTTTCGTGAGGTGGTGAATTGGCCGCAGCCCCGCCTCATCCTCGTACCGATACTCATGAGAAGCGATCCGGGCAGTGGCATCCGCGCCATCCGTCTCGATGATCGCCGCGCTAACCGAGCCATCGACGCTCGTTCCGCTCATTAACCCCAGTGCTTTCATCCGTACGGTACCCTCAAGGAGCCAAAAGTTTCTTGGCAAATCTTAGGCGATTATCTGGCCTCAGACCAGTCACCGGGAGGATTGACCAGCAGCGGCGCATCTCGCCCCGAAGTGTGGCTCGGTAGCCGCCGATCAGGTGTATACAAGGCCGCGGAGAACGTGTTCTAACGTCGGGTATGCAGCGCCTGAGACCTGCTCCCTTCGATGAAAACACTCTGCTCTACCTGCGTGAGCTGCGGGCTGTGTATCCCACCATCGACTCGGCTCTCGCCAAGATAGCCGTGCTGGCGTCCACGCTAACGCTGCCGAAGGGGACAGTGCACGTCATTAGCGACGTCCACGGCGAGTACAAGAAGTTGCGGCATGTGGTGAACAATGCGTCAGGATCGCTCCGCCCCCTGGTATCACGCATCTTCAGCGGCGTGCTCTCAGAGGGCGAGCAGCTCAGGCTCCTCAGCTTCGTCTACTACCCACGGGAGTCCTTCCTCTTTTACTGCAAGGAGTCGGTGCCGGTGAGTGAGCGTGATGCACTCGTGCACTCAATCATGAGCTCGATGCTCGTTCTCATTCGTTCGCTCGCGCGTAGCTACCCGCTGCACGAGGTGGCTGAGATTCTCCCGCAACAGTACATTCAGGTCTTTCGAGAGCTAATCCTCAGCCCACAGTTCGACCGAGAGCCGCAGCACTTCGACGCTATCGTGCGGACGTTCATCGACAACAGCCGTCAGCTCGACCTGATCCGGCTCACGGCACGAGTTGTGCGAAACCTGGCGATCGACGAGCTGGTTGTGGCCGGGGACCTCGGTGACCGTGGTGCCAGGATAGATACCGCTATTGAATTCATCTCCCGGCAGCCGCATGTTGCTATCACGTGGGGAAACCACGACACTCCGTGGATGGCGGCGTGCCTCGGGCATGCTGCATCGATCGCATCGGTAGTCCGAATCTCACTGAGGTACGGCCGATTGAGCCAGCTTGAGGAGGGGTACGGCATACCACTCGAGCCGGTCGCGAAGCTGGTGCAAGAGCACTATGCGGATGACCCTGCCACCCAATTCGGCTGCAAGGACTGCGGAGACCGTGACGCGCTGCTCCTGGCGCGCATGCAGAAAGCGGTTGCCGTGATTCAGTTCAAGCTCGAGGCGCAAGTCATAGCGCGCAACCCGCAGTTTCACCTTGCGCACCGCGACCTCTTTTCACGAATCGATCCAGTTCGTGGGGTAGTTGCGATTGACGGCAGGGAGTATCAGCTCCTCGACTCGCGGCTCCCGACATTCGACCCTCAGCACCCCGCTGTGCTCAGCCAGGCGGAGGAAGAGTGCATGCATGCCCTGACCGAGTCGTTCCTCGCGAGCCCGGTGCTGTGGAAGCACATGACCTACTTGGCGAGGAAAGGCCAGATGGCGCTGATCCGAGACCAAGCGCTGATCTTTCACGCCTGTGTGCCGTGTGATGCTGCCGGCAGCTTCCTGCCGCTCGAGGTCGACGGGGTCGCTCGGACGGGGAAGGATCTCTTCGGAGCGATCGACGTAGCCGTCCAGCGCGCCTTCCAGGAGAAGCGCCAAGAGGACCTCGACCTGCTGTGGTACCTGTGGTGTGGGCCGCTGTCGCCGCTCTTCGGCAAGGACAAGATCGCCACGTTCGAGCTGTACCTGCTCGATGACGCTGCACTCCAGCACGAAGAGAAAAACCCATACTTCTCGCTCATTCACGAGGCCTGGTTCTGCCAGAAGGTCTTGCAAGAGTTCGGGATGAACCCACAGAGTGGCTTAATCGTAAACGGGCACGTTCCGGTCAAGATTGAGAAAGGCGAGTCGCCCGTGAAGCGCTGCGGCAAGGCAGTCACTATTGATGGGGCCTTCTCCGAAGCGTACGGCGATAAGGGCTACACGCTCGTGCTGCAGCCAGAGTGCAC
>CAZZJR010000019.1:21480-43329 GCA_964654585.1 uncultured Bdellovibrionales bacterium
GGATCCGCCGGTATGCGCAAGGCAGTGAGGCGAGGAGCACGGCCCACATTTTTCCAGAACAGCTCCCACGTCAGTGGAGCCGAGACTGCTTCGGTAAGCTCAGCTACGGATGGCGAGGCCAGCACGATACGAGCTGCCGCTATCGCTTCCGGCGTTTCGGGTTTCGCGAAAGCCCCAGCGAGCTGGTTTCTGACCACCATCCCCACGCCAGCCGGGTAGCGCGCGAAGAACCACGCAGCTCGAACAACTTTCTCGTGGCCTGGGCGCCCACGGCTCTCAAGCTCGATGTGAGAGCCGATGTGATCGTTGAGAGCCAGCGGATCGATGACGATGGTGTCTTTGTCGAGAGCGGTAACAGCGATGCCGATGTGGGCCCAGTAGACTGCCTTGAGTTTGTCTTTGAGCACCAAGAGCGCAGCCTCCTCGCCGATTCGGTAGTAGCGGTGGAAGCGGTAGTCATCGAGGGTAAATGGCCGAACAGAATTTGAGCTGTGCGAATACCACGCACGCTCGTCTGCTATCCCAAACGAGCTGATTCCCTCGCGGTGCGGAGAGCGGATACAGAGAGAAGCGGCGAAGACCCAGGCGCTCGCGGCAGCGACTGAGAACAGCCGAAGGAGCCTGGTGCTCGGGAGCGACACGACAGCAGCGCCGCTCAGCATGAAGAAGAGACCCGGCAGGAGGAGCCGAGCATGCATGAAGTCGCCGCCTGTTCGCACCACCGCTGACGTGTGCAGCAAGCCTCCGAGTAGGAGCGCAAGCGGGATAGCCCATGAGGAGAACGCCGTCGTGCGATCTTGGCTACGCTGTGCTGACATGACCGATGAGTAGGCCGAACCAGCCAGAAGCAGCACTACGATAGGGTAGAGCCAGTACAGGCCGTAGGTGTCGTTGAGGTAGACAAGTCCTTGGTCCCAGCGCGAGAGGAAGCCTTCCTTTGCCAGAAAGGTATTTGGCACCGTTAGGCCGTAGTACCCCATCCGGAACAGCTGCCAGACGAGACCGGGAACGATTACCTGTACCATCCGCAGCAGAGTCGGCAGCGCACCTTCGCCACCAGAGCGGCTCAAAAGCAGTGCCAGCACAATGAGTGGGGCTGACGGAAGCGCTAAGTCTGGCCGGATCAGAGGCGCCATTCCAAGGGTCCAGAAGAGAGCCGCGATAGCCTGACGCTGGTGCTCGCGAGCCACGAGCGTAAGCAGCAGAGACACCGTTCCTATCCAGAAGAAGGTCAGCCCAGTCTCTAGACCGGAGGAAGCGAAGTCCCAGAACGGAGGCAGCGCGGCAACAGCGATTGCTCCAAGCGGAGCAAGTCTGGGCAGCTTATCGAGGCGGAGGCGCGCCGCCTGTGTGGCTGCGAGCAAGCCCACGACCGAAAGCATGACCCCCGTAAGTGCTGCGAGTGGAGGAAGTGCTGAGTACCCAAACGCCCTGAAAGCGGCGAGGAAAACGAACCACAGCGGATGCGAGAAGCTCTCTACCCGCAGGCCACGGTTGAAGTTAGCCCCGTATCCATTCCAGAGGTTGTCGACGCTCTTAAAGGTGATGTAGGCATCCTCAGTTACCCAGAGGTGGTCGAGCCCGCACAGCAGGAACGCCGCCGATGGCAGGAGCACCAGCAGCGAGCGATACCAAGGAGCAGGCTTCGCCTGTTGCGGCATAGCGACGACCTTCGCTGAGCTGCTCTTCTCGCTCTTCGCTTTGCGGCGCTTCATTTCTTGTTTCTCCATGCCCCTTGGAAGAGCGCCCAAGCCTCCTCGGCACGACGGCGCGCCAGGGCATTTCCCGGCTTGAGCATCAGAACGGTTCGGTAGCTGGTTGCTGCGGCTTCCCAATTTTGCAGTCGCCAGTAGAGAGCCCCGAGGTTGTTCGACGTTTCCCAGAAATCTGGCGCCTCGATAGCGGCCTCAAGCAGCGGTCTTTCCGCATTCGCCCATCGGTCCAGCATGAGAAGGAAGGTGCCGGTCTTGCTCAGCGCTTCAGGCATCTCTTCGCCCCCGAGGAGCCAGCGCGAGAGGCTCTCGATAAACGTGGGCCGAACGAAGATCTTTGAGAGCATCAACCATCGCTCCTCCTCGTCGGTGATCGGATTCGGCAACGGCTGCTCCGTGAGGCCGCCATTCGGTCCCGCTTTGCGCACGAGCACCACCGCGACGCCGTCGTAGTGGGCAACGGTCCACCGCGCGGTTCGTAGCAGCTCACGCAGGAGCCGCATCGAGTGGCGGTGCGAGACCACCACGTACTCAATCTGCTCAAGCTCAGCGAACTTCTCGAAGTTAGCAGGGTCGAGAAGCAGGAGGTAGCGCTTGAAGAACTCCTCGCCGGTTACCTCATTACGGCCATCCATGAATACCTTATGGTTCGGGGCACGCAGCAGCAGCGCTCCCCCAACATCGAGATTGTTGAAGCCCTTCCCAACCAGGGCGTGCTCGCGCACGAAGTCCGCGGCTTGAATTGCAAGCGATGACTCTTCAAGTTTTGCAGCGAAGTGTAGGTCACGGCGCTGAGACGCGTACCAGGCGCCGCTTGAGACGCGCACACACAAGATAGCGATCGCCGCCGCAAGGGCGAACGCGATGCGCCGGCGGTTGCGCTCAAAACTGGGGAGGCAGAGTGCTACGAACTCGGTGAGGCCAGTCGCAAGAGCAGGCACCGTGCCGATCACGAAGAGCGACATATTTCGGACAGCAAGCGTTGAGAGTATCGCGAGGGCGATTAAGAAGACGAGATCGGTGAATCGGCGAAGCCGAAACAGACCGAAGGCTGCTGGGAAAGAGAGGAGCAGCAGGGCTATCCAAGCGCCGTATTGCCCGTGCATCTGGAAGAGAGAGTTCGGATCGTTTGAGGCCTTAAAGGGCGATTCAAGCTCTGAGATGTGCTGCGCAAAGATGTTGGAACCCTGCATGCGGGTCATGAGGCGCAGCGGCTCACTGACAGCTTCCCAGCCGTACGGATTGAGAAAGAGCGCACCAACGCTCAGAGCTGCAGCAAGAAGCAGCTGGCCGCGCAGCTTGCTGCGGATCGCGTCTTCAGCGATGCATGGGAGCAATACTGCGAACCCCAGCACGTACACGTGCGTGTTTACCCAGCCCAAAAATATGAGCGGCAGTGCGAACGCGGCGCGCTTAGAGCCGTCGTGATACTTGTCGAGAGCGAGCACCGTTAGCACTAGGAATAGGTTGGAGAAGAGCTCTGGCCGCATTGCAAAGCGCCACTCCGCAGCAACGGTGGCCAAAACGCCGCAAAGAACCGCGATGAGCGGGTCCACTCGCCGAACCCTGCAGGCCCAAGCGACGGCAATCGCTGTCAGGGTTACAAGGAGGCAGCGCAGCCCTACCGGTCCCCAGAGCCCCAGTAAGCCCTCTAGCCATGCCAAGATGACCTGGAAACCCCAGTGGTAGGCGATGTAGGCGTGAGAGGAGAAGGACCAAGAGAAAGGATCTGTCGTCGGAACGGTGCCGTTCTTAAGAATCCAGCGGCCGGTTGCGATGTGTATGCCGTAATCGAGATCGTCAATCGAGCGGAAGGAGAGGACTGCTGCTAGGAGGAGGCTACCCGCAATCAGGACGATATGAAGCCGTTTTGCCGCAGGTTGCAGAGGTTCTGTCATGCGACAGCTACCGTAGCATGATGAGTAGCCCGTCGGGAGGTGGAGAGGGGGAAGTTGCACAAAGAGAGCGGTTAGGCCGGAGAGAGGGGGGATTCACTTCTTACCCCCTCGCTGCCCTTGCTGCTCTCCTTGTTCAAATAACTGGTCGCATACGCTCCGGCTCCTGGGCACGAGCATGGGTGTGTGTAGGCGGAGCAGAAGGGGGAAGTTATACAAAGAGAGCGGCGAGGCCGGAGAGAGGGGGGATATTCCTCAACCCATCGCTGCTCTCTTTGTGCAGCATTCCCATGCATCGATTGCGCGACGAGAAATAAAAAAGGCGTCTCCCTTTCGGGAGACGCCTTAGCGATTAGCGCGTAATCGTACCGATTACATCGCCAAACGGACACCGGCGCCAAGCGTTACGCTCGACTCGTTGTCGATACCGGCATCGGCCTTGAGGGCTACGTTCTCAAGAATCGTGTAGAGCGCTGTTCCGGAGTAAGTCCAGAGGGCACCGTTTACGTTCTGGTAGAGGACGTTAGCGTCAACTTCAAGGGTGTCGAGGAGGAGGTAACGGGAGCCAACACCAGCGTATACGCGGTCAGCGGCGTCAGTTACGTGGTCACCCTCGATGTCAGCGTTCGCGTTGAAGTGATTGCCACCCACACGAGCGAGGAAGTCGAGGCCTGGGCACCAGTGGTAGTAGCCCAAGATACCGTATGACCATGTGTTGTAGTTGATGCTGCTGGTGTTAACCAGGTCACGGATCGACTTGGAGAAGTCGCCGTTAGCATAGTTGTAACCGCCTTCGAACGCGAAGTTCTCGAAGGGCGAGATAGAGAGCTTGGTGTCTACACCGTTGGTCGGGAGGATGCCCTGGATACCCTTGGTGTCGTTCCACTGGTAGGCGACGTCGAAGTAGTTATACTTCATGAGCGGATCAGCCGAAGCTGCCGTAGCGCCGAACGCCATGGCGGCCGCAACGAGAGACAGTATCTTCTTCATTTTTACTTTCCTTTTCGAATAACGGGATTCAATTCCCGTCGGAGAGGCTACTTCACCCTCTTTCCTGAAAACAATACGTAAAGTGGTCTTAACGCCTAATTTGGCAACGCCGTTTTATTCTACAGCGCCGCAAATACCCGATATGCTGACCATTCGGGCTCGTTTGAAAACACCCATCGGTAGTAATCAGTAAACTGGAGTTTGGAAGCAGCCGGCTCATCTACTATCACGGTGCAGCGGCGGTGCATCTGCAGGGCGCTCGCTGTAACGACTGAGCAGACTGGGCCCTCAATCGCCTTCTGCAGAATCCCTGCCTTTGAGCCACCGGTAGCCAGCATCACGCACCAGCGGCTGTCGAGGATAGTGCCGACCCCCATGGTAATGGCCCGCGAGGGCACGTTTTCGGCGCCGCCGAAGAAGGCGCTGTTTTGCTCCCGGGTTTCGGGGGTGAGCGACTTGGTGCGGGTACGAGAGGAGAGGGATGAGAGCGGCTCGTTAAATGCGAGGTGGCCGTTTGACCCGATTCCGAGCAGCTGCAGGTCTATTCCACCGGCGTGCTCGATCGCCTGTTCGTAACGGCGACACTCAGCGTCGAGGTCCTTTGCCTGGCCGTCTGGCAGGTGTGTGTTCTTCGGGTTGATGTTGATGTGCTTGAAGAGTGATCCGTCCATCGTGCTGCGATACGACTGCGGGTGGGAGGCGGGGATACCGATGTACTCGTCCAAGTTAAAGGTTGTCGTGCCCGAGAAGTCGAGAGCCTCTTCCTGGTACTGGCGACGGAGGGTGGCGTATACAGCCTCCATGGTTCTGCCAGTGGCGAGCCCGAGCACCGCCGTTGGCTTCGTGCGCACGAGGTCTGCCACCAGTTGCGCCGTAAGAGCGGAGGCTTTTTCGGCTGTCGGACAGATGATCACTTCCACGTTACGCCTCAAAGGTGTTGAGAGCCCGAGCCATACCCTGCATCGGAACAGAGATATCTCCGCGACCGCCTAGGGCCAGCGGCTGAGCGAGGTGCAGCTCGACAGAATGTCCGCCGCAGAGCTCCTTGAACGTCTGGCTGAGCGAGCTAAAGAATCCCGGAAAGTGTCTCGCCATGGAGCTGTCGAGGGAGATCGAGACGGGTCCCTCGGGATGTTCGATCTGATTGGCGACCGAGAGGTAGCACAATGCCCCTGCGAGGGCGCCACCGCGACGCACAAGAGCCTCCAGGAGTCCAGTGAAACTCTCGCCAGCATTCCGAAGAGCCTGCGGGACAAGTTCGGAGTCAGGGGCCTTGATTGACGCGACGAGCATGCGGTTGTTGAAGCTCACTTCCCCCGATACCAGAGCGTCTCTCAGAGGAGCGAGGGCAGCACAGTCTGGAAGCTCTGCCGCTGCGCAAACATGAGCGTACACGAGTGTCGGAAACCAGAGGCCCGCGCAAAGCTCTTCGAGTGAGAGGGTGGGGACGCCGCGCATCCCTGCGCAGAAGCGATCTCCATCCGAGAGTAGGTGATCGGGCACGGCTAGATTACCACCGAGTTCGGTGTTGATGATGTGCCCCTTTTCCCGGCCTTCGTCACCGATGACGGTGCAATTGCCACCCGAGGACATAACAACTCCTGCCGTGGCACGGGGCGTCGCGAAGAGGGTAAAGACGGTGTCGTTGCCGAGCAGGAAGACAGCCGGATGCCAGTTCGCACGGCCCAGGGCCCTCAGGAAGAGGGCGCCGATATCATCACCGTCACGTATTCCTCTGAGGAACCATTCCCCCTTACGGTAGCCGCCCGACTTTGAGCCGCGCACAATGCCGGATACTCCGCGAGTCGTCGGCGTGTCGATCTGCACGCACTGGACCTGGTTTGACCAGATGAGCCCTAGGCGGCAGTCGGGCTCTAGATTAGGGACACACTTCTTGATCTCCGCAATCAAGGCACTGATAAAGGGCTCGAGTGCCGGAGTGTCTCCTCCGGGATCGGCCGACTGGAACCAGGTATTCGGATGATCTATCAGGCATCGTATCTCGCCACGCTCGTTTTGGTAGCCAACCTTAGTTTGGGTGCCACCGATATCGATTAAAACGGATGAGCGATACCGCTCCGGTCGTTTCGGGTCCGGCAGGTGGATTTCGCTTGAGTCCCAGGCACAGGACGGGGCTCCTTTTTGGTAGCAGGCGTTGTGAAGGCGCAGCTTTCCGAGGCGGACAATCTCCGAGAGTCCCTCTATGGCATTAAAGACGCCGAGTTGACCCGCTGCTTGGTGAAGGAGTTCTGCAGTTGTTGACATCAGACAAGGGCGATAAAGAGCTCACATTTTTGCGAGCGAGCGGCAAAATGCCACGCGGTCGAGGTCGGCTGCAAGCGCCGTCGAAATCCGCCTCCGAATAAAAAAGAGCCGCGTCCCCTCGGGGGCATCGTCTTCCCTGCGTTTTTATACTGTATTCCCTCGACAGGGCGCTTTCCAACCCCGACGAGCCTGATTTTCTGCCGCAACCTCTGGGGTTTAGCCAAGCGCCCCGGCAGCGCCAAGCGCGACGCGGACAACCTTAGATCGCCGTGGGGTTTATTTCAAATCAGTGGGACGTCGGGTATAACACGGCATCCTTAATCAATCGTTCGAGGTCGTTATGTCGCACATTCTGAAGAGCATACCGCGGGGGGAGAAGGTTGGGTTGGCGTTCTCTGGGGGCCTGGACACCAGCGTCGCGGTGGCCTGGATGCGCGAGAAGGGAGCACACCCGTACACCTACACCGCAAACCTCGGGCAGCCAGACGAGACCGATGTCGATTCCATTCCGGCGCGGGCGTTGGAGTACGGAGCCGAGAAATCCCGCCTGATAGACTGTCGTCAGGACCTGGTACGCGAGGGGATGATCGCGTTGATGTGCGGAGCGTTTCACATCAACACATCCGGCAAGACCTACTTTAACACGACCCCGTTAGGGCGGGCGGTTACGGCTCCTCGGCTTGTGCAGGCCATGGCCGAAGATGGAGTCAACATCTGGGGAGATGGGAGCACGTACAAGGGCAACGACATCGAGCGCTTCTACCGCTACGGGCTCCTGGCTAACCCGAATCTTCAGATCTACAAGCCGTGGCTCGATGTGCAGTTCATCTCTGAGCTCGGTGGTCGGAAAGAGATGAGTGAGTACCTGCTCGCCCGCAAGCTGCCGTACAAAGCGTCGAGAGAGAAAGCGTACTCAACCGACGCGAACATGCTGGGTGCAACGCACGAGGCGAAGAAGCTTGAGTTGCTGAGCGAGAATGAGTACCTCGTTGAGCCGCTCATGGTCGTCAAATCCTGGGATGCCTCGGTTCAGATCAAGTCGGAGCGGGTCTCCGTGACGTTCAAGGAGGGGATGCCGGTAAAGCTCAACGACCGTGAATTTGCTGATCCGATTGATTTGATGCTTGAGGCTAACCGCATCGGTGGTCGCCACGGGCTCGGCGTGTCTGACCAGATCGAGAACCGCATCATCGAGGCGAAAAGCCGGGGAATCTACGAGGCGCCGGGTGTCAAGCTGCTGCATATCGCGTACGAGCGGCTTGTCTCTGGCATCCATAACGAAGACACCATCGAGCACTACCGCACCGGCGGGTACCGGCTTGGAATCTTCCTGTACCAAGGGCGCTGGTTCGATCCGCAGGCGATGCTGATGAAGGAGTCGATGGTGCGCTGGATCGGGAAAGCCATAACCGGCACGGTTACGCTTGAGCTTAGGCGCGGCGACGACTACTCGATTCTCAACACAGAGAGCCCAAACCTAACGTACAGCCCAGAGCGACTGACAATGGAGAAGGGCGCAGAGGCATTCTCCGCTGAGGATCGCATCGGTCAGCTTGCGCTGCGCAGCCTTGACGTCGCTGACACTCGGCAGAAGCTGGAGGTTTACCGGGAAGCCGGAGTAATCACCGCTTCTTCCCCGATCTCGAAGCTCATTAAGTAAGATCGCTGGCTTCCCCTCCCGTCGCGTCTCGCAAGAACTCCTTTCGGGGTTTTGCAAAATAGTTATACTTCAGAGGGTCATCTGCCCCGGACGTACAGCAGCGCCCTGCTCGCTCCGCCCCGTTCGCACAGGGCCTGTGGCGTGTGAGGAGCTTAGTCGGAGAACGCCATGAAGAAGATCTCTCTGTTTGCAATCAGCCTGCTGGCCAGCAGCCCGGCGCTTGCTGAGCCCGCTTGGGTTCAGGTGCGGCAATCCCAGCTTCGGACGCAGCCTAAATTTTACGCGCCCTCGGTGGGGTCGGTTCGGTACGGTGACAAGCTTGAACGGGTCTCGGAGGATGGCGGCTGGGTGAAGGTCAGTGCGGGATCTCGTCAGGGGTACCTGCCGCTCGCCTCAGTATCAGCCGACCAGATTGTGCTCTCGGCAGCAGAGCTAAAGAAGGTTCAGGCGGATTCCTCAGAAGTTGTCATGGCAGGGAAGGGCTTTAGCAAGGAAGTCGAGCAGCAGTACCGCAAGCAAGACGGCGCAGCGCGCTTTGACCTCGTGGATTACGTTGAGCAAAGCGCACGGGTGTCGCCGGCTGAAGTGGCGCAGTTCATAAAGTCAGGGGGGCTTCGGTAGCGTATGAAGAAGCAAGTACTGTCAATCTCCCTGCTGCTTCTCTCCGGGTGCTCGCACCCAGCGTTTAAAGAGGTCGGCTCGCAGGTGCTCTCTTCGACGGGGTACGTCTCCCAGTCGCAAGCCTCAAGCCTCTTGTCAGCGGGCGACAACCTGGTGAAGTCCCAGGAGGAGCTGCTCCCTGAGCAGGAGTACTACCTCGGCCGAGCAGTTTCAGCGAACCTGCTTGCGAAGTTTCCCCCGCAGCGCGACGCCGGATCGACCGCATACCTAAACAAGATAGGAATGACGCTGGCCAGCGTGTCAGACATGCCTGAGACGTTTGGGGGGTACCACTTTATGGTGGTCCAGTCTAAGGAGATTAACGCCTTCTCCGCGCCGGGGGGATTCGTCTACGTGTCGTCGGGCTTCATCAAGGAGCTTCCCGATGAGGATGCCGTGGCAGCGGTGCTCGCTCATGAGATTGCGCACATTGTGAAGCAGCACGGCGTGAATGCAATCTCGAATGCGAAGCTGTTTTCGGCTCTTACTGACTTTGGGCAGGCGAGTGCTTCGATTGCGGCGAGTCAGGTATCAAGCCCAATCGATCTCGGCGAGATTACGGGCATCTTCTCCGAGAGCGTTTCTGGTGTAGTCGACAAGCTGCTCACGAAGGGCTTTGACCGACGTCAGGAGTATGAGGCAGACCTGTATGCGGCAGAGCTATTGCAGCGAGCTGGGTACGACCCGAACGCCCTGGTGCGCGTCCTCGGAATACTCGAAAGTCATGCGAAGGGAGAGCAGGGAGGCTGGTACGAGACGCATCCAGCTCCTGCCGATCGCATCTCGGAGATCAGCTCTGACTTCTCGTTCCCGGCGCCGCAGGACCCTCCCAGCTCAAGAAAGGCGCGTTTCTCGGCACTTAAGTAGCACATGATTTCTCTTCTGGAGTCTCGGTGCCTAATCACCATGATTGCGAGTGACATGAGGCGGTTGGTACAGTCCTCCGCCTATGGCAACGTTCCCAAGTTCATCAAACAGTCTTCACCAAATTTCGAACGTTGTATCTGCGGATTCTCGAAAAGCGCCTCACCCACTGCGAGCCGACAGCTCGCCGCATAAAACTCCTCTCGCAGCACAGGCACTATCCATCGACAAGGCCCGGAATTGCTTGCTGAGAGCTCCCTGTGCTGAAGCAGCGCTGCGAGAGGTGGTTCATGAGCTCTGGGAGCTCGCACGCCTTGTGCGCAGAGAAGGAAGGGCTGCTACAGAGCTTCACAGCACGGGCTCTGTGCTGAGTGCATCCGTCTCAGAGGCCTGCTACGCCATCAAAGACACGCGACCATTTTTCTCAAACGCAATGGCGGCTCGATTTGCGGAAGCTCTTGCGGTCATCGGGTACAGAGATCTCGGCTTGTTTGAGCTGCTTGCCGAGCGAGCGCAAGAGGCTCGCAAGGAGCTCTCCGGAAAACAGCTTGGCAGATTTCTCTGGGCAATGGTGCAGCTCCATGTGTTAGAGATTCCCCGACTGACAGACGCTCTCATCAAAGCTGCGCGATCTTCTGACCGAATTGATAGTCTCGACCATGAGACGAGGGCTCGCATCGGATTGTCGCTAGCCTTCTTGAAGGAGGGTAGCGTGAGGGCTGTCCTCGCGCCCCACTTTCTCGATGGCTACCACGGCTCCATCAAGAAGTGGGGAGAGATGTACCGAGCCTTGATACTCGACAAGCAGCTTCATCCCTCAGAAGAATTTGATGCGCTTCGGGAGTCAAAGCGGAGATACCTCTGCGAGATGAAGCCTCGGGAGCAGATGGCGAGTGGATTTGAACGCCGCGTGGAGAAACAACTGAACCAGTTCCTCACGCAGCATCACCAGGAGTTTACTCTGACTCGACAGGAAAATGTGGCAGGCCTCTTCGTTGATCTCGTACTCCGTCTCCCTCACCAGGGCAGGACCATAGCGATTGAGGTAGACGGAAAGCAGTTTCACTTCTCGTGGGGCCCCGATGGCGGCACACGGCGTGGCACCGATGCCCTTAAACGACGAGTTCTTGAAGCTCACGATATGGAAGTGCTCAACATCACCTCGCAGGAGTGGGCGGGGGATTATGGCCGGAGAATCTTCTCTAAATTGGTCGAAAACAGGGAATGTATCGAACCCACTGACGAGTATCCTTAGTCGATAGCCTCCCGCAACAGCATCACCTCGGGAGCATCGATAGCCTATACACCTGAAGTACCTCATGCGGTACCATCACGAGCGGCCCCGGCATACATGTTGTCACAAGGGGGATGGGAGCAGAGGTAATGAGAGCTGCGCAAAAGATTCGGCGGGGCGTGTTCGCCATATGGGCTCTCGCGTCTCTGCTCTCCCTCGTTGCCCTCGGCACAGACGCTTTTTTCAGTATTGAAAGCGCGACGTGGGACATGCGACAACGCCTCGTCGCTACCCCGGGTCAGCACGATCCAGCGATTAAGATAATAATGGTCGACCAATCTTCGCTCGACCACTTTGCGCGCCAAGAGCAGATCTACTGGCCTTGGCCTCGCTCGCTCTACGCGCCGGTGCTTTTTTACCTACAGCGCGCAGGGGCTCGCGGGGTGGCCTTCGACATGCTTTTTACCGAAAGCTCAAGCCATGTTGGTGATGACCGCGAATTCGCCCAGGCTGTGTCCGATTCTCTGCCGGTGGTGACAGCGGTCTCTCTCCGCCGTGAGGCTATAGACGGAGACCCGGCTGTTGAGGCGCTCTTTGAAGGTGTGCAGAGCAGGCGCCGTGCCGAGATAGATCCGTACGTTCGCGCCGGCATTGAGCCACAGTATCCCTCAGCTACCCTGCCGATAGACCTGCTGATAGAGGCGAGCCCCTCGCTTGGAAACGCCACGGCCGAAGCTGACGCCGATAAAATCTTCAGACATGCCCAGCTGGGTGCCTTTGTGCGGGGCACCCCGGTACTCAGTCTACCGATCGCCCTCTACAATCTTGTTAATCCTGGAGCGAAGAAGGCAGCGGAGCTCCAGGAATTAGCGGGCCCATCCGGCAAGCTACTCGTGCGTTTCTTTGGTCCAGAAGCCACGTACGAATCCTTCTCAATTGCTGCGGTCATCAACAGCTACATCAAGATTGAGCAGGGGCAGGAGCCTGATATTCCACTCAACGAGTTCAAGGACTCGTACGTATTCATTGGAACCAACGCCCCGGGGCTATTGGACTTACGACCAGTGCCGGTGGCTGGAAACTTCCCGGGGGTCGAGCTCAACGCAACTATTCTCGACAACGTCATTCACAGCAGTTTTATGCGGCACACCCCGGGTTGGGTGGCATCCCTCTTGACGGTCATTTTTCTTGGTCTGCTTAGTCTTGTAAGTATCCGAGCGACGCGCTTTCAAGTTGGATTGATCGTCGCAACGCTCATTTCGTGGAGTGCGCTAGCGTATCTGTGCGCAATCTGCGGCTGGTGGATCCCTGTAGTTGTGCCTCTGACCGGGGCGATGTGTGTCCTGCCACTCGTATTTCTGCTGCAGTACCAAGTCGAGGGACGCGAGCATCGTTTCATAAAGGGCGCCTTCCAGCACTACGTCACTCCGGCAGTGATCGAACAGATTGTGCGTGACCCGTCAGCGCTCTCACTCGGTGGCGAGCGGCGTGAGCTGACGATTTTTTTCTCGGATATCGCAGGCTTCACAACAATCTCGGAGCGTATGCAGCCGGATAGGCTTGTTGCATTCCTCAATCGCTTTCTCTCAGAGATGACCGATATCCTCTTGGCCTCAGGCGGAACGATCGACAAGTACGAGGGAGATGCGATCATTGCATTTTGGAACGCGCCCCTCGCGGTTCCAGACCACGAGAGGCGTGCAGTGCAGGCAGCACTTGAGTGCCAGCGTCGCCTGCGGGAGCTGCATGAGTTCTTCAAGAAAGAGTTCGGTGTTGAGCTATTCATGCGCATCGGTATCCACACCGGCACCGTGACAGTGGGCAACTTCGGCTCCTCGACCCGTTTCAACTACACCGTCATCGGTGACGCGGCGAACTTGGCCTCCAGGCTTGAGGGCACAAACAAAGTCTTTGGCACACTACTTCTCGTCTCTGGAGAGACGCGCCGCAGAGCAGGAGAGGAGCAGCCGTGGCGAGAAGTAGGAAGAGCTCGGGTGGTTGGCAGGTCTGAGCCGGTAGCCCTCTTCCAGCCTCTCGACCCGACGCTCGACGGAGCGCTGATCAGCCGTTTGGGGGAGTTTGATCAAGCTCGCACCCTGTTCGAGAGCGGAAAGCTTTCCGAGGCCCAGGCGCTCTTCTCAAGGTTTGCAGGTGACCCGGTCAGTGAGGCATATTGCCGGCGAATCGACGGCGAGAAAGAGGGTGTCCACTCTTTCTCGCCGGTATGGAACCTGACGGAGAAATAGAATGGCAATCGAGGTGGTGCAGGCTGGAAAGTCTCTACTAGAGGAAGCGCTGCGTCAGGCAGCGCGCAGGATCTTCGCTACCCTGGCAGCGCAGCCCAGCGATGCCCCTCTCACGATCGGGCTGTGTGGCGGGCGCAGCGTCGTTGGTCTGCTGACAGCTCTTGAGCGAGAGTCTCATCAACAGCCGAGCGACCTGTTACAGAGAGTACAGTTCTTCATGGTCGATGAGCGGCTGGTTCCCCTTACAGACGAGCAGAGCAACTTCGGCGGCCTCAAAAAACTTCTTTTCGACAAATTAGTGGAGCAGTGCGCGGTCCAGGCGAGCCAGCTTCATCCCTTCCTCGCTGATAGCACCAAGCACGACTTCGGCTGTGCTTCGTACGCAGAGGAGCTCTGCGGCTTCGGGGGCCGGTTTACAGTTGTGGTGCTCGGCGTGGGAGAAGACGGCCACGTTGCGGGCCTCTTCCCGCGCCACACGGTGCTGCGGCATGAAGAGAGAACATTTTTCTCGTTCCAGGATTCGCCGAAGCCGCCTCCCGCTCGCATGACAGCTGGCAAGGCGCTCATCGCCGACGCTAGCTTGAGCATTCTGCTCTTCCTCGGAGAGGGGAAGCGCGCTGCCTGGAGCGCGTTTAATGCAGACGGCACTCTGACAGAAGAGTGCCCGGCACTCCTTGCGACTGCGGCCGAGCGCTGCGTTATCGTTACTGACCTAGCTGGGTGAGGGGCACAGCGAGGCGATTGCCCCTGTTTGTCAGCCCTCTTAGCGGGATTTAAGGAAAAATAGCCGGCTCTTTCTCGAACCCAACCGGGTGCCAGCCTCATCAGAAGAGGTAGGCGGTAAAAGGGCAGCTGTTGAAGCCCAAGCCGCATTCGAGTGGTTAATGTCCTCGCAGTCATTGAGGAGCAGAGGTTGAAAGAAGAGAGCCCAGCGACATTCGCTGACGAGCCTTTCGCAGAGCGGTGTGAGACGGAACTTCCCGTTCACCTCGATCGCCCGACCCGTTTGCCACGCCGGCACCTAAGAAAAAAATTCAGAAAATTATCGAGCGCGAACCGGGATAAGCCCCTTCAGGGGGAAGCTCGCTTTGAGCTCACGCCGCCGCCCAGAGGAGCCGAGCCAGAGTTTTGCTCTCGGTCAGAGGCGATCTGCGCCGAACTGCTGCGCCGATTCGTTCCTGCCTTCGAGCTGCGTAAGGGGCTTACCTTCCAGGTCGCAATCGGCTCAGATGGGCGGGGAAACACCTACTCGGTAGACTTCCTCGTCGATGGCGTGCTGCTTGAGTACCATCCCGTTCGCTTCTACCGGAACAAGAAGGGCTTTGGGGACTTCCGTGATCGCGATGAGTACCGGAGCTACACCCGGGCGATTCACGCGCTCAAGGGAGAGTCACGCCGCTTCTTCCACGATGCGATGGAGATGCGGCTGAAGGAGAACTACTTCAAGCGGCGGCGAGCCTTGCTCGACCAGCATCCGCTCTTCCGGCGCATGGAGCTCGTCGTTGCAACGAGCCCCGAAGATCTCTACGCACTCGTCATTAAGCGTTTTGGGCAAAACTACCCGTCCTCGGTCGAGGCTTTTAAGCGGCTCTTCGACGAGATAAATCGCTCGCTGCCGTAGTAGGAGCGGCTGCGTTTTTTACTGGCGGCTCAGCAGGACTGGATCAACATCAACCTTCGCCGAGGACTTAAGGTACGCCAGAGCCGACTGGATGGCGTCACCGTACGCCTGCTCACGAGCCTCTGTGCGGTACTTTTCGAGATCCTCTGCCTTAATGCCTTTCGAGAGGTCTGGCTTCTCAATCGCCGTCACGGAAGCCAACACGATGCTGTTCTGAGCCGGGAACTGCTGGTTGATTACCTGCGGAGTGGAGAGAGAGAACACCGCCCGAAGAATGCCCTGAGAGAGTTCAGGGAGCTCTGTCGAGGTCGGGTTGGCACGGCTTACCTTGGCGGGACCAACGACTTTCGCGCCCCGTTGCTTGGCGTCTGAAGCGAAGTTCTGCGGGGCTGCCTGTGCGGCAACCAGAATCTCCTTGGCGCGAGCGTCAGCAAGCTTCTGGGCCTCTTGAGCCTTCACCACCTGGACAATCTTCTCGCGAACTTCCGCAAATGGCGCGAGTGATGCATCCTTAAACTCCTTGATCTGCACGAGTGCTGAGGTGTCGCCGACTTCAACCAGCGAGATAGAGGTCCGGTCTCCGCCCTGAAGTGCTATCACCTTCTCGGTCAGGCCAGTGAGTGCCGGCGCGGGGTCGTTGCCTGCAGCGAGCATTCCGCCTGACTCCTTCATGGAGAGCCCGGAGAGTCCGGCAACCTCCGAGAGGGACTTCCCGTCTCGGAGAGCTGTCTTGAGCACCTCGTCGGCCCTGGCCTTGGCGTACGAAGGCGCTTCATTCTTGCGGATTGTAGCCTCGATCTCGGCGCGAACAGATGCGAGCGGCTTCTGGGTTGATGGCTTCTTCTCCTCCACCTTGATGACGCTCACAGACTCATCGGTCTCAATTATCTCCGACACGGCGCCAGCCTCTGTTGAGAAAGCTGCCTTGTCGAACGATGGGTGCTCAGACCCTCGGCTAATCCAGCCGCGGTCGCCGCTCTTCGCCTTGAGCTGCGCGTCGCTTGAGTACTTGGCAACCAGCTCCGCGAAGACCTTGCCAGCGAGCGCTTCCTCGCGCGCCTGCTTCGCCTTCTCCTTTACGTCTGCTTTCGCCTTGTCGTCAGCGTTCTTGGGGTAGGATACCTTAACTTCAGAAACCCTAACTTGCTCCGGAATTGTGAAATCCCGCGCATTGTCGGTGTAGTAGATCCCGATGTCGTCCTCGGAGACCTGAACATCTTTCTCAAACGCAGACGGCGCAAGCTCGATGAAGGTGTACGAAGCTTGTGGCGGCACTTCGAAGCGCGAGGCGTTCTGGTCGTAGAAGGCCTTGAGCTGCTCCTCGGTCGGGGCAGGGACGGAGGCGAGCAGGTCCGAGACGTTAATGATCGCGGCGAGGACAGAGTAGGAGGTTTCCTGCCGTACGAGCTGGTTCTCCGCGTCGCGGCGGCTTACGTAGGCTGAGTCTCTCAGCACGCCGAGGAGCGCCTCTCGGCTCTTGCCCTCTTTCACGTCGCGCGAGAAGTCGCGATAGGTGAGGTTAGCGGCCTTGAGCATGCCACGGAAGCGAGTCTCATCGTACGGCATCCCGGCGAATTCCTCCTCAAGGATAAAGCGCCGCACTGCCTCGTCGTCCGAGGCGAAGCCCATCCCGGCGGCCTCTTGGTTGAGGAGCTCAGTGTCGATCATCTGGTCGACTGACTGCTGCACAACGTTGATCCCGAACATCTTCGCGTACTGGTCGAAGTTGTCGCCGTACATCTTGCGGTAACGACTCTCGTTGTTCCTCACGACGCGCGCGACCTCAGCCTCGGTGAACGACCGCTCGTTTACGAGGATCGCTGGTCGGTCGGCTCGATTGCCGTCGTGCAGGACGTCAATTCCGACGCCGCTTAGGGCAAAGCAGACTGCGACGAAGAGGAAGACGATCGCGATTGAGCGGTTGTACTTGTGGATGAGTCGGATCATACGGTTTCCTTGCGGTAATTGATCTGGCTAAGACGGGCGTAGCTGCTTGTCTTCCGGGATCTCCCGGCAGGGCTGCCACTGCACGTGTTCGCGTATTGCAGTAAGAACGCTGACGCAGTCTGCCTGCTGAGAGGGCGTGGTCAGCACGCTCACGATGCTGCGGTCCCCCTCCAGGGTCCGGACAGTGCCGACCCCATCGTACAGCTCAAAATACGCCTGCAAAAGTACTATCTGATGCCGTGGGACCTCAAGATAGAATGCCAGGAGGCCTGAATCGAGTTCGACGGGCTCTGGCTTGGCGCAAAGCTCCATCGGCTATGCCTTCCGCCGCTCGGCTTCCTCACGAATCAGGTCGTTGACCTTCTTCGGGTTGGCTGCGCCCTCGGTAGCCTTCATGACCTGCCCGACGAAGAACCCGTGCAGCCGCTCGTTGCCGCCAAGGTACCCAGCGAGCTGCTTCGGATTGGCGTCGAACTCGCGCTTAATGATGGCAAGGATTGAGTCGTCGTCGCTTATCTGCTTGAGGCCCTTCTCCTTGACCACCTCAGCAGCGCTCTTCCCGGCTGAGAACATCTCCTCAAAGACGGCCTTCGCCATCTTTCCGGAGATCTCGTCCGCGTCGACCATCGAGATGAGCTCGCCGAGGCCCTTGGCAGACACAGGGCTCTTCTCTATCTCAATGCCCTGCTTGTTGAGCGACCCGAACAGCTCGGAGGTTACCCAGTTGCAGGCCGCCTTGGCGTTGCTGCACGCAGCAACCACGTCGTTGAAGAACTCTACGGCTGCCTTTTCGCCCGTGAGCACAGTGGCGTCGTAGAGCGAGAGCCCGTACTCGTTCACGAGATCCTGGATCCAGCGGGCTGGGAGCTTGGGCAGGGTAGACTCAACCTCCCGCACCCAGCTCTCTTCCACCACAACCGGAGGGAGATCCGGATCGGGGAAGTAGCGGTAGTCGGCGCTCTCTTCCTTGGAGCGCATTGGGCGAGTCGTGCCGGTTGCGCTGTCGAAGAGCAGCGTCTCTTGCACGATGCTCTGCCCATTCTTGAGCAGCGCCATCTGTCTTGCGACTTCGTACTCAAGGGCCCGCTCTACAAACTTGAAGGAGTTGAGGTTCTTGATCTCGGTGCGGGTGCCGAACTTGAGCTGGCCGACAGGCCTAAGCGAGATGTTGGCGTCGCAGCGCAGGCTGCCTTCCTCCATATTGCCGTCGCTCACGCCCAGGTAGCGCACGAGCTGGCGAACCGCGCGAAGGTACGCAGCTGCTTCGGCAGGCGAGCGGAGCTCCGGCTCAGAGACAACCTCGAGCAGGGGCACTCCGGCGCGGTTCAGGTCGACCAGCGATGCTTGCGTGCGCGAGTCGTGGATGTTCTTGCCGGCGTCCTCCTCCATGTGGATGCGCTTGAGGCCGATCGTGCGCTTCGTCTCCTCCATGTAGAACTCAACGCTGCCACGCTCGCAGATCGGCTCGTCGAACTGCGAGATCTGGTAGCCCTTCGGCAGGTCTGGGTAGAAGTAGTGCTTGCGCGCGAAGCGATTGAAGCGGCGGATTTCGGAGTTGGTAGCGAGCCCGAGCATGATGGCGAACTCGACCGCGCGCTTGTTGGCCACGGGCAGGGCGCCAGGCAGGCCAAGGGTAACCGGATCGATGTACTCGTTCGGCTCGCCGCCGTAGGCGGCTGAGGCGTTGCAGAACATCTTTGACTGCGTTGAGAGCTGGACGTGAACCTCAAGCCCTATGACAGTTTCAAATTCCATGACGATCCTCTCAAAAACGTTCGCTGCCTACGCCGCCACTGCTGGAGACTTCTTGTGCCAGTCGGTTGCCCCTTCGTACGCAGAGGCAACCGAGAAGAGGGTCTCCTCGTCCCACGGTCGTCCGATGAGCTGCAATCCGATAGGGAGCCCATTCGACGAGGCGCCGCACGGCACAACCATGCCGGGGAGACCTGCAAGGTTCACTGGGATGGTGAAGATGTCGTTTAGGTACATCTGAATCGGGTCGCTGACCTTCTCGCCGATCTTGAAAGGCGGGGTGGGGGTCGTTGGGGCAACGATGACGTCACACTTCGAGGCGAAGGCGTCGGTGAAGTCCTTGACGATCAGCGAGCGCACCTTCTGCGCCTTGACGTAGAAGGCGTCGAAGTAGCCGGCCGAGAGCACGTAGGTGCCGACCAGGATGCGGCGCTGCACCTCCTTGCCGAAGCCCTCGCTGCGCGACTTGCTGTAGAGCGCCTTGAGGTCGAGCTGCCCCTCTGCACGGTGCCCGTAACGGATGCCGTCGTAGCGCGAGAGGTTTGAAGATGCCTCGGCGGGGGCGAGGATGTAGTAGACCGACACAGCCACGTCTGTATGCGGGAGTGAGACCTCAACGGTCGTCGCGCCGAGGCTTTCCAGGACGCCTATCGCCTTCTTGGTCGCCTCGCTCACTTCAGGAGCGAGCCCTGAGACGAAGTACTCCTTCGGGATGCCGATACGGAGCCCCTTGATGTCGCGGCCGAGGGCTTTGGCAAAGTCGGGCACCGGGCGTTTCGAGCAGGTAGCGTCGTTCGGATCCTCGCCGCAGATCGCCTGCGTCACGAGCGCGCAGTCGTGAACGTTGTGCGCGAAGCCGCCAACCTGGTCGAGCGACGATGCGTACGCGATCACTCCGTAGCGGCTCACACGGCCGTAGGTGGGCTTCAAGCCAACGATGCCGCAGAACGCTGCGGGCTGGCGTATCGAGCCCCCGGTGTCGGTGCCGAGCGTGATGGGGCAGATGCGCGCCGCAACAGCGGCGGCCGATCCGCCGCTTGAGCCGCCCGGAACGTACTCTGGGTTCCACGGATTCTTGACCGGGCCAAACGCCGAGTTCTCGTTGGAGGAGCCCATCGCGAACTCATCCATATTGAGCTTTCCGATCGAGACTGCGCCGGCGGTCTTGAGGCGACGCACGACAGTCGCGTCGTACGGTGGAATGAAGTTGCTGAGGATCTTGCTTGCAGCCGTTGTGCGAACCCCCTCAGTGCAGATCACGTCCTTGATCCCGACTGGCACTCCGAGCAGCGGGGCGCTCTTTCCCTGCTTGAGCAGGGCGTCAATGGCAGCCGCGTCCTTGAGCGCGTGCTCGGGAGTGAGCAGCGTGAAGCAGTTAAGCGAGGAGAGCTTCTCTGCCTTGTCGAGGCACGCCTTCGTCAGCTCAGTGCAGGAGAACTTCTTCTCGTCGAGTCCGGAGCGGATCTCAGCGATGGAGAGGGAAGCTAAGTCAGACATACTTACTCAACGATAAGGGGAACTTTGATGAAGCGGCCGGAGCTAGCTGGAACGTTCTGCGCGAGGGCCTCAGAGTCGAGCATCGGCTGGGGCGGGATAGCTGTGTCACCGAGTGGAGTTGGCGCCGGCGCAGCACCTACTGGCTGCACCGCGTCGTCGCGAAGCACGTTGGTGGCACCCTGGATGTGGCTTAACGCCTCGACGCCCGAGGTGTCGATCTCATTGAGGCGCGCAACGTACCCGATGATCGAGTTTACGTGCGTCGTGACCACCGGCTTGAACGAGGGCTCAATCTCGAGGCGTGCCAAGGTGGCGAGCTTCTGGATCTCTTCTTCTGAGAGCATACGAATGAAGGACTCCTAAGGCGTAAAATGCTTGGTGTGACGCCACGTTACCGCGCGAAATAAACCACCTTTGGGGTGGGGAATCAATTAGGCTGGGTGGGCCACGCGCAGGTGCATTAGTTGCACCGAGAGCAAGGGGGAAAATACAGTCGTGTCATATAGTTGAGCGCACGTAGATTAAGAATTGCCGGATTGGTAAAATTGCGTTGCTCAACCCCGATGGCGCCCTGGTGCGCTGAGACGCCGTGGGGGTGTGTGACCGTTGTTTTCTAGGAGGTTTTAATAATGGCAAGCTCAGACAAGGATGGCTGTTGCAAGGTGTGCGGGGACCAGATTGCCCCAAACGGCTCTATGTTCGACTTTCCCTTCTGCTCAATCCATTGCTACGACCGGGCAATGGAGATAGCTCGTCAGCGAGAACAGGTGCAGAAGGCGAGTGAAGAAGAAGAGAAGCTCGCCGCAAAGATCGGACGCTCTAGTGCGAGAGTCCGACGAGCGAGAAAGAAGCTGGGCAGCCTGTGTGCCCAGTGGACGGAAGCGATCTACAGTGGAGACTGGGTCCGGGCGAACCGGATTCGACCGGACGGTTTGATAACCCGTGCGGTTGTCCTCAAGTTCGAACAAGTCCTTAAGGGTCTCTTGCGGAAAGCAGCAGTGCTCCGCGAGGAAAGCCTTAGGCACGAACGGCGACTCGATCAGTTGCGAAAGAGCAATTGATCGGCTTTTTTTCCTCTGAAGAGTGTGGACTGCCCCATTCTTCACGAATGGTTTACGCGTCACACTCCTCACTTTTATTCGCGAAGTAGCTACCACCCTGCTATCTCTCTTTAACAAGAACGTAAACGTTCCCGAAAAAAGGATGAAGATTATATACAAAGAGACCAGCGAGAGCAGAGAGAGGGGAAACAAGATTGCTCCCCCTCGCTGTCCTCGCCGCTCTCTTTGTGAATAATGGTCTGCCCCTTTTTTCATCGGCTTCAGCCACGTTTACCAACGAGTCAGGTTTTGTATAATCACCGTTCTCGGAGTGTGCGGTGATTTCTAGTCGCCCCCAGTCCAAGCAACTCAGTTTTTAGGCAGAAAACATGCCCTCACCGGCTCAACAGCAAGCAGTTCTCTTCGACTTCGATGGCACCCTGGGGCGCTCTCTGAGGACGTGGAC
>CAZZJR010000020.1:0-4478 GCA_964654585.1 uncultured Bdellovibrionales bacterium
CCTCCGCCGCCTCCCTGCAGGCCAGTTGTGCCCCAATTTCCTCCTCCGCCTCCTCCTCCGATGCACACAACGCTGACTGAGGTGACTCCTGCAGGAGCCGTCCAGGTGTAGACGCCGGGTGTAGCATACAATATCCCACCGATCGGCGACGGTCCGTTCGTTGGCGTAATGGTCGGAGTAGCAGTCGGCGTGTTGGTGGGTGTGTTGGTGCTAGTGGGAGTGTGAGTCGGAGTATTGGTGTTAGTTGGGGTGTGGGTTGGAGTATTTGTATTCGTCGGAGTGTGAGTAGGAGTGTTTGTGTTAGTGGGGGTGTGAGTCGGAGTATTGGTGTTAGTTGGCGTATCAGTCGGTGTGTTCGTTGGCGTGTTGGTTGGGGTAGCCGTTGGAGTGACTGTTGGAGATCGAGTTGGCGTATGAGTCGGCGTTACGGTTGGGCTATGCGTCGGAGTGTTCGTTGGTGTGTTCGTAGGCGTGTGAGTCGGAGTATTCGTGTTAGTTGGGGTGTGAGTAGGCGTGTGAGTTGAAGTGTGGCTCGGAGTATGCGTTGGGGTATTAGTCGGGGTGTGAGTAGGAGTGTTAGTTGGGGTGTTCGTGGGAGTGTGAGTAGGTGAGTGAGTTGGAGAGTTGGTTGGTGTGTGGGTTGGTGTGTGGGTGGGTGTGTTTGTGTTTGTGGGAGTGTGAGTTGGCGAGTGGGTTGGTGTAGCTGTTGGGGTAGCCGTCGGCGAATGAGTAGGCGTATGAGTCGGCGTTACGGTTGGACTGTGAGTGGGAGTATTGGTTGGTGTGTGCGTCGGGGTGTTAGTCGGGGTGTGGGTTGGCGTGTGAGTAGGAGTATTAGTCGGGGTGTTAGTTGGGGTGTTCGTGGGAGTGTGAGTAGGTGAGTGAGTTGGAGAGTTGGTTGGTGTGTGGGTTGGTGTGTGCGTTGGGGTGTTGGTTGGTGTGTCCGTCGGAGTGTCGGTGGGAGTATCGGTAGGAGTATCGGTAGGAGTATCAGTGGGAGTGTCGGTCGGAGTATCCGTTGGAGTGTCAGTCGGGGTGAGCGTAGGAGTCTGAGTAGGAGTCACTGTCGGAGAGTGTGTTGGTGTAGTTGTTGGAGATGCGGTAGGCGTATCTGTCGGTGTCTCTGTCGGGGTGGCCGTCGGCGTTGGAGTCTCCGTTGGCGTGTCAGTCGGGGTATCTGTTGGCGTGTCCGTTGGTGTGTCTGTCGGCGTATCAGTGGAGGTTGGAGTATCAGTCGGTGTCAGTGTTGGAGTCTCAGTGGGAGTCACTGTCGGCGACTGTGTTGGGGTCGATGTCGGAGATTCTGTGGGCGTGTCCGTCGGCGTTTCCGTCGGGGTATCTGTCGGCGTTGACGTGTCTGTCGGAGTGATGGTCGGTGTATCTGTCGGAGTGTCCGTCGGAGTCGGAGTGTTGGTGGGAGTGTCGGTCGGAGTGGGGGTATCAGTCGGAGTGTCTGTCGGAGTATCCGTTGGCGTCGGAGTCTCCGTCGGCGAGTGAGTTGGTGTCTCGGTCGGCGTCGCTGTCGCCGTTGGCGTATCGGTCGGAGTGTCCGTCGGTGTATCAGTATTGGTTGGTGTTACAGTTGGGGTTTCGGTTGGTGTGTCGGTTGGAGTAGGAGTGTCCGTTGGGGTATGGGTTGGAGTGCCAGTGTGAGTCGGGGTAAACGTTGGAGTCCCCGTCGGGGTGTCAGTCGCTGTGGGAGTTTCGGTCGGAGTGTGCGTTGAAGTCCCCGTTTCAGTTGGAGTTGATGTTGGAGTCTCGGTAGCAGTCGGAGTCTCAGTTGGCGTAGGTGTTATCGTCGGCGTCGAAGTCAAGGTTGGTGTAACGCTCGCGGTTGGAGTTATAGAGGGAGTAGGTGTGTCCGTCGCTGTGGGGGTCACAGTCGGAGTTTCAGTCTCAGTGGGTGATGGCATCACCGGCGGGGGAGGGGCGGATCCTTCACCGAGACCTGTAAAGGAGCCGCCGTACCTCGAGTATCCGACCGTATGCTTCCTGAGGTTTTTGCGTATCTGAGCCACGCTCGTTCCGTAGCCCCTTGCAGAAGCTCGGGTGAGTGCATACCCCTCTATCAAGTAGCCACTCTTTTTGCCTTCATCTGGACACGGCCCGCTGTATCCAACTACCCCGAAGTCGTTTCTCTGCTGATAGATGCTCTTTATGTCGGGTAACCCCGATGCCCGGTAGCCCAAGGGAATTCCGGTCTTCCAAATCGGATGACTCCTGCTGACTATCGCGAGCCAGTGGAGCAGGTCCTCGTCGGGTGTGTACATCAAGATGCCGAGATAGCGAGCTCTAGATGGTACGTTTCGCCACTGAAGCGGTAGCGTCAGTCCTGAGCCGGTGTTCTTCAGGCCGTCGGTCCAACACGAGTTGCTGACCGGAATCGCCCCGCTACTCCGGAAGGCCGGGGACCACATCGAGAACCGCGTCCCGCTAACCGTTAATTGCCGTTTTAAGGGCGAACCGGAGACGACGAGAACGCCGTAGCAGGCACACACCAGCACAACGGCTGTAAGCAGGCGTAGGATGGTGATACCTTTTTTGACCGCCCTCCAGATCTCCACGATCAACAAGGTCGACAGTATTACTGGGGAACTTTAGCCCTCAGCGCGCTATTTCTTAGTATTTTCAGCTGGTTGCGTTGAGCGGTATCAGGTGTGTGGCAAGAAGCTGAAGAGACTAGATTTCTCTCACCATGGTCTCTACAACGTCTCTGAGACCTTGTAGTAGGGTAGGACCGTAAGCCTCTACAAGTTCTCTGAGACCTTGTAGTAGGAGTGTTAGCCCTCAGCCTGCTATTTAATAATATTTTCGACTGGTTGTATTGGGCGGTGGTCAGTTGTGTGGCAAGAAGCTTCGGTGACTAGATTTCTCTCGCCGTGGTCTCTACAAGTTCTCTGAGACCTTGTAGTGGTTTCTCGAAATGTACCTTGTACCCAAAGCTACAGTCGTTCTCTGCACCTTTATCGGCGCCTCATCCATCGTGTTCTCCGAGCCACTGATTGGCGTCGTGCCCCCGATGCTTCTGTTGGCGATACGGTTTGCGCTTGCGGCGGTGCTGCTTGCGCTTGTACTACCCCGCAGAGTTTTCCCGCTGAATCGCAGCGTGATTCGCGCGGGGCTTATCGCCGGGATGGGCTTCGGGCTCGGTTGCGCGCTCCTGTACGCGGCGCTCCCGCACGTCCGGGCCGGCAAGCTGACCTTCTTGATAGCGCTTGAGGTGGTGTTGGTTCCGCTCTTATCCGCCGGGCTATACAAGCAGAAACTCAGTCGCTACGAGGTGGCGGCTCTTGCACCTGCTGTGCTCGGGCTGTGGCTCATGGTCGGAGATGAGCACAGTTCGTTCTCGTGGTGGGATGTCGTTGGGCTCCTGAGCGGAGTTGCCTACGCCGTGTACACGATAGCGCTCTCAAGGCTCTCTGGCTGTGGAGCAGTCTTCGCCCGAACGTTCGTTTCTTTCTGCTGCATAAGCGTGATGTCATTTGCCATTTCTGTCTTCCGTGAATCTCTGGCGGAGGTACGATGGAGCAGCGGCGCTGTTACGACGTTGGCGTACCTAGTGGTTGTCGGCTCCGTCGCCCGGTTCCTTCTTCAGGCATGGGCACAGAAGACAGTTTCGGAATCTTTTACGGCGCTAACGTTCTCTGCGGAGCCCGTATTCGCTATAGCGCTCAGCTACACTTTTTTTGGTGAAAGGTTTTCCCTTTCCCAGACATGCGGCGCGGTCGTGATTATCGCGGCGCTCATCCTCGCTAACATTCCGAAGCCTCATGCGGAGGTTTCGGAGGCGTTGTGGTAGACGCCCAATGACGCAGGGGCTAGGAGACTTTGTACCAGAAACCTCCCGCGAGTCCGACAAGTTATCTGCTGTAAGAGCAGCGTAAAGCGCGCGGGTTGCTTCAACAGCTCCAAAACCGCACTGGAGCATGTCCTCAGAAGTCAAGCCTAAGAGAATGAGGCTCGTGATTCGGAGGCGGAGTTGTCGAGTGTGCGTTGTCGCGCACGTACCTGTCTGTTATCTGGTCGAATGAGCGCATCGGTCTGCACCCAGGCTTGAGTGTGCGTTGAAGGTGCTCGAGCAGGTTCGCTCGGATCGAGGGCCACGAGAGGCCAGCGTCCGTTATAACGATAGCGACCTGCTTCGTCGGGAAGGCCCGCACGTGGTAAGAGTCGAACGCTGCCGTTGGGAGGAAGGCGAGGGAATCTTTCACCAGGAGGTCTACTTTGTGGAACTCAAAGCGCTCGTCGATTTGGTCAGCTAAGTCGAGCCCGACCGGGATGGCACCGAGCGCCAGAAGGAGGCGTGGCATCCAAGGATCGTGCGCTCCGAGGTGGTTGTCGGGATAGACACGAGATCCGCAGGCGACATCTAGGATGCGCTTGCCACGCACATCATCCAAGTTAGGCGTGTGGGCGCGAATCGTGCTGATGTGGGCAAGAATCCGGGCACGAACATGCCCAAAAGAGAGAGGGGGAAT
>CAZZJR010000020.1:4578-23400 GCA_964654585.1 uncultured Bdellovibrionales bacterium
CGTCGGGGCCCGAGGGCCGAGATCCGTCGAGGCCAGGAGCCAGTGCTGGACGATGAGCCGTCGGGATTTTCGGAGAATTCGTCGGACTGTTATCAAACATGGGGCCCTCTAGCGTTAGGAGCTAGGATGCCACCCCTGTCGCAGCTAATCCAGTTTGGCCGGTTGAAAAAGGCCTTTTAAGAGGCTATCGGTTTCGGTCCGACGACAGCTTCAGAGCGTGATAGTCACCCTCACCGGAAAAGTAGGCAGCTGTCTCAGCGATGGGGGCTGCCGTTAGCGCTACTCCGTGGTCGTAAGTGCCTCTCGGTAGCACTCTGAAGAGGCTTGAAAAGAGGGGACTCAAGAATCCTAATCTGAAATCTCGTCCCTGCTCGAGGAGATGCCAACCATTTCCTCCGTGGTAAACTCCACGGCGCTTCTTAACCTTTTGGGCAAGTAAAAATATGTTGGACAACAGCCAGAGCAATCGCCAGCAGTGTGTGGAGTCGCGCGATCAAGCAGCACAGCCAAATCCCCTGAACGAACTAACGGTGCCGGCCAGAAGTAGTTCGCTCTCGAGTGCTCTGCACGCGCTGTGCTTCCTCGGCCTATTTTTCGCAGCGGGAGATCGGCTCAAAGGCCAACAGGAGGAGCAGCCACAGGGGCCGTCGGGCGGCGCGCAGAAGCCCCCGCCCAGTGGCAGAGTCAGCCCCGACGGGATGAAGCAAACCAAGGAAGATGGCGGAAAGGCCCAACCCCAAAATGCTGAGAATCGGCCTGCAGAGCCAGTCAAGCCAGGCTCCGCGGAGCGTGACCGCGCAGAAGCTAAGGTAGCAGAGATAGAAAAACTGCTTGCACCGCTTCTCTCAGGAAAGGATTACGAGGGTCTGAGTGAAACACAGGCGGCAGGGAGACGGCGAGCTATCCTGAAGATATTCCTAGAGTCGCTGCCGAAGACGGCGGAGTATGAGGTCGTGAGGGCCGCAGTACAGAAGAAGTTTAGCGAACCAAAAACGAACCTGGGAGGGGAGAATGCTGCGGAAGCCGCAAACCCTACACCGCAAGCGGCTGTACGACTCGCCGGTCCGCCTAGCATACCAATGTTTGAGTGGACTCCCGGCAATTTGTACGATGGCAAGGGGCAGTATCGCAGGATGGTTTACGCAAAAGTTCCTTATCACCTCTCGCAAGGTGATGCGCTCCAGGGGCTCATCATCGCTGTGCAGAAGCTAAAGGGGGCTCACAATGGCTCGATTCCGGCCGGCTACCAAGTTCAAGTTGGGCGAGTCGTTAACGGATTTACGGACACCAAAAAAGCTACCGTGCCCCTCGATCAGCTCCCGAGCTCCGTGACCCCACAGAGTCTGGAGGTATTCAAGCGTTCATCAGGGCAAGCGGCTTTAGGTATTATCTCCGGCAACGCCCTGCCCGTGCTCTTCTCTAGCAACGGGGCGCGGGGGCTTCACATGACGATTCTTCAGACTTCAGGCCGGGAGGGCCGGAACCACTGGTTCGTGGAGCTGACCCCTGAGAAGAAGGCTTCTAGGTAGCGTTGGGCCGGGGGCGCAGCTCTACTACAAGGTCTCTGAGACCTTGTAGTAAACCAGGACCTGTCGTGTTGAGCTACAAATCGGCGGCGCTGGAGACGACTAATCAATCGAGGTATCAGTGCTGAGCGGCGACAGTGTATCGCGGCGTAGCGATGACTTTGAGCCTCTACCGTTGTGGCGAGCCTGCGCTAGCTGCTGGGGCAACTCGCCAGCTAAGCGCAAGCGCCACGAGGGTGAGGGCAACGCCTACCGTAAAAGGCAGCGGGCCCCAGCACGAAAAGAGCGCGCCGGCGCACAGGGGGCCGAGAATTCGCCCGAGGGCTGCGGCTGATTGGTTAATCGCCAACGCAACTCCCTGGCGGTCTGGCGGGGAGGAGAGCGAGACAAGCCCGAGCATCGACGGGTTAAAGAGCCCGCTTCCGAGCGCCAAGAGCGACCCGGAAAGCAGGAAGAGCGGATAGCTGCCGAGAGCTCCGAGAAGCGGAATGAGAGCGAGGCTTGAGGCGATCACGACGAGCCCAAGCTTGAGCAGCCGCTCTTCGCGCACCACCTTGAGCCACTTACGCACGAGGAACCCTTGCACGAATATAGCAGTGACCCCGACCACCACAAGGAAGATGCTGGTGAGCGTTGTCGCCTGCTTCATGCCGATGTCGCCCCCTTCTGGAACCCAGATGGACTCAATGAAGAGGGCAACGCTCTGCTCCATCAGCGCAAAAGCGGTCATCATGAAGAGCGTAGTGACGATCAGCTGTCGCAGCGCTCCATCGGCGCGGAAGAGGGCTAGCAGGCTAATTGCGTGCGTTCGCTGAGACGAGGTTTCTCGCACTGCCAGGAACACGAGCACGATGTTCAGGATCGCAAGCGCCGCAGCGAGCAGCGCGGGAGCACGCACATCGAGCGCGAAGAGGATTCCGCCTAAGGCTGGTCCGAGCACGAAGCCAAGGCCGAAGGCCGCTCCGATCAGCGCCATCGCTCGGCTGCGCTCGCTGGCTGGATGTGTGTCCGAGATGACGGCCTGAGCGGTGGCGATGTTCGCTGCGCCTATGCCGACCAGCGCGCGCGCAGAGAAGAGCAGCAGGAGCGATGAGGAGAAAGCGAACGCCAAGTGCCCGAGGGCTGTAATGGTGAGCGTAAAGAAGAGGATCGGCCGACGCCCGAAGCGGTCTGAGAGCGAGCCCCATACAGGACTCAACACGAACTGCATCAGGGAGTAGATTGTGCCGAGCTGCGTTACTGTCGTGGTGCTGGCGCCGAGGCTCTTTGCGAGAAATGGCTGTGCCGGGATGATGAGCCCAAGCCCCATCACGTCGAGCAGTACGATCAGGAATACCGTGAGGCGTGTTGACTTGAGTCGGTCTTCCACAAATGCTCTTCGAGGGGCTGTTGGCGACCCACGGCTTGTACCCTGATAGCACCGGCGTGGCAACCGTGAAGCCTCGAAAACCCCTGCAAATTAGCCGCTTTGTGCAGCGGACTGAGCCTTTACCGACTGGCTTCTTTAGCTTACATTCTGGTACGCCGTTCCTCGCGCCGCGAGCCCTGGAAAGGCGCCACACAAGGACGGTTGCATGAGCGTTGACCTATCGCATCAAAACATTAAAGACCTGATTGCGCGCTTTGAGCAGCAGCTCAAGGAGGTGCGCCGCAAGGAAGACCTCGAACTCATCAAGCGTGATTGGGTTTCAAAAGACGGCTTCGTCAAAGAATTGTTCAAGGGGCTCCGAGACGTCCCGGCCGAAGAGAAGCCGGCTGTGGCAGCGTTGCTGAATGAGCTGCGCACGACGGTTGATGAGGGCGTGAGCGCCAAGGAGCGCAGCCTCAAGGGTGAGGCGCTCAAGGCGCAGCTCACGGGCGAGTACATCGACCTCTCGCTCCCAGAAGCTGCGACGAACCTCGGTTCCGTTCACCCTATCACGGTAGTCGAGGAGCGTATTACAGAGATCCTGCGGCCGTTTGGATTCCAGAACGTGATGGGACCGCTCATTGAGACCGACTACTACTGCTTCGACTCGCTCAACATCCCGAAGCACCACCCAGCGCGTGACCTGCAAGACACCTTCTACACGACCACGGGCCACGTGCTCCGCACCCACTCCACCTCTGTTCAGGCGCGCACGTTGCAGCACCGCGCGCTGTTTGAGAACAACCGGGTGCCGGTCAAAGTAGCGTCTTTTGGCCCCTCCTACCGAAATGAGAAAGAGGACGCCTCTCACACCTCGATGTTCCACCAGTACGAGCTGGTGTGGGTTGAGCCAGGGCTCACGCTCTCGCACCTGCTTGGGCTCATCACGCATATCTTGAAGGAGCTGTACGGGAAGCGCCGCAAGGTGCGCTTCGTGCCGAAGTTCTACCCGTACACGGAGCCTTCGGTTGGGCCGCAGATCGACTGCTCGGTATGCAAAGGGCAGGGATGCGGCGCCTGCGGCGGCGCGGGCTGGGTGACGGTCGGTGGCTCCGGGATGATCCACCGCAACGTGCTCAAGGAGTTTAACTTCGACCCAGAGAAGGTCTCGGGCTTCGCGTTCGGGCTCGGCACGTCGCGCCTCGCCGGACAGCTCTACAACTTCCCGCACCTGCGATCGGTGTACGACAACGACCTGCGCGTCCTGAAGGAGATCGTATGAAGCTTCACGTCCGTTTGCTTGAAAAGCTAATCGAGATCCCTGAGTGCACCGTCGAGGGCGCCTCAAACTCCCCGCTGCGCATCCTGCTCGACGACCTGGGCCTTGAGGTAAAAGGCGTTGAAGCCTCGCAAGAGAAAGGAGTGGTGTACACCCTAGAGACGCTCGCTAACCGTGGGGACCACCTAAGCCACATCGGCGTGGCACGCGAGCTCTCCGCGCGCTCTCTCGCCCAAATCAAGGCGCCTACCGTTGCAACGCAGCTGAGCGACCGCAAGGCCTCCGTGCTCGTGCGGCGCGCAACTGATAAGTGCATGCGTTACTCGCTGATGGAGATGAGCGTTCCGTCAGACATGAAGCTCCGGAACGATGTCGCTGCTTTCACAGACGAGCCCGAGAAGCTGCACCCGATCGTGAACCTGCTCAACTACGTGCAGATGGAGATGGGCCAGCCGATGCACGCCTTCGATGCTGACAAGGTTGAGGGCGAGGTGGTGGTTGAGCTCTCAACGAAGCCCGAAGAGATCGAGGCTCTCGACGGAAAGAGCTACAAAGTTCCCGAGGGGTCTATCCTGATTAAGGACCGAAAGAAGATCATCGCAGTGGCAGGCGTCATCGGCTGCGCGAACTCGATGGTTACTGCCGGCACCCGCAAGGTGCTAATCGAGGCGGCTGTGTTCGATCCAGTGAGTGTCCGCATCACCGCGCGCGGGATGGGGCTCTCAACCGACGCATCGTACGCCTTTGAGCGTGGCTGCGACTTTGAGGGAATCGCGCCTGCGCTGAAGCGGCTGGCATACCTGGCTGGCGGATCGGCTGGCACCGCAAAAGACACTGAAGCCGCGCACGTGATTGGGCTCACCAGCACTGACTCCACGCCGCTTGAGAAGCGCAAGATCCCTGTGCTCTTGAGCAGCCTGCGCCGCGAGCTCAACCTTCCACGGCTTGAAGAGGTTGAAGTTGCAACCCGCTTCAAGATTCTGGGCTACCAGGTCGAGAGTGCCGCCGCGTCTGGGAAGGACAAGGAGCTTACCCTCACCGTGCCATCGTGGCGCTTGTGGGACGTCAAGAACCCTGAGGACATTTACGAAGATTTAGCTCGCTCTGTCAGCTTAAACCGCGTGCGCCCAGAGCTTCCGCCGCTCGACGTCGAGGCAGCTCCCCTAAACGGCATCGAGCGCCTGGTCAAGGCGACACGTGCGGCCCTGATCGGAAGCGGTTTCGTTGAGGTGATTACAACTGGCTTTATCTCAGCGGCAGAGGTGTCGCTGCTTGAGCAGCTATCGCCGGGTATTACAGCTCAGCATGTCTCGCTCAAGAATTCGCTTGAGGCGAAGAACTCGCACCTCAAAGTCACAAACGTGGTGCACCTCACGAAGCTCTTGTCGCTCAACAAGAAGCGTGGAGTCGAAGCTGGAAAGGTGTTCGAGAACTGCCGGGTGTTTAGCCGCCCCGCAGAGCTACCCTCAGATGAGCCTCGTGAACGCGATGAGCTCGACTACAATCTTGAGCACGACGTCCTCTGCATGGCGTCTGCTGGGCGCTGGTTCGAGGGGCAGTGGCGCAAAGCCGAGAGCGTCGAAGAGCACGCGAGGCTCTTCAAGGGGGCTATTGCTGGGCTCATCAAGGGGCTCGGGTGTCAGTTCTCGGTTGGCAAGAGCGAGTCGCCTCTCCTGCACCCTGGGATTCAGGCCACAGTGAAGTGCGGCCGCAACGTAGTCGGATTCTTCGGCGTCGTACACCCGCTCATCCGCGAAGCGTGCGACATCAAGGAAGAGGTCTTTTACTGCGAGCTAGACTCGCGGCTTCTCGTGAAGCTCATGATCGGAGTTCCGGCTCCAACTGTGAGCGACTACCCAGCAGTGTGGCGTGACATGACACTCAAGGTCGGCGCCAAGGAGCAGGCCGCACGCGTGCTGCGCTTCATTCAGGAAGCGTCACTCGACGCCCTGACAGAGAGCCTGATCGTCGATGATTTCCGCCGCCCTGAAGAGGATTTCCGCCGCGTCACGTACCGCGTGATCTTCCAGCGCCCGGACCGCACCCTCAAGAGCGAGGAGGTTGACTCAAGCATGGGGACCCTCCTTGAGAGCCTCAAGGGGAAGCATGGGATAGAGATGGCGAGCTAGGTTTAACTGCTCAAGCTAGACACGAGTCCATCCTTGTTCGTGAGCGGCCCGCGCTCAGCGCCCTAGCTTTTTGAGCATCTTCCCGACTTTTTCCGCCTCGTCCTTGGCTTTATCGAGGGCCCAATCGGGGATTCCTTTCTTAGCGATGCTGCTGTTGCGGAGTGATCTTCGGAGATCGTCGTCCAGGGTGCCTATCTCGATGCACTGAGAAAGAAAGTCAAAGTTGTGCCTACCAGCTCGCAGGGGCTTGAAGAGGCTCGTGTTAGTAAGCTCGATGTCGATGGTCCAGAAAGGCTCCGGCAGCCTCTCAAGAGAGTTTCCCGCCTTGCGAAGTGCGTCGAGGTGCCCGTGAATCTTCTCCGAAGCGCCACCGTTCGTTATTCGGCCAGCTATCTCGTAACGGCGCTTCTTGAGGGCGCCGTCCGTTGCTTCGGGAAGCAGGTCTTTGTAGAGCTCTTTAGAGATCTCGATCCCGAGCTCACATCGGGAGATCAGCGCCCCGTGGACCGCTTCCTTCTGACCCTTGAACTCGAGTTCGTACTTGTCCGGCCCGTCTTTTTCCTTCGTTCGCCTGATGCGGGCGCTCGTGAGCTGGTCGTGGTCACCGAAACGCTCGTCGACGTCGAAGCGCTTGATCAAGGAGCGGATGGTTTTCTCAGGAAAGTAGTGTTGCTCGATCGAGATGTAGTCCCCTTTTTTGAGGGTTGCTGCAAGTTCATCCGGGACGAAGTACCGAACCTCTATCTCACGCGGAGACAGGGTAAGACGACGACCTGGCAGCGGCGGGAGACGGTCGTCCAGTGAATCAAGGAACAGGGGCTGCACGTGGCTGCCTGTATCTCTCGATGGGGACGGTTGGGTCCTGGACATTGGGTTCCTTAGCTACCGCGTAGTTGCCGCGGCCCTTAGCCTTGACGCACGGTATAGTAACTACCTGCGCAACTCAAACCCAACAAATTCGGATTTCGTTAGTTCTACGGTATGGGCTGTAACAGTCGTAACCTGTGCGGTCGGGGGGCCTTGGGACAGGAGATTTTGAAGGGAACCTACACTCGCTTCCTCCCCCTCGGCGACAGCCTCAACGCGACCGTCGGGAAGGTTGCGAACCCAGCCAGAAAGGCCCAGTTTGCGGGCTGTTTGGCAGGTCCACTGCCGAAACCCCACTCCCTGGACACGACCTTCGATAAACGCATGTAGCCGTCTCACGCCAAGAGAGTATCAGTGTTGGGGGGGGGTCGCTAGTTAGCGGGTGCATCGGCCTGCAGGGTGTTCTGGTACTCCTGCCAGATGTCCACGGGGCGAATCTCGCTTTCCAGCTCTGTGCCATCGACGCTGAGGTAGAGGCGATTGTCGATGAAGGTTACCCCCCACTCAGGGCTAGAGCGGCAGAGTGGCACGAGCTGCTCAAGCAGCTCCGCTGGCAGCATGAAGAACTGAATCGGCTCGACCCAGTTGGTCTTGCTGCCCCGCAGCAAGTGACAGAACTCTGCCGCTTGGTGTTCTTCGAAGAAGTAGATGCGGTGCTCGGCGGTGGGTGCGGAGCGCAACGTCGTTTCTATTTTTTTGCGGTCAGGGCACCCGAGCTGAACCCACAGGAGCAGCTCGCCGGTAATCTCTTTCTGCCAGATTGTAGGCTCCTTCGGCTCAAACATCCCGCCCGAAAACGATTGGCCTTCACGGTAGCAGTGACAGTACGCCAGCAGCCTGGCGCACAGGTGCTCTAAGGACTCAAGCGGATGTTGGGGGACCTTTACCCGGAAACGGGCGTACACCCCCCGATCAGCGTTGCTGAGGTCGATTGAGAAGTTAAAAAAAGCGGCTGCGAACGACATGGCTACTGCGCGAGTCCCAGGGGCTGACAGGTGCCCTGAGCACCTTCTGGCGCAAGTTGGGGAGGATGGCAATGTTTTTCGGGGAGATGTTGTTCGGCGGGTGGGGGGAGTCAGTGGATGGGGCGTGAGATTGGGTTGATTTGTGGGTCGGGGACTCGGCAGAAAACACCCACCGCCTCAATGGAGTCCGTGGGGGATTCTTATTGATCTTCTTCATCCTAACCACTCTCTTTCTCCTGCACCTACAGTGAGATCCTCCTCATAATCAGGAAATTGCTTCGGGGTGCCCACGATGTTCGTGTTGAGACATTAGGAGCACGAGGAGGGAGTTGATGCAGGTGCAGGAAAAGGAGAGGGAGAAAGAGGAAGATGAGGAGAAGGATTAGGGCGCGCAAGGCGGACTATGAAATCCTCGGAACCGGAACCGGCGCCGTGGCCGTGTATGGGGGAGAAGAGAGATAAAAAAAGGGGCTGGAAGGGATTCCCCTTCCAGCCCCCGACACTGGAGGTAATCTGTTGCTACACTACGTGCGTAGGCTCAAGCGTATCGTCGCTCAAGTTCCTGTAGCCTTCGTAGTGTGCCCTGAGCTGCTGCCGCATCAGAAGCCTTGAGCGGTGCAGCCGGCTCTTTACGGCTGGAACTGAGAGCTGAAGCACCCGGCTGACCATTTCGTTCGACATCCCATCGATGTCACGCAGGATGAAGATTGCTCGGTACTCCTCAGGCAGCTTGTCGACTGCTGCCTGAATTGCGCCGCGCAGCTCGTGACGCGAAGACATGAAGTCGATGTCGTACAGCTCGGTCCGGTTGCCGACCCAGTTCTGCTTGATGGATGGCTCAACGTCTTCAAGCGAGACCGAACGGCGCCGGTTGCGCGATCGGATCTTCATGAAGCTTGCGTTCATCGTCACGCGATACAGCCAGCTTGAGAACTGCGCCTTATGCTCGAAGCTCTGCACTTTTGTGAGAACGGTTATAAAAACTTCCTGGAGAATCTCTTCAGCATCTTCCTGACAGCGGGTGATCCTCAGGGCTAAGTTGAGGACCTTCGAGGCGTAGCGTTCAATCAGCTCCTCGAAGCAATCGTCTTGACGAACCAGCACTCCCTTAACAAGCTCCACGTCCGTTCTTCGCGTTGCCATAGTTCTCCCTCCAAGAAAACCGTCCCCGTTAGGTCTCAACCCTGTCACAGCCTTTCACGGGAGTTGTCATGGATTTGTAAAATCGATTGGCAGGGTGCGAGGCTTTTTCCGGCAGCTCCGGGCTGATGTGGACAGGGTCGGCCAGGGGCCTAGGGGCGCTTATTTAGTGGTGTTGGTGGGTTAACCTTTTGGCGTGGCGGGAGCAAAAAAGAACGTTTTGAATGGGGTGGCCTTTGGGTTGGTGTTGGTGGGGGGCGGGGGCCGGGTCGGGACCGGCACCGGAACCGGCGCCGTCGCCGTTCCCGGAAAGGGGCGGCAGGGCGGAGCGGGAATGACAGGGGCTGCAAAGCGTGACAGAATCCGCTGCGGCAGAGAAGGAGATACAGATGGCACGAACAGTACTTTGCTCAAAATTCAAGAAAGAGCTCCCCGGCCTTGAGAAGCCCCCTTTTGCGGGAGAGATGGGGAAGCGCATCTTCGAGTCGGTCTCGGCGGAGGCGTGGAACCAGTGGAGCAAGGATGTCCAGATCAAGGTGCTCAACGAGTACCGGCTCAATATGGGCGACCCGCGCGACTATCAGGTTCTCGTTGACCAGATGATGCGGTTTCTCGGCCTTGAGGCGGGCGCTGTTGCCGAAGTTGAGAACTCGGAGCGGGGTCGTCGTCAATGACCGTAGCGCTGGTCGGGGTGGGAAATCTGGGGAAGGCACTCGTTGAGAGCCTCCTCGCTGCTTCGTATCGCTCCGAGGATGTGCTCCTGATTGAACGGGCGGAGAGCGACCGAGCGCAGCTTTCAAGCCGCTACGGATGCCGGGTAGAAGCAGAGTTCCCGGAGGCGGTTCGGCTCGGAAGCGGAGACGTTATCGTTCTCACCGTTAAGCCCCAGGATGCTGAGGGCGCATGTCTCAGCCTAAAACCCCATATTTCAGCGGATGTCGTGGTGCTTTCGTGCATGGCGGGTGTTCCGTGTGAGAGGCTGATGAGCCTGCTCGGAACGCGCAAAGTTGTGCGCGCGATGCCGAACCTTGGGGCGGCTCGACGCGAGAGTGCGTCTGCGCTGTACATCCCGGACTCCCTCAGCACGGAGGAGGTGCAGCATGTCTTGTCGATTATCGATTCCTGCGGCAAAGGGTGGCGAGTTGACCGAGAGGAGCTGATCGATGTTGCCACGGCTGTCGCTGGCAGTGGACCGGCGTACCTCTGCTGGCTGGCAGAGCAGCTTGAAAATGTTGCTGTTGAGTCTGGCTTCTCTCCTCACGACTCGCACGCGCTTGTGTTGCAGACGTTCAAGGGCGCTGTGAGCGTTCTTGAGCAGTCTTCAGAGCGCTTCTCGGAGCTGCGTGAGCGGGTTACTTCGCCGAACGGTACCACTGCGGCTGCAATCTCAGTGCTGGATGAGCGTGTCGCGGCTCATCATGTGCGTGACGCTGTGCGTGCTGCGCTACGCCGCGCAAGAGAGCTTGGCTCATAGCGCCGATGGCGCCCAGGCCGCGCAGCACGGCAAAAAATGCCTAGTGTAAGTACGTCAAAAAACGCCCATTTTACCGGGCTTTTTTTATTCTCAAGGGAAAAGGCCTCGTCACCGATAACACCTTTGTAGGCGAGATAGTCTCCTTCGCCGGTTTCCGATGTGCCCGCCCGCAGCCGTTAGATAGGAAGCGCGAGGCGGTTAATCCAAGGACGGGTTAGCAAGCAAGGCTGTTTTCTCTTCGAGTAGTTTGGCTGGCTGGGATGGCCGGCAACGACGAGAGGGCAGCTTAGACAAAAAGCTACATACCGAGGATTTAGCGCATTATGTACGGCAAAAACCCGCACGACGCATACCAAGCAGTCCAAGTAACCACGACGGATCGAGGCCGCTTGCTTCTGATGATGTACGAGGGGGCGATCAAGTTCCTGAAGCTATCCGTCGTTGGCCTTGAGGAGAAGGATATTCCTAAGTTCTGCCGCTACCTCAGCAAGGGGCAGGCGATCATCGCGGAGCTCATGAATACGCTCGACTTCGAGAAGGGCGGAACGATCGCTCGCGACCTCGACCGACTGTACGACTTCATGCTCTTCTACCTAAGCGAAGCGAACCTGTACCGTGATCCTCAGCGCATCACCAAGGTGATCGGGCTGATCGACACGATCTACTCGGCGTACCGAGAGATTATCGAAGGCAAGCAGGGAGCTGAGGGGATGACAGCATCGGTTGAAGCCGAGAAGATCGGAGAGGCTCTCCGTAAGGTCCAGGTTGCCCTGTAAAGTATAGTTATTCTGCATAGATACTGGTTATCCAGAGGGGTGCGCCTCGGCGCTGCGATTTTGCCAGCCTGAATCTCCTAAGGTCGCATCCTAACTCGTGCATCTCCGCCCGTATTGGCCGAGGTGTCGAGTGGTCATGCCAGCGGGCAGAGCCGCCTTTATACGGAATAGAGCATGTCGAGTTTACTGAAGCTTGCCGAGCAGATACGACACGAGATCGACCGCAGCCTCGGTGTGGATCTTCCGGTCTCTGGCGAGATGCTGGCGAGGCAGGAGTCGCCATTGTGGGAGAGCGGGGAGAGAGATTTCCGCGCACTCGCTCATGGGATCGAGGGTGGTGATAATCGAGCTGCGGTCGAGATCGGATGCCGAAGCGGTCGGATGCTGCGCGCCGCTGCGCGCTGCTTCGGACGCGTTGTAGGAGTGGACCTTTCCGAGCTGGCGGCGAATCGCGCTCGAGCTGCAATCGGAGCCGACTCGCGCGTTGAGCTCCTGGTCAGCCAGGACCTGCTGCTCTCGCCTCTGACGGATAGCAGCATTGATTTCATTTGGAGCTTCTCAGCTCTCTCGACCATGCCGCCCTTAGCGGTCGCGGCGCTGCTCAAAGAGAGCCGCAGAGTTCTCAAGCCCACAGGCTCGATGCGCCTGAGGCTCTTCCTCGGCCGAGATGTGCTCCTCTCAAGCGACAGTGTCCTCCACCCCCGAGCGTACCGGCAGGAGAGCTTCGAGAAAGCTGCCCGCCAGGCAGGCTTTGAAGTTGTGGAGGTGACGGAGGCGATGCCATCGATCGGCGGTTCGCTCTCCCGGCACGGCATCGAGACGGTCGCGGTCACTCTGCACCCGGCGGGCTCTCCGACCTCGGTCGACGCAATCGCTGCTGCGCTTGAGCCGTCCTCACAAAGTGTCGGGCCGTTGCTTCCGGATATGGAAGCCCTGGCTTCCGTGGATTTCGCTGCCACGCTCGCTGAGCAGGGAGATCGTGAGCGCGCACGACAGATTCTTCAGTACGTAGAAACGTGCTGCCGCACCGCAACGATCGATATCCGGGATATCCTCGACCGGGTTCTCACCCGCACCGCAACGAAGATTGATCCTGCTTCGAGAGGTACGTCGCCCCTCTACCTGGCGAACATGCGGGTGCTACGGGATCGCTTCCCTGAGGCATGTGCTGCTGTCGAGTCTCTCGATGCTGACAATGGGGCAGGGGTGCACGTTACAGAGACTCAACAGGGGCCAGCGGTATGGCGTGACGGAGCCTGTCTCGATCATGCCGAGAAGCCGCAACAGGCCGCCTCTGCTTGGGTCGCCCGTGCGTTGCAAGAGAAGCGGGTGGAAGACGCGGCAAACCTGCTCGTAGTCGGATTCGGCGCAGGGTACCACATTGAGAGCCTCATCACCGGCAGCGATAAAAGAAAAGTCTGGTGCTGTGAGCCGAGCGTAGCAGCTCTGCGCGCCGCACTCGCCTCTCGCGACCTCACGAAGATCTTGTCGAGCCTCGAAGGCTTGAGCGTCGGCTCGCCAGACACTTCTCGCATCTGCGGAGACCTTGAGCTGATCGTCAGGCCCCAGAATGCGCTCCTCGATGGAGCTATGGTGCAACCTCTTCGGGCCCAGCTTGTGTCTCGCCGGGGCCTGTCGTTGCTCCACCCCCGCATCGCTGTCCTCGGTCCTCTGCAAGGCGGGACGATCCCAACTGGCCACTACACGCAGGCGGCGCTGCAGCGTTTTGGTCAGCACTCTCGCGGAATAGACATGAGCGGCTTCAACAAAGGGTACGAGCTGCTCGATGACTTTGCTCGCTCCGACCGTGGCCGAGCAGTAACCCGCAACTCGTACGTCGAGATGCTGACAACCACGATGCTGGAGAACTTTGAAGAGAAGCCAATCGATGTGCTGATCTGCATGGCACAGGCACCGGCGTCAGCGAAGTTCCTCGATGAGATGCGCCGGCGCGGAGTAGTAACGGTACTCTGGTTCGTGGAGGATTACCTGCGCTTCACGTATTGGCGTGACATGGCGCGGCACTACGATTTTGTCTTCACTATCCAAAAAGACGGCTGCATTGAGGCGATAAAAGCGGCGGGCGCTGGCGAGGTGCACTACCTTCCGACAGCGTGTGACCCGTATCTGCACCGTCCAGTTGATTTGACCCCTGGCGAGAGGGATCAGTGGGGCTCGCAGCTTTCCTTTGTTGGAGCGGGCTACCACAACCGCCAGCAGATGTTCGCCTCGCTCGGGCACTACCCGTTCAAGATCTGGGGCAGCGAGTGGCCAACGTGCAAGCCATTCGACAAGCTTGTGCAGGAGAATGCTCGGCGCATCTCACCGGAAGAGTACGTGAAGATCTTCTGTGCCAGCGACATCAACCTAAACCTGCACTCCAGCACTGAGCGCGACGGCGTCGAGCCAAACGGCGACTTTATCAACCCACGCACCTTCGAGCTGGCAGCCTGTGGAGCCTTCCAGCTTGTGGACGAGCGTACGCTGCTCGGGGAGTGTTTTGAGGCCGGGAAGGAGATCGTGACATTCTCAAGCCTACCTGACCTGGTGGCGAAAGTGGAGCACTACAAGTCTCGCCCGGAAGAGCGCGCGGCGATTGCGACGGCAGGGCGGGCTCGGGTTTTGCGCGACCACACTTACGACCGCCGTATCGAGCAGATGATGTCAGTCATCTACGGTAGTAAGTTTCAGCACCTCTTAGCCCGTGAAATGGAGAGCCCATGGGCACGAATGGTTGAGCGAAGCAGCGAGCATAGCGAGCTGCGTAGCCGGTGCGAGAAGGCCCGGGCCCGAGGCGAACAGCCCACGCTCGACGCGCTCGTTTCAGACGTGATTACTGGCAACGGCAAGCTGACCGAGACAGAGCAGAAGCTGATGTTCCTCTTCCATGTCAAGAAGCACATCCTGCGGCCGGCGCAGTCCAAAAAAGAGGAGAAGTAGCTCAATGAAGAAGCGATACCCTCATAAGCAGAAAGTGTTGCTCGTGAATATCACGAGGCTAGGCGACATGCTCCAGGCCACACCGACCATCGCCGGATTGAAGGCCGAGAACCCGGGGTGTCACATCACCGTTCTAGTTGAGAAGCAGTTCGTCGACGTTTGCCACGTCATACCGCATCTCGACGAGATTATCGGCATAGACCTCGGCTTCGTCTGCCGCAGCCTGGACCGTGAAGGTGACGGCATCGTGGATGCCTACGAGTACGTGCACGAGCTCGTGGCTCGGTTGCGAAACGAGAAGTTTGACTACTGCCTCAATATGTCTTCTTCTGCCTACACCGCGTTGCTGCTCAATTTAGTGGGAATTGAGCGAAACGGGGGCTGGACGTCGGATGAGCAGGGGTACCGCGTGATCGAGTCGCAGTGGGCGCAGCTCTTTGCGACTTCCGTATTTCACCAGAATCGCCAGTACAACTCCCTCAACCTCGTTGATGTATTTCGCTGCTCTGCAGATGTTGAGGCGCACCCGCATAACCTTCTCATCAACGTTGAGCAGGATTCGATTGCGCACTGCGAGGCCCTCGTTAAGGCAGCGCCCTTCACGAACGCCGGGCCCCTAATCGCGGTACAAGCTGGAGCGAGCCAAGCCAAGCGCCAATGGTCGCCGAAGAGGTTTGTGGAGATGATCAAGATCCTGGTTCGAGACCACAACGCCCGCGTTGTGCTGACTGGAGCACCGAAGGAAGCGGCCATTGTTGACCCAATCGTTGCAGGCTGTGCATCAAACAACGTGCTCTCGGTGGTGGGCAAAACCACGGTGCCGCAGCTCGCTGCCATGCTTAAAATGTCCGATATCCTGATAACTGGAGACACCGGGCCGATGCACATGGCTGTTGCAGTAGGAACGCCAGTGATCTCGATGTTCCTCGCGTCGGCGTACGGCTTTGAGACGGGACCCTACAGCGAGGGAAATATCGTGCTGCAGCCGGTGATCGGTTGTGGCCCATGCAATCCGAACAAGAGCTGCGGACGGCCTGACTGCCACGATACAGTTTCGCCTCAGCTGGTGGCGCACCTGACGGCGGAGCGGCTTAAGGGAGAGATCAAGGAAGTGTCGGCATCCGTCGCGGATCCTCGGCAGGTGGTTGTGTACCGTTCGGCATTTGACGAGCACGGCTTCTGCGACTTGTTGCCGCTCAACACAGAGCGGCCGGACGCGATGCATCGCTGCCGCCGTGCCTACCGTAAGCTCTGGCTCGAGGATCTTGGTGGTTTTGAAGTCGCGCAGTCGAAGCGTCAGGGATCGTTGCCTGTGGTCGATGATGGGGTTCGGGGCCTCGAAGAGATCGTGCGGCGCGCAAAGGCTGGCCAGGAGCTGATTCGGCGCCTGGAGGTGTGTATCAAAGACCCCTCTATCCCGGCTTCAGAGCTTGGCGATGTGAGCCAAAAGCTAACTGTAATTGATAGTGAAATCGAGGGTTTGGGGTTTGAGCACGGCCCCCTTGAGTCGCTCAGCCGGATGTTCATCTTTGCCAAAGAGAATTTAAAGGGAACTGATCCTTTAGACCTCGCATCTCAAATGAACAGGGCATACCAGGACCTTGAGCGACGGTGCGTAAGGTTTGGTTCCTTGTACCTCGGCGAATAGCGGGCTGGGGACACCACAACGGATGAGAGGACTTATGGTTCAAGTACGAGTTAACGGGCAAGCGCTGTCGATTCCTGTAGAGCGCCTCAACACCTTCGCTGACCTGATTGAGTTGGTGAAGTCCTCGATCGATCCAGAGCACATGGTAACTGTCATTAGCCTTGACGGCCGCGACCTGCGTGACGAGGAATGGTCAATGAGCCCATCGCAGCTGCGGGGTGATCACCTCGATTTTCATTCAGGACGACCAGAGCTCTACGTAGCTGATCGTTTACAAGATGCCTCGTCGGTTGTGCGCTCGTGTTTCTTTGAGTTCCGTGACGCGCGCAAGGGTTTCCAGGATGGCGACACCGCTATGGGAAACAAGCGCCTCAAGGTAGCAGTAGACACTTTGAAGGCCTTCTTTGAGTGGTACGGCACCTTGCTGCAGCTCGTTCCGGAAGGTGCACGCGCCAAGCTCGACATCTCTCAAGAGGTCGTCGACATCTCGGAGACCTGCAAGAAGATCGTTCAGCAGCAGCTCTACCAGTCATGGTGGGCGCTCGGCGAGAGCCTCGAAAAGGATCTTGAGCCGAAGCTCGACAAGCTTGAGGACACCTGCCGCAAGGTTGCCCGCGAGGCTCAGGGGGCGGTCAACAGCTAGTCTCGATAGCTACACGCGAAGGAAACGGGCGCATGTATCCGGCTAAGCCGATGATACATGCGCCTATTTTTTTCTACACGTGAACGGGCAATATTAACAAAGAGAGCGGCGAGGGCAGCGAGGGAGGGGTGTCGCTCAGGAGCTTCGACTAGCGATCATACAGGCTACAGACGCATGAATCTGGATATGCCGTCGACGTATGAGTCTGTCTCGTTTCTGTTAATGCTAAACTGACAAAAGTCTCGGGACCTGAGTGGAGACCCGCTCAAATAATAGTTGGGAGCGAAACAAGTCAAATAACCGAGGTTGAACCAAATAGAAAACTAGAACCCGAGAAAACCGAAAAAACCTCGGTAAATAAAAGAAACCTTAGGGGACTTGTTCCGCTCAAGCGAACGCTAATTCGGTCGCGTCAGCAGAAAGTCTTCATGGACTACCCAACCAACAATGTCTCCTTTGGACGAAGATGAGGCCCTAAAAGATTCGGCGTTTAGCTAGCGCACTCGCTAGGTAGGGCGGCTCTTGAGAGTGGTTCTGCTGGCAATCCCGGCGGGAGCAGATAAGTGGCGTGATTCCGAATAGTTGCGAGGCTCCCCCGGCGCACCAACTTTTTGTGGCTTCCCGCTCCAGGCCTGCATCTTAACTCGTTAGGCAAAAACCCGAAGTGCGCCCGGAGTGTAGCTTCGGCGGGGTTAAACACGAGGAGAATTCCTACGGACACGCAGAAAAACCAATCAACACCACAGAGTGGCACAGCAGTTGGCCGCGTCGGATTTCTCACCCCGTGGAACCAGTCGTGCGGGCTCGCGACGTACGGCAAATTTCTCGTCACTGAGCTTGAGCGACAGGGTGTTGAAATAGTTGTGTTCGCCGAATCAGGCGAAGTCACTACGTCGAAAGACGAGACGTTCGTCCGGCGGTGCTGGCGTCGTGTGTCGCCCGCTGCGCCATCCCCGGATTACTCAGAGCTTCGAAGAGAGATCGAGCGGGCGAAGATCTCGACGCTCCACATCAACTGCCAGGCCCGCTTCTTCATCCCTGTTGCTTTTCAGGATCTGCTCAATAGCCTGCGGGCTGCGGGCATCCGGGTGGTTGTGCAGCTCCATAACCTGTTTACTGTCTCCGAAGATCTCTCCTGTCTCGTAAGCCACGCAGACCGAGTGTTCGTGCACACGCCAGAGAATCGGCTTGAGGCGGTTGCTAACGGAGCAGCACCAGAACGAGTGGCAGTTGTCCCGCACGGTGTTGTGCTTCGTCCGGAGCCGAGCCAAGAAGCTCGCAACACAATCAGGGCTTCACTGGGCGTTCAGGGCGATGAGCCCCTGCTCATCACGTTTGGTTTTGTTCAGCCGCACAAGGGGCTAGAGGCGCTCGTTGAGGCTGTGACGCACCTCCGTCAACGCGGCATTCCAGCTCGTGGCGTGATCGTTGGCGAGACTCGCTCCGACGACCCGAACAGCGCGACGTACATGCGAGCGCTGCGGGACCTCGTTAACAGGAGTGGGGTCACCGAGCACGTGACGTTCATCTCGACGTATGTGCCCGATGAGCAGGTAGGCGACTTCCTCGCAGCGGCGGACGTCGTCATCATGAACTACAAGTCTCAGCACTTTGAGGCCTCGGGTGCCTGTGCGCTCGCGGTTGGAGCAGGCGCGGCGGTCATTACCTCGCTTGCGCCGGCCATGATGAGCTTCGGGGATGCTGTCTGGCACAGCACGAGCGGATACCCGGTCGGGCTCTCTGCCGAGTTGCTGCTCACGAACGCCGAGCTTAAGCACGAACTCAAGCGCCGCGCCGGCGCCTATGCCCAGGAGAATTCATGGGCACAGATCGCTACTCGAGTTGTTGAGCAGTATCGAGCTATCCAACAGTTGCCTGTGCTCGCTGAAGCGGCGACAAGGCGACACGAAGAGGAGGAGAGAACCGTGAGAAACGCGCGACAACCTTCGGCAGAGACCCCACTACGAGTGTTGATTCAGAACCGTCCAAACACGTTCACGCAGCGGGGCGGCGATACGGTAGTGCTCGAAGAGTTGAGCAAGGGGCTTGCTGTGCTTGGCCACGAAGTAACAGTCGATGTTGAAGGC
>CAZZJR010000020.1:23500-38905 GCA_964654585.1 uncultured Bdellovibrionales bacterium
GTTGAGCAAGGGGCTTGCTGTGCTTGGCCACGAAGTAACAGTCGATGTTGAAGGCGCTCGTGACCCGCGCGAGTACGACCTGGTGCACCTTTTCAATTTTGCAACTCCGAAACTCACGCAGACTCTTGCGCAGCGGGCAAAAGCTGCTGGCGTGCCGTTTGTGGTTACCTCCCTGTACGAGGATATTCCGGAGTTCCACAACCAATCGCATGCCCTCGCCAGTGCATTGATTGAGTACGTCTGTGTTGGTCAAAAACGCGAGAATTGGCCTCGGTACCGCAGCGCGGCCGCGGGTGTAGCACCAGCGCAGCGATTCCAGTGTGACTGGCTTATGGAGCATGCGGACGCTGTCTTGGCGAATGGCGCTGGGGAGGCAAGGGCCCTCAGGCGTGATTTTCCACTGAGCGTCAACGTCGTCGAGGTGCCCGTCGGCCACGAGACAGGTGCCGCCGGAGACGCTGCCCTGTTTGAGCAAACATTCGGTGTGCGCGATTTTGTGCTGTGCGTTGGAAGGCTCGAGTCACGAAAGAACCAGCTCATGCTGCTTAAGGCTCTAGAGGATAGCGAGCTGCCAGTGGTTCTCGCTGCAGGAGGGTTCTCGTACCAGCCGGAGTACGAGCACTGTGTCCGCTCGTTTAAGCGCCGCGGAAAGACACTCGTCCTGGATCGTCTTTCGCCAGAGATGCTGGCGGCAGCGTACGCCGCGTGCAGGATTCACGTTCTTCCGAGCTGGTACGAGCTTCCGGGACTGGTGTCGCTTGAGGCTGCCTCGTTCGGAAAGAACATCGTGATTACCCGGACTGGAACATCTGCTGATTACATGGGTGACGTAGCGTTCTTCTGCTCCCCCGCGGACGAGGATTCAATCTTTTCGGCGGTTACAGCGGCCTACCACAGTCCGGCACGACCGAAGCTGGTCGAAACGGCGAGGGCGTATACGTGGGAGAGGTCGGTTAAAGAGACGGTGCGAGTGTACCGGGCGGTCGTTGCCCGCAGAATTCAGGATTCGGCTGAGCAGCCGATTTTTGCTCCGGACGCTCACGAAGCGAGCGCCAGTGCTGTGCCGGCCGGCGCTTATGACATGAGCTTCAATGCCATGGAATTCGAAGATTGCCTTGAACAGGGGGAGGCGGCGGCGAAGGCGCTGGATTTTGGCCGTGCTGAGGAGTTGCTGCGAAGGGCTGATTCAATCGACTCAGGCTCGGCGCGGGCAGCCAAGTCGCTCGCGGCCGTATTGCTTGCCCAGTCTCGGGCAGGGGAGGCTCGGGAGTTATTCGAAAAAGCGCTCAGGCTCTCGCCAGCTGATCCGAAGACGCTTGCCGGAAGAGGGATGTGCGAAACTATGTCGGGCAAGCCGGAGGCGGCACTGCCGTTCCTGGAGAAGGCACTCGACATCGCGCCTGACACACTCGTTGCGCTCTACCAGATGATTGAGTGCGCGTACCGGCTCGATCGCTACGATCGTGCGGAGACCGCCATCCGTCGCTACCTCTCAGCTGTGCCGAGCGACACAGAGATTCGATTCTGCTTAGCCGGTTGCCTCTACAAGAGTGGGCAGCTAGCGGCATGTGAGAGCGAAGTGTCTCGGGTGCTCGCAGAGAAGCCCCAGCATGAGGGCGGACAGGAGCTGCGGGTCAGGGTACAGGCCGAACTCGCTGCACAGCAGGCTTCACAAGCCCAGAGAGAGCAGGACCCGAAGCAAGCTGCGCCGCTCCTCTCTCCTGAGGGGCTGGAAGAGCTCTCGCAACGCATCCAGGCTTGGACCGTTGGGAGCACCTCCCCGACGGCAGTTGACGTGGCTCCGGACACGAAGCCCAGTGCTACAGCGAAGCCGACAGGCGCGGATATCTCGGCAATCATCGCAGATCTTGAGTCGCTCAAGCGCGCCGGCAAGGTTACGGAAGCGAAGGAGATCCTAGCGGGAATTCCGACAGGAGCAGGCAGCAGCGCGGAGCAGCGAGAGTTGCTCGGGTGCTTGCGCGCTGAATTTTATGTTCTCGATGGCAACCTGGCGGAGGCCTCAGCGACGTACGATCTCCTGCTCGATCAGAATCCGCACCTCGCCCGAGCACTGTGTGGCAAGGGGGCGCTCGCGGCTGAGTCACAGGATTGGGCTACGGCGCAGGCATTCTTCGAGACATCACTCGACTACAACGCGAGCTACGACGTGGCGCTTGCTGGGCTTGGTTTGTGCCGCATGGTGCAGGACCAGCCAGAGGAGGCGTTCGCACTCTTTACGCAAGCTGCCACTCTCAACCCAGAGAACCACCGCGCACTGCTCGGTGTACTGCAGCTTGGCTACCCACTGAAACGCTACGCTGAGATGGAGAGGCTCATCACATCGTACCTCAGGAGATACCCAGCAAACCTCGACATGATTTACTCGTTTGCAGGCCTTCTCTACGCGCAGGGCCGGGTCAATGAGGCTCGCATGCAGGTCGAGAAGATATTAGTAGTCGAGCCAAAGCACGAACCCGCGCTTGAGTTGAGGGAGATCCTCGACAAGGTGGATGCCGGGCCGGAATTTGTAATGTGAGACTGAAGGGAGCAGGTCTCGACCTCGTTTTTCGTTTCGCGCCTATCCAGACTCTTTTTAACGCTCGTTGCCGCTGCCTCTGCCGTCGGGTCCCTCTGACTCGCGCCCTCTTCTCGGTAATCAGTTTGCGCAGTACCCACCAGCCCATGTTCATTAGTGTAGGCGGAGCTTGTGCGCACAAATCGAAATTAGCAGCGAGAACCGTGGCATGCCTGGTTTATCCACAGGCGTAGCGATGTTTGTTTCAATAGAACATCAGTTGCGCGGTGCAGCGCAGAAATTACGTTTCATAGAACGATGGCTTAGTGCTAAGTATCCTGATCGGTCGCTGCCTTGTGCCTGCTTCTGCAGAGGACAAGGGCGAGTGAGCTAGAACAGGATCTCGTAAGTTTGGCCAACGCGTGTTTCAGCGCCAGACGCGAATCCGCGTGAGCGTTAATTGATGAGCATCGAAGGGATCAATATCGGCGGGCAAGGAAGTGACGCGCGAGCGCAGGGGGCCTCGGTACCGAGAGAGGCGGATGCTGCTCAGACTCACCGCAGCGACGCTCCTCGTGCATCAAGCGCGGTCGGGTCGACCCCCGCGCGAAGAGATGACCTTGCGGAGGCCTTCCTCGGCGAGCAGTCGGCGCAGCTCCTCGCCGCTTTCAAGTCATCGGAGGTGCAGCGCCATTCGATAGTTTCTCAGGAGCTCTCCTTCAAATCGTTCCTGAAAGAGGTGCTTCGCAACCCTCGCTACATGATCAGGAACACCTTCCAGTACACTGCTGATGCGATGGAGTCGTTCGGGTGCGAGAAGCGGATCGTGCTTGGACAGGAGATCCTCGACTTCAGTCTCCGCAAGTGGCCGTGGGAGTCTGCGATGGTGCTCGACAAGAAGAACCTTGAGGGCCAAGAGATCGCTCTCAACGATTTCCATCAGCAGATGAAGCTCTTCGGTCGCCGCGAGTACGCCAACCGAATGTTCATCTTTCATGGCCCCCCTGGCTCGGGGAAGACAAGGCTCAACGATACGCTCGATGCGATGCTGGAGCACTTTTCGGAGTTCGATCCTCGAGGGGCTCTCTACCGACTGGCGTGGGTTTTCTCTGAAGACGCCGTGACAAAGCCGTTCGGGTTTGCCGCGGCTCGGGGGAGGGATGTCGAAATTTCGGAAGAAGCAACAACGCAAGGCAGCCGCCTCATTTACCGTCCGATAGGAAATACGGACCCACTGTTTCTGCTTTCAACCTCATGCGACGGACAGGGGCCGCGAGAGAAGCTGCTCTTTGCACTCGAGAAGAGCGGGCGCTTGCCGCCTGATCTCAACCGGGATTACCTGCTTCGGGGCGAGCTCGACACATTCTCGGAGGCGATCCTAGAAACGCTTCTCGCCTTTTACCGTGATGACCTGCGAGAGCGCGGCAACAACCAGCCTGTCTCGGATGAGAAAGTACTTGAGGAGGTGCTCAATCGCCATGTGCGAGTGGAAAGGTACACACTCTCGCGCCGCCAGGGCAGGGGGCTATGCTCGATTTGGGGCAGTGCGAATCGAAACGCGGATATCGAGCCTTTTTACAGTTCCTACGCGCCCCCTCCCGGAGAAATAAGGGCTGCCGAGCGCGACCTGCACATGCCGACGAGCTTCATGCTGCGAGCGAATCGCGGGCACCTTCACTTTTCCGACATCTTTCGCCCGGACCCTATGGACCGCGGGAAAGATGACATCTCTGGCCTCAACCATCTGCTGAACGAGATTGAGTCGGGGCACACGCAGATCCTTTCGCTACGCCAGGCGGCATCGTGCAAGACTGAGAAAGTTAACGTCCTGCTGCGAGCGGACGCGAACGATGAGCTGGTCGCGATGAAGACGTCGGCGCAGGGCTGGGATTCTCTGCGTCGGCGCATGCAGTTCATAAACGTGCCGCACGTGACGCGCTACCTATCAGAGGCAGCGGCGCACAAGCCGTTCTTCCGGACAATCGTCGGCGCTGATCGCTTCATCTGTCCGCACGTTCTCAAGACTATCGCGCTCTTCGCAACATCAACTCGGCTCATTAAGCCTGAGGCCACCCGGTACAAGCTCGTGCACGAGCAGCTGCCAAAGATCCTTGGCCGGATGAGCGTCGTCGAGAAGGCGCTCTTCCTTCAAGAACCGAGGCCCGGCATCAAGTGCGACATCAACATGCTCAAGGCTGACGAGAAGCAGCGCTGGTCTCAAGACGAGCTTAGCGTGATGCAGAAGTTCCTGCCCAAGATCGCAGCCGAGTACACGTCAGCACTTGGTGAAATGCGACTGACGTCATTGTACGACGGCGGCTTCGGAATCTCGACGGCGAACGCGCAGGACCTGCTGCGTCAGGTGGCGGTGTTCAGGCCCGGGGAGCCCATCACGGTGTTGGAGGTGCTGGAGGTCCTGAAGCAACAGGAAGGAAAGTTCCCCTACTATGACCGGATTGCGGAAGCGAAGCACCGCACCGTCCAGGGCCGCCTTGAAGAAAAGAAGCAGGAAGCACTGCGCCAGGGCAAGGTAATGAGCGACGCTGAGCAGCAGCAATCGATCCGGTCCATCGTCGAGGCTGTCGAGAAGCAGTTCCCGATACCGTCACCTGAGGTGATTATCTCCGAGGTGGAGGCGTACGCAAAGCGCATGGTGCAGGAGGATTTCTACACGGCGATGGGCATCGCGAGTGAGGAGCAGAGCACACTCTCGTTGCGGCGCTACCTGGCGCACGCGCGGGTCTCGATAGGGCAGCCTCCGCACGAAGTGGAGCCGCAGCATCGCGTCACCGAGCGCGAGCGTGGACACAACGACAAGCTGCTGGAAGACTTCGAGGATCGGGTGGTGAAGAATGAAGACCTCTCTTCGCCGCAAAAGCGGCTAGCCTTCCGTAGGCACCTCTTTGAACAGATAGGCAACTGGCAAGCCGAGCATCCGACGGAGAGTGCCGGAAACAACTACGAGCAGATCTTTGGCGAGCTGGTGGTAGGTATGCGCAAGGTTCAGAAGGAATCGCTCGAAAAGCCGCTCAAGGAGTTCGAGCAGCTCGCGCGAGAGTATGCTGATGACCCGTTGCAGTACCACAGGGACCTCGACGGAAAAGAGGATGAGCGCCGACGAGCACAGCGCTGGATGAAAACGATCCGAGCGCTCGAGGAAACATTGAAGTACCCGCGAGAGGAGCGGTGGGAGACCATCCGCAAGCACCTTGAGTGGGCGGTTAAGAAGTAGGCAGTACGGCGACATGAGCAGTTTTCAGCCAAATACATCTCGACAAGGCGACGTCCCGTCTCTCGACACGGAGAGCCTGACTCGACACAAGCTGACGGTGAAGGAATTTTCCGGCTCTCGGGCTGCACAGGAGCGGCTGATCGCGCAGTGGAAGGGAGAGATTGAAGAAGCGGTAAAAAAAGCGTGCCCACTTGACTTCTTCCCGCAGGAATTCGTCGTTGTGACGTGGAAGCAGCTGCAGGTGATCCTTGCTCGCGACGGCTTTCCGAAGCGCTACGAGCACTGGAGCTTTGGGCAAAAATTTGCGAGTCAACAGGTGCACGACACCTACGGCCTGGCACGAACGTACGAGTTGGTGCTCAACACGAATCCGTGTGTTGCATACCTTCTCGACTCGAACTCGGTGCAAGAAACCCGCACTGTCATGGCGCACGTCTACTTTCACAACATCTTCTTCAAGCACAACCCATACTTCGGCGAAACGAACCGAAAAATGCTCGGAAAGATGGGTGAGCATGCTGATCGCATCAAGCGCTACCAAGAGGATTACGGCCCGGATGCCGTCGAGAAATTCCTAGACACGGCGTTATCGCTCGATAATCTCATCGACATCCACTCTGTGGCGCTCCAGCGTAGCCGGGACAATCTGGCTCCCACGGCTGGCTTAGAGCTTCGCACACCAGAGCCGATTAAGCCCGTGCGGTTCGCAGTTCCTGAGTACCTAGAGCGGTACGTCAACCCTCCTGATGTGCTCAAGGCACAGGTTGAGCGCGAGCAAAAAGAGAGAGAGAAGCGCGCCAAGACTGTTCCCCCGGAGCCGGAGCAGGACATCTTGTTGTTCCTCATGAAACATGCGCCGCTTGAGCTTTGGCAGCGAGATGTTCTGTCGATGGTGCGCGATGAGGCCTATTACTTCGCGCCGCAGGGGATGACGAAGATCATGAATGAGGGCTGGGCTAGCTACTGGCACTCAAAGCTCATGACTGACCACCTGCTGCCTCTCTACCCCTCTGAGACAGTTGACTACTGCGAGTTCAACGCTTCGGTTTTGGCTCCAGGTGGCAACCGCATCAACCCGTACCGGCTTGGTGTCAGGCTATTCCGTGACATTGAAGAGCGATGGGATAAAGGTAAGTTTGGCCCGGAGTGGGAGAGCTGTCGCGATATGGAGCAGCGCCGAAACTGGGATATGAAGACCGGCAGAGGCCAAGACGAGATTATAAACGCGATTCTAGCCCACAACGACCTTACGTTCATCGATCGTTACCTTACCCCAGACTTCTGCGCTGAGAACAAGCTGCACGCGAACAGAGAGGTGGGCGAGGGCCAGTTCGAAGTGACGACTGAGGACTTTCGGAAAGTCCGCTCCCTGCTGGTCCACTCGCTCACCAATCTCGGGCGGCCAAGACTCTCTATTGTCAACGCAAACCACGCAAATCGGGGAGAGCTCGTGATCGTGCACAGTTTCGACGGGCGAACGCTCGATCTTGGTTACGCCAAGACGACGTGCAAAAACCTCTTCATGCTGTGGACTCGGCCGGTGCACGTGCTGAGCCGCCACGAAAATGGAAACATGCTCAAGATGACTTTTGAGAATGGCAACTTCGGTATTCACCAGGTGCCGAAAGACTTTGAGCCATACTTCAAGCTTGAGGACTAAGCGCTATGGTGCAGGGACCGAAAGAGAACGAGAGCCTCTCTCAAATGCAGCAGCACTTCAATGCGCTCGACACGGCTTCTTTCGGAATTGAGCCGGACGTCCGGCGTTTCCGTGACATCCTGAAAGGAAAAGTTCGAGAAGACCTCAAGGAGTATATCACGAGCGATGCAATCATCGCGCAGCACGGCAAGGATGTTATCTCGGTTCCTGTCAAGGAGATCGCCATACCCCGCTTCACGTTCGGCGGCGAGGATCAGGGCGTGGGTGAAGGGGACGGCGACCAGGGCGACGGCACGGGCAGGAGAGGCGGGACAGAGGCAGGACAGCACATCCGTGAGGAGAATTTTCACATTGAGGAGCTCGCGGACCTCCTTGGCGACGAGCTTGAGCTTCCACGAATCAAGCCCCGGCTTACATCTGGGCTAGAACAAGCGGTGCCGCGCTACGAGGGGATCTCGCGACAGGGTCCGCCATCCCTCCGCGACCACAAGCGAACCTTCCGGGAAGCGCTACGACGCTCTATTGCGGAGGGAACATACGACGAGGAAGACCCAGTGATTGTCCCCATTAAGGAGGACTTCCGGTATCGAAGCCCACGGCTCAAACCGAAGCCCAAGACCAATGCCGTTATCTTCTACATCATCGACGTGTCTGGCTCGATGGGAGACCTTGAAAAGTCGCTAGCTCGAAACACGGCTTTTTGGGCTGACGCGTGGATTGACCGGCAGTACCACGGCGCGGAGAAGTGCTACATCATTCACGACGTCAATGCGAAAGTGGTGGACCGAGAGACGTTCTTCACCACAAAGGAATCAGGCGGCACGGCTATTTCTTCCGCGTATCAGCTCGCCAAAGAGCAGATGGCGAGCCGCTTTCCCCCAGACCAGTGGAACATCTACGTGTTTCACTTCTCGGACGGCGACAACAGCTCTCGAGAGGACAACACGCGAGCAGGAGACCTCCTGCGCAGGGATATCCTGCCAAACATTAACCTGTTCGGGTACGTCGAGGTCGGTCGCCACTCGGGCGACGGCGGATTTATCCGGTACCTCGACTCTGAGTTCGGAGAGAAGGAAGAGGTTGTTCTCACTCAGATGGACAACCGAGCTGACATTATCCCAGGCATTAAGGAGCTTCTCGGCACCGGGCGCTAACGAATTTTGGAAACGATGAAAGAGGTAGTGATGAACAGAGAACAAAACCTGTCGGCAGCAGCAAATACTGATATCAATCGGACAAGCTTCGGAAGTGAGCCCGCGGAAGTGCGGGCACTATTCCGTCGCGGCGATCTGCAGAAGCAGTACCGGGACCTGCATTGGATCGGCACATTCGATGATTACCTGCGAATTGCTGCGACGAATCCGACGGTGACAGCGAACGCGTTCCAACGTGTGCACACGATGATCATGTCGTACGGCTCAGAGAAGTACGTTCGTGGCGGCAGGGAGTACACGCGCTTTAAGTTTTTTGACGATCCGCTCGGCGGCGGGCAAGACGCGGTCTACGGAATTGACGACAAGCTGATGAAGCTCGTGCAGTTCTTCGAGTCGGCAGCCAAGGGCTTCGGCATGCAGAAGCGGCTCTTCCTCATGCTCGGGCCGGTTGGCTCGTCAAAGAGCACCGTAGCCAGGCTTCTGAAGCGCGGTATTGAGGCGTACTCGCACACGGCTGAAGGCGGCATCTACACCTTTGGGTTCTCGAAGGAGCCGGTCAGAAGCCAGGATGCGGCAGAGAGCCGGTCAAACGTCGCGCGAGCGCTTCAGGGCGAGGTGGAGTGGTCCCCGATGAACGTCGAGCCGCTCAGCATCATCCCGCAGCACCTGCGTTCGGAATTCCTCGGGGTGCTTAATGCCCGGAGGGCTGGCGACAGCCAGAAGGTCCAGATAAATGGCGGTCTCGATCCCGTGAGCCGTTACCAGCTCTCGGAGCTGCTCAAGGCCTACAACGGTGACTACGACAAGGCGCTCGACCACGTCATCGTCAAGCGAGTGGTCATCTCGGAGGAGGAGCGGACGGGAATCACCACGTTCCAGCCGAAAGACCCGAAGAGCCAAGACTCAACGGAGCTGACCGGTGACATCAATTACCGAAAGCTGGCCAAGTACGGCGTTGACTCCGACCCTCGGGCGTTTAGCTTCGATGGCGAGCTCTGCAAGGCGAACCGAGGCATGGCCGAGTTCATCGAGGTTCTCAAGCTGGAGCGCGAGTTCCTCTACGAGCTGCTTACTGCCACGCAAGAGCGTGTGATTAAGCCGAAGAAGTTCCCCCAGACGGAGATTGATTTGGTGCTGCTCGGCCACACAAACGAAGCTGAGTACGAGAAGCTTCAGCAGGACCGCTTCCAGGAAGCCCTTCGCGATCGCTCGCTCAAGATTGATGTCCCGTACGTGCTTACGCTCTCGGATGAGAAGCGGATCTACGAGAAGGACTTCACAAGCGAGAAGGTTGGCCGACACATCGCGCCGCACACGGTCGAAGTGGCTGCCATGTTTGCTGTCTGCTCGCGTCTCGACGAGCCGAAGAAGGGCGGAATGACGCTGCTGCAGAAGATGCGGCTCTACAACGGTGAGGCTGTTGCTGGCTACACCGAGCAGACGGTGCGCGAGCTTCAGGACGACGCGCCACGCGAAGGGCACCGAGGGATCTCGCCGCGCTTTATTCAGGACTCACTCGGCGCATGCCTCGTGAAGGACACTGAGGAGGCCCGGAAGTTCCTGAGCCCGTTCATGCTGCTCAACGTGCTTCGTGAGAGGCTCCCAGAGAATCCGCACATCACCTCGGATGAGGAGAAGGCGCGGCTGAGCGCAATCCTCGACAAGGTCGAGCAGGAGTACAAAGAGATCGTCAAGAAGGAGGTTCAGCTCGCAATCGCCGGAGACGTGAAGGCTCTTGAGACGATGGGCCAGAAGTACGTAGAGAATATCTCTGCCTACCAGCGCAAGCAGAAGGTGAAGAACCCGCTGACGCAGACCCTTGAGGAGCCGGACGAGAGGTTCATGCGCTCGCTTGAGGAGAAGATCGGAATAGCTTCGTCGGCGAAAGACGACTTCCGTCGTGAGATCCTTCAAACCATCGGCGCGATGGCGGCGAGCGGCAAGAAGTTCAATCCGCTCGACAACGAGCGGCTTAAGGAGGCTCTTGAGAAGAAGCTCTTCGAAGACACCAAGGACACGATCCAGATAAAGCAGTTCGTGTCGGTGGTGCAAGACGACGAGCAGCAGCAGCGTTTCGACACCCTCAAGGATCGCCTGATCAAGCGCTTCGGCTACAACGACGACAGCGCTACTGAGGTCCTGAAGTTCGTTGCGAGTATCCTCGCCCGCTAGGACGTTGGTGCTCCTCGGGCCTGAGGCTGCTTTGCAGTCCAAGCCTGGGGGTGCCACAGGCTACAGCACAGGCACAGAATTCCTCGAGCAGTCGGCTGAGTGAATATCAGCTCCACCAAGCTCACGACTGGTCACGCGCAGGCCCTGCGCACGGGCCAGCGCAGCGAAGGCACGTTCTAGCGCGTGAGCAGTAGTTCCGTCCTGCAGCCCGCTTTCCGCCGGGAAGGCAAGCGTTGACTCTGGCAGGGTACCCAACGCTCGCAAGGCCGCCGGACTGAACCAAAACATCGAGCCGGCGAAGAAGGCTAATTGGGGTGCGCGGTCTTCAGGAGCAGCCCCTGCGGCCACGAGGATTGCATGGGTCTGGGCGAGGTTCGCCCCCCAGAACCGTTCGTCAGTCAGAAAATACTGCTGTGGGCCGATTAGCCCGACGTCTCCCCGGCGCAAGAGCTGCGCGCAACGCTTGATGGCAGCAGCATTCCCGCACAGCTCTCGGAGCAGCGACTGTCGCCAAGCGTCACCCTCTTTGCTGTAGAAACTCTTCTTGAGGTGAAGCTTTAGGACCCCTTTGTAGCTGTCGAGGCGGCCGGTGCGGAGCAGAGAAACGAACGGGCCGATATCCCGTCCTCGGTTCTCACAGATGACGATCGTCAAGCTTGCTGCGCAGCCCTGAAGCTGCTCAAGGATGTGAGGCACGTCGCCTTCGTGTGGCGTTGTGACGAAGAGGTCAAAAGGCTCGGTGAAGTGAAGCAGGTGTTTGCGAAGCTCAGGGAGCGGGTCTACGTAGTACGCATGCACTACGACGGCGAGGTCAGCTTTGAGATTAGAACTGTTCGGCATCGGAACGATTCTCACTGATGGCAGCGGCGGAAGCGCCGTAGGCTTGGCTGCTTGAGCAGTTCGACCGATAAATGACTGAATTCTTCCGAGGCTGTCTTTAGAGCAGCTAGCTGGAAGCCACGTGAGGTCAAGTCTGTGCGGATTGTCTCTCAGGAGCTCAAGCTTGGCGATGCCGTGCCGAGAAGCGAGGGGCTGTGCTGCAAAGTGAGCCGGATTAGCCGCGAAGCAGCGCAGCGACATAACGTGTGCAAGCGCCCGCAGAAGCCCGCCTATGTGCAGCTTGGCGCGGACGGAGCTTCTCCACATTACGCTCCTCTCGGCTTTAGTGGTCAGGAAAGCAGCGCGCAACGGGATATTCCGCCGATTCGCCTCAGCTGAAAGCCCAAACTCGTAGCTGCTAATAACTTCCGCCTTAGAATCTTTCGGTTGGACAGCGCTCATCCACTGCGGAAACCACTCGGCGTTGGCTACCTGCTGCGGCACGAAGAAGAGGTAGGACTGAACGTGATGCTGCTTATGCTGCGACTCGGTAGCCCCGACCAGAGCGCCGCTACGTCCAAGCTGCTGCATGGATGTAAGCGTGCTGACGAAGTGCTCTTGCGAGCAGACTACAAAGCTTGAGTTTGCGAAGAAGATACCGTGAAATTCTCTCACATCGCGCAGGGCCTCGAAGCCCACTCGGTAGCTGTAGAAGTCGTAGCCGATGTTCGGCCTGTGGATCCAGGAGACTCTCGGATCGCGCAGCGCCTCGCTCGGCTCAGAGCTGCTGGTGGATACCACCACTACGTGGCTAGCTACGGCCAGAAACCCGGCAACGGTGTCCTCGAACGTTGGATCGACCCCGCCGTCGGGGTCGTAGTGAGCCAGCACGGCAGCGACGCGCTCCAGCACAGCTACCCCCTCGCCGCGCGCAGTCGCTGGTACACCGAGCGAGCTGGGCGATGAATGAAGGTGAAGGGCCGGAGCAGCCGGGATATCGCATGAACGAGCGGGCTGCGCCCACGGTAGCGAAGCACGCTCTCCGCCGGCTCTATTGCGCTTGAACTGCAAGCGACTGCCACTTCGCGATCAAGGCGGGCTCTCGCTTCGTCGATAGTTGCAACAGGATCCAGCGCCGCCACCCATTCCGACCTGCCGCACTCCTCAATACATCCGAGCCCGTCGCGCAGATCAGGCTCAAGGTGGCACCCCTCGCCCCATTCATTCCAGGCGTTGATGAACACGAAAGGGTCCTGGCAGCCTGGGCGAGTGACCGCCGTCCACGCTCTCAGGTACCGAAGCCAGGCGCCGAAAAGCGCTGGCGAGCTGTTGAGGACTGTGAGCGGCGTGTCTTGCCTGCGCGCTGTGTTGTCCCAGCCTGGCATGGCACCGCGGTAGAGGGTGTACTGCGGCGCCTCACGCGCGGCGCTCTGGGCAATTACACTGCGATAATCGACGAACCTCCCCTGAAAGTTCGGGTTGGTCACGGCTGGTGGCTGGGCCGGCGAGTTTTCTGCGCCATTAAATTTGTGAGGCGGAAACTCGATGAGCGCATCGGCGCCTACTTCTCGAGGGTCTGCGATGTCGTAGAAGTCAACGACTGCGATGTGAAGCCCAGGGAACCCCAGCCGCGAGGCGGCATCGCGCCACTTCTGCATGGAGGCCTTCGGGTTCGGCAGCTCCTTGATGCGGTAGACAACGAAGAGCGGCTTCTCGCTGACCTTAATGTAGCGCGCATCTCGGAAGAGCGGAGCGAGCGACTGAATAAGTCGCTCTTCGTCGTTCTCCTCGTAGCGCTGCTCAAGCAGCACGCTCTTTTCGTCACCTTGCCACGTTCGAGTCCAGTTTTCGTTGGCCCAGCAGACACAGAACGGGAAGGATATGTCGGAAGCCAAGAAGTTGTTGACTGGAGTCTCAAGGATCCGTCGGCCGCTGAACCAGTAGTGGTAGAAGCAGAAGCCGCTCAGGCCGGCCAAGCGGGCTAGCTCGACCTGCTCCCGCAGCACCTCGGTGGAGCTGAGGTCGTAGAATCCAAGCTCTCGCGGAATGTGCGGCTGGTGATGCCCCTCGAAGTTGGGCTTGGCCTTGGCGACGTTGGTCCACTCGGTGAAGCCTGGCCCCCACCACTCGGAGTTCTCTGAGATACGGTGAAACTGCGGTAGGTAGAATGCTACCAGCTTGCTGTTGTCCTTCGGCGCAGCGGACGCCGCTGCGGCACCTGACAGCCGACCGGCGAGAGCTTTGTGGGAGAATGAGTCGTCCTGCATAACGGCCTGCGCCCGAGCAATACCTGGGGGCTTGCGGCTACTCTCGATGCCGTTGCCGACCGACCCCTCGGGTGGTCGCATCCTAGCGGAGCGGGAAGCCCAAAAGCAACGTGAGTTAGCCTAAGGCCCCGTACTCCGTAGGCCGGTGACGACCGCAGAGCTGCGGGGGGCTACGCAGGTCCGCATCGCGACGCCTTCCGCAGCGGGCGGTCAGGTAGACAGTAGCCTCAACTGCCGGGAGATGACTGGGAGCACGGCTACCTGGAAAGGTCGCTTATTGCGGGTTGCTTCCTCAACATCAGCCATCGTTGAGCGGATTGAGTCCAAGCCCGGCGAAGCCTTAAGGATTGCGGCGACTTCTTCGGCATTCACCGCCCCTTTGCTGAGCACCTTGCCCGTAAGGAGGGAGAGGTTTCGCCGGATCTCCTGGTAGGAGCCGGTGACCAACTCGGTTTCCCACTTGTTTGCCGACTCCAGCGTCTGCTCGTACTTGAAGAGTGTATTCACCCCGAGTTCCTCAAGCAGCCGCGAATAAACCGCCGCCACGACAGTGACGTCTTTGCCGAACTCACGAGATGACCAGAGCACCTCTAGTACGGGCAGCACTCGCCTGAGCAAGCTCAGCCGCAAGGCATCTTGTGCTGCTACTCCGAGGCTCTTGTAGCGGTCTCGGCGCCGCTCGAAGCGAGCAAACTCCTGTCCCGCGAAAACCAGCTCAGCGTTTTCAGCGAGCGTTTTGAATGTTGGTGCGTAGAGGTCCGCCATCTCCAGCAGGGACATTTGCGCACCGTGGGTGTGCAAGAGCCAGCCGCTGGCATCTCGCAGCGCCGCACCCAGCTCTTGCCAGAGCTCAGTAAACGCTGTGCAGGAAGATGGGGTGTCCAAGCTGCGCAGCCGCTCGCGAAGGGGCTTAGAGCCCAGGATAATGTCAGCAGCAAGGATGCACTTCATAGTCGCAGGGACCGGCGTGCCTCGGCTTGAAGAGAGATTATGGACAAATGGGATACCAACTACCGGAAGGAGCTCGTTAATCACGCAGCTTGCGATAATGTCATTTCGGAGCGGATGTTCAAGGATGGCTGCGCGGAACGTATCCTGCACCTTGGGCGGGAAGTACCCGAGCAAGAAGGGTTCGAGTGCCTTGTCGGAGCAGAGCCGCGAGGCTCGTAGGTCTTCCTTTACCCACATCTTAGTGGCTGCGCTACAGATAGCCAACTCTGGGCGAGTGAGACCCGTCGATGTTTCTGCTCGGTCATCGAGAGCTTGCTCGTCTGGAAGCGAATCTCTCACGCGGTCCAAAAAACCGAGCCGATTCATGTCCCGCAGGAGATGCCGGTACTGCTCAAGGGCTTTTGCAGAGCGGGCTGCTGAAACAGAGAGGAGTAGCGACTGGTCTCGGTTCTGTTGTAGGACTGAGTTCACGACATCGCTAGCTATCTCTCTGAGCAGGGCATTTCGTGATTCAACGGATAGGGTGCTGGAGGCAAGCAGCGGGGCAAAGAGTAGCTTCAGATTCACCTCGTGATCTGATAGGTCGACACCTCCGCTGTTGTCGATTGCATCGGTGTTGATTCTTCCTCCCCGCA
>CAZZJR010000021.1:0-37192 GCA_964654585.1 uncultured Bdellovibrionales bacterium
GAAACAGGGGAAAAGACGTGGTAGTACCCCCGGTACAGGGGAACACAGGGGAAAGACGTGGTAGTACCCCCGGTACAGGGGAACAAAAAGTAGCAATAAATATTCCTAATTCTCCGAAATCATTAGTGGTGTTAGCGCACCCTATTGGATCAAGATTTTGCCCTGTTTAAACCCTAAAGCTTTTAACCGATTTTTCCGAAGCTGAAGGGGTGTTATTAGTCGCTACCAAAACAGGGTGGGCTTAGCCGGCTAGCCTTAGTAAAAAAATAGCACTCTCATCCCAGGCTTTGAACAGTTAGGCGATGGAGTTCTTAGGTGGGTGACTAACCTATTCGGAGAGAATCGATGGTAGCGAGCCAAAAGCAAAGAATCATTGCCTTATCAGCCAGTGCAATCATCTGCTTGTTGCCGCTTGCTGCTGATGCGACATCGAGAGCGTTAGTGCGTAAAGTAACGGGCGGATTTTGTCTCGCACCAAATCCCCAGTCAAAGTTTGTGCCAGCGACCAAAAAAGGGAAGGAGTTCATAGCGCTCCCAAGAAGCAGCGCAAAATTTAGGAGCCTACGTCCAACCTGCTCAGCACTTATCGTAGCGACCAAGCTTAAACTAAGTAATTTAGCTCCACTTTCGGCAGTAGTAAGCGGTGGCGCTGGCTCAAGCTCGTTTAAAACTCAAGCTGTGAGCGGCACGCCTCCAACGCTCAGCGAGCTTGGCTCAGCAGACGCAGCGGAGATCTATTTTGTTCCGGGGGTCACTCAAAGGCTGCTTGATGGAAATCCAACCGAATCAGATTGTAGCCAGGTCTTTGCCTCCTCTATCGATGGTCAATCAGGCGGAATGGCAGCCTGCCGCGCAGCTCAAAATGTTGGGGAGGCGATGGGAACGGTGCTGCAATCTGAGACCACTCTTTGCTATATGAAAGGCTTTCCAAGAGCTGCTGCCGTTGATCGGAGTGTTGCAAGCGTCTCAAGGGGGGCATTACCCAGTGGCGGCTGGACCGGACTTTTCGACACCCCTGAGGCGCGAGATCGAGTCATTAAGATCTCTTTACCGTCGGAGGATGGCGAGACTGCGATCTATTTTAGAGTCAAATCAGCGGCATCGAATCTCAGCACTGGATACCAATATCGAGCCGAGTTCTATGCTTGCGAAGGTGGGAACTCCCCACAAGAGGCTCAGACCATCTCTATCGGCTCCGATAACAGCTATCAGATTGAATCGGTTGGCACAGGTGGGAGTGGAATCTTTAGATCCGCAGTCCTAGGGAAGGTGCGAGCAGATGGTAGTCGAATAGTTTTTGACACATCAGCCCCCAGAAGCGCTGAGACCTCCTTTGTTCAGAGAGAGGCTGGGAATGCCTTTAAGTCAGAGGTGGTAATCGAAGAGGGCAAAATCACCAACAGACATTTCGCGACGCGCGGCTCTGAGCAAAACAAAGGATTCGCGCTGTCAGGATATAGCGGCGACTCAATGTCGTCCCTAAGATTCGCTGAGGGTGCCTTTAAAGAGGAATTTTCACGGGAATCAGAGAGCTTTCGATTCTCTGGAGCTATTGAATATCGGGACACGGGATATAGAGCTGCTCCAGACTCTGCGCTGGTATCCAGGATTCCAGCGGAACTCGACGATGCCTTCTATCAAAATCCTCCCGAGGAGCCAACGCCTTCAACCTTTGACTGCACAAATGTTACGGCCGACGTATCTATTGAGCTGAATCTTGAAAGTGCGCGAATGCAACAGATTGCACAAAATTGCGAGGGGAATCGCTTTGAGTCCCGTAACTTTTGCTCTGCGGAGAAGATGAACGCCATTAATGAGGCCTATTTTAACCATTGCTTGCCCGGTCCAGGATAAGCAGGCTCATTGAACGTGCGTCATAACAAGTTACATCAACAGCAGATGATGACATCTGGCTCGCTACTCGCGACCCCTGGTACACCGTAGCTTCGAGCAGGCGTGGCTTCTAGTGTATGCCGGAGGGAGGCAACTTTTTTTCCTGTAGCCAGGCTACTTCCTCATAGGAAAAAATGCCCCCATTTGAAAAGCACACTGCCGTTTGTTCCGACACCTAACTAGCTTGGGAAATTGTTGGCTAAAGGAGGGTCCCTCGTATGGAGAACGTACTTGAATACCTGGAGGGTTCGTTCGGTGCCCTCGTTATGGCCGGATTCGGGATGCTGTTCATCTTGTCAGTGATGTTCATTTTCCCCCTCGTTGCGCTTTTTAGGGACTGGCGGTTTGGAGTGCTCTGCCTCTTGCTTCCTGGGCCGGCGACCCTCGCGTTTATCTACTTCTACTACAAACATAAAGAGGTGAAGCTGCTCACTGTTCTTACCTTCGCTAGCCTTGCAATTTCGCTCTCCATGTTCCTCCTGAGAGCGTTCTTGAGCACCTTCTTCATCCAAACCGACCTATCATAGGGGGTGTTATTCGCCTGCGTGGCTTCTAGGGTGTACCAGAGGGGGGAAACCAGAGGGGCGCCCTTTTTTTTGGTGTGTTTTTGACTAGAAAACCCCGTTCGTGGGTATACTCAAGGGTAGGCCGTGCTCACTAGCGGCTACTTTCGAGAACCTCCACGTAGCCATGACGGACAGGTCGAGTTATCAAAAGCTGGCGAAGGCAGTTCTCGCGCGGGTAACAGTGCTTCGAGGTGACCCGCCGTCCAAGCGCGAGCAGCCTGATCGCTTCTTGGTGCCTCGCATGTCTTTTTTGTTATCTGATATCACCCGATGAGCCCAGCAGCAGACCAGAGCCTCGGTCAGAGACCGCCCAATCGTGGACCCGAGGAGGTGCGCGGGGGAAGCCTCGTTAGCGCCGCGGTCGAGGCTCTCTCTGCTGCGAAGATTAACCAGGAGATAGCGCAGCGCCTGGCGCCGTTGTGCCGGAGGCAGCCCCTCTCGGATGAGGCCATTCTGTCGGCGGCTAAGGAGCATTTCCACGCACATGGAAAGCTTCCAACTGCACATTCAAGTGAGCCTGTGCCCGGTCTTCCGGGGGAGTCCTGGAGCGCGATCGACAGGGCGCTTACGCATGGCTTCCGAGGATTGGATCCCGGTCGATCCCTCTCGCGCTTGCTTAAGCCGCTGCGCGTTGAGCTAGGCCTCGAGCGCATCACTTTCTCGCGCCAGACCGTCTTTGCTGCCTGTCAGAAGTATACAGAGCTCTATGGCCGGGTGCCGACACGCACAAGCCCTGAGCCGGTTCCCGGGCTGCCGGAGGAAACGTGGCTGTCGATTGACTCGGCGGGTTACGAGGGCAGGAGGGGGCTTGCGTCGGGCGATTCGCTGGCGAGCATCGTGCAGCCGCTTCGTGACGAGCTCACGTTGCTAGACCCGGCGCGGCTTTCGCACCCGCGCATCGTTAGTGCCATTCGCGAATACTACGGTCTCTACGGGAAACTGCCCTCTGAAAATTCATCGGGGGAGGTGCCTGGCATTCCGGACACCTCTTGGAAAGCGATCAGCCAAGCTTGTCGTGATGGTCATCGGGGCCTCCCGAAAGGAGGGGCCTCGTTTGGTCAGATCCTCGCCTCCTTGCGTCCGGAGTTCCCAGTCATCGGCAGGATACACCTGACAGAAGATCTAATCCGGCTCGCTGGGCGGAGCGTCTACGAAAAGGATAAGGTCTTTCCAACCCTGAACTCCACGGAGCAGGTGCCGGGATTCCCTGACCTGTCGTGGCAACAGATAAACAGTGCAGGCCGGGACGGTCGCTGGGGATTAGCTCCGGGCCGGACTTTGGCAAAGATACTCCAGCCGCTTCGTGAGGAGCTGGGCGTGCGGATGCCACTCTCTCAATCGAAGATCCTGGACTGGGCAAGAGAATTCTTCCTCCTTCGTGGATACTTTCCGACGCAACTTACGAAGGAGCCGGTTCCCGGAATGCCCAGTGAAAGCTGGGGAGCAATTGCGTGTGCCGCGACATCGGGCTTGCGGGGATTAGCAAAAGGTCTTTCGCTCTCAAAGATTCTTGCGCCTCTCAAGCGAACCCTCGGAGCGCCGCAGAGAAAGCCGCGATAACGCGAATCAGCAACGGTCAAACCCCTCCTCTCTAGCCTGGCTCCATGCCCCACGCTGAAGCGGTGTAGCTCGGTGCGGAGGGAGATCGCTTCGGAGAGTGCTCCTTGTTGATGTGTGAATAAGCGATAGTGCTCAACGAAAAGGCCTTGGGTCTCCGTAGCCTCACGGAGAATGCATGTGATGCCACGGCCGGGTTAGGCCAGCCACTGGGGGAACTAGCTCAAGCCGATAGCTCTTTCGCTGCGCGCGCGGTCCGAAGATCTCGAGATAGATTCCGGGCTAGCCTTAGACGATGCTTTACGGTTGCGAGCGAAAGTCGCTGCTCTGCTGCGATATCAACGTACCTAAGCCCCAAGAGCCTAAGTTCTACCGTTTCCGAGACAGCCGGCCCGAGTGCCATTAAGACGGAATCCTTAAAAGCCCGCTCACGTGCACGATCCTCTTTTTTGAGCAGTACCGAGAGGGGACACGGCTCATTGGACGCGACTGAGTGCAGGCTCCGCTCGTCGGAGCCCGGCTTTGGCACATCCCATATGTTAGAGACCTCTCGGCGTGCCGATTCAGCCCGGAGGTACGTGATCGCTGTTGAGTAGGTGACAGCCCACAGCCAACTCGCCGGATTTCGCAGCGGGTCAACCTGTGGGAGCTTGCGCCACACTTTAAGGGCGCTCTCCTGAACTATGTTGTCCTGATCGGCCTGAGAGAGCTGCGGAAATTTGCGCTGGATCGTATCGCTCGCAAACGCCAGAATCCGCGGCATTAACTGATCGAGCGCCTGACGCTCGCCCTGAGTGCCAAGCATCGCTTTCGCGTTGAGCAGCGCCGTGCCGATGCCGACCGCCGGACGGCTGGGAAGCTTGAGGCAATCTTCCTCCGGTGCGCTAGTTTTCTCTCTACAGAGCTGCATCCCAACAGATTACCAGTGGGGCCGGGGTTAGGAAACCCGAGGGAGTACTAAGACTGGAGTCGCTTTAAGGAATGATGTGTACCGATCAGGGCTACTTCTTAACCTCAAAAAGCATCTGCTGGCGCTTTGGCGTTATCGCCAGCGGCGTTCCGGCTGGGTACTTGCCGCTAAAACATGCGTCGCAGAACCTGCCGGGTGTGGAGTCCACTGCACGGTAGAGCCCTTCAAGCGAAAGGTAGGCGAGAGAATCAACCCCGATGTAGCTCGCGATCTCCTCGACCGAGTGTTTCGATGCGATCAGCTCCGACTTATCGGGGGTGTCTATCCCGTAGTAGCAGGGATCGGTTGTAGGAGGGGAGGAAATGCGAAGGTGGATCTCTCGGGCTCCAGCCTGGCGCAGCATCGTCACGAGCTTGCGGCTCGTCGTGCCTCGAACGATCGAGTCATCAACGACTACAATCGATTTTCCCTTGAGAAGCTCAGGATTCGGGTTGAGCTTAATCTTCACCCCGAAGTCACGAATGCTCTGCTTCGGCTCGATGAATGTGCGGCCAACGTAGTGGTTCCTGACCAGCCCCATCTCAAACGGGATCCCGGAGGCCTCTGCGTACCCGATAGCGGCCGCAGTCCCCGAATCCGGCACGGCGGTGACGAGATCGGCAGTGACCTTGTTCTCTCGTGCCAGCTCAGCACCCATGTTCTTCCGGAGCTGGTAGACGTTCTTGCCGAATACGTTTGAGTCCGGGCGGGCGAAGTACACGAACTCAAAGATGCACGGCGCTTCGCGCGCGAATCCGAAGGGGAAGAAGCTGCGCATCGTGCCGTCGCGCCGTATCTCTATCAGCTCGCCGGGAGCGACATCGCGCAGGTAGGTCGCCCCGATGAGATCAAAAGCGCAGGTCTCTGACGCGAAGACCTTGGCGCCGTTCAGCTCCCCAATAGCAAGCGGGCGGAGACCGTGCCGATCTCGCACAACTATGAGCCTGTCTTCAAACAGGAGCAGGAGCGAAAAGGCGCCCTGAAGGCGCTGCAGCGCTCCGACTACGGTCTCAACAAGGGGCTGGTTGCGGTCGCCGCGCGCCAAGAGGTGCAAGATCGTCTCGGTGTCTGAGGTCGTCGCAAAGATGGAGCCCTGGCTGATGAGCTCATGGCGAAGCTCGTCAGCGTTAATCAGGTTTCCGTTGTGTGCGACCGCCGTGTACCCGAGCGAGATGTCGGCGACGAAGGGCTGAACGTTCGCCAGCTTGTTTCCTCCCGCCGTCGTGTAGCGCACGTGGCCGATTGCGACGGAGCCGGGGAGCTGTGCGAAGTCGAAATCAGAGAAGACGTCTGCGACGAGCCCCAAGCCCTTATGAACCGAGAAGTGCGGTTCGTCGTCGCCGTTTCTGTGCACCGAGACCACACCGGCACCCTCTTGCCCACGGTGCTGCTGGGCGTACAGTCCGAGGTAGGCCAGGTTGGCCGCCTCTGGATGGTTCCAGACCGCCATCAGGCCACACTCGTCGTGAAACTTGTCGAGAGCATCCATCGTATTCTTACGCCTCAAAGAGCTGATCCAGGCCGTTAAACCAGGCTTTGAAAGCCTTCTGGGAGGGGACTGAAGCGACACCGTCTACGGCGATCGCATCGCCACCTACGGTGCCTTCCCCGCCGATCGGAACACCGGCAACAGCTGCAGCTGCCTTGACGTCGGCTACACCCTTGGCAGGCAAGCTAATGATGAACCGAGCGCCACTTTCGGCAAACAGCGCCGCGTCCGGACGCGTGTTCTTCTTCGTTAGAGAGAGGGTCACTCCAAGTGGAGCTTCGTAGTCACGGAAGCAGCACTCAGCCAGAGCAACTCCGAGTCCGCCTTCTGAAAGATCGTGGCAAGAGTTGATAAGCCTCTTCTCAATCAGGCTACGTACGAAATCGCAGGCTCGCTTCTCCGCTTCGTAATCCAGAGCTGGCAGCTCGCCGCGCTCGATGCCGAGCTGGAAGGCTAGGTACGCGCTGCCGCCCAGCTCCGTCTCGCGCGTCTCTCCGAGCAGCAGCACGGCATCGCCAGGCGCGCGGAACTGAGAAGGCACAGCTTTCGTCACGTCGTCGAGCAGCCCGACGACCGCGAGGAGCGGCGTTGGCTGGATGCCTTGGCCGTGCGTCTGGTTGTAGAGGCTAACGTTGCCGCTCACGACAGGAATCCCGAACTGGCGAGCCGCTTCGCCGAGGCCGCGAATGCTGCCAGCGATCTGCCACATCGTCTCAGGGTTCTCTGGGCTCGGCATGTTGAGGCAGTCTGAGATCCCAAGAGGAGTTGCGCCGGTTGCGGCGATGTTCCTGCACGATTCAGCGAGCGAAAGAGCAGCGCCCTTTGGAGCGTCGATTGCGCAGAAGCGAGAGTTGCAGTCGAGCGATATGGCGATCCCTTTTTCGCGAGCACGGGAAGACTTTAGCCGCACAACACCTGCATCGCTGCCTGGGTGCACCGCGGTGTCGGCACGCACCGTACTGTCGTACTGGTTGTACACGGCGTGGCGCGAGCAGAGGTTTGGATGGGAGAGAAGCGAGAGCCACGTGCTGCCGAGGTCTTTCGGGGCAGGGATCTCTGCGAGGGCGATCGGAGCACGAAGCTTTGCATTTGCCGGATCGAGCGCAGGGTCTTTCGTTGGCCACTCGTATTGCGGAACTGCGCTTGTGAGCAGGTGGGCTGGGATCGAGGAGACCAGCTCCCCGTGCCAGAGGATCTCCACGTTTCCGCCCTCAATCACTTCGCCGATCGCCACCGCATCGAGCTCCCAGCGCTTGAAGATCTTGATCAGCTTCTCTTCGTGGCCTGCCGTAACGATAAAGAGCATCCGCTCCTGCGACTCTGAGAGCATGATCTCGTAGGGATTCATCCCGGTCTCACGCTGCGGCACACGGTCTAGGTGCATCCGCACGCCGTTGCCGCCGCGATCTGCCATCTCAAACGACGAGGACGTGAGTCCTGCCGCTCCCATGTCCTGTACACCGACCACGCAGCCGCTCTTGAAGGCCTCCAGGCAGGCTTCCAGCAGCAGCTTCTCCTGGAACGGGTCGCCAACTTGCACAGTCGGCCGCTTCGCATCCGAGTCGTCGCCAAACTCCTCTGAGGACATGCTCGCACCGTGAATGCCGTCGCGACCGGTTTTTGAGCCCACGTACAGCACGATATTTCCGACACCCGCTGCAGTGCCGAGGAACACCTCATCTTGTTTTACAACGCCGAGGGCGAAGGCGTTGACCAGGCAGTTGCCGTTAAAGGATGAGTTAAAAGAGAGCTCGCCGCCAACGGTGGGGATCCCCATGCAGTTTCCGTAGAAGCCGATCCCGTTCACGGCGCGCCGCAGGAGGTAGCGGCTTTTGGGAAGCTCAGGGTCTCCGAAGCGCAGTGAGTTGAGCAGCGCTACCGGACGAGCCCCCATCGTGAATACATCTCGCAAGATTCCGCCTACGCCGGTGGCTGCACCCTGGAATGGCTCGATGAAAGTCGGATGGTTGTGGCTCTCAACTTTGAAGACGACTGCCTCGTTGTCGCCGATATCGACCACGCAGGCGTTCTCGCCCGGCCCGATGATGACGCGCGGCCCAGTGGTCGGCAGCCCGCGCAGGTGCACCTTCGTGCTCTTGTATGAACAATGTTCGGAAAAAAGCGCGGAGCAGATGCCGAGCTCAACCATGTTGATTGAACGGCCCAGAGCCTTCGTCACCGCATCGAATTCGCCCGCCTTCAGTCCGTGCTCCTGCGCGTCTTGTGCAGTAGCGGTGCGCTTCCAAGCGGGCGAGTTTGTCATGACGTGCTCCGTGCGGGTTTCAGGACGCCGGGAGTGTATACTGGAGGGTCGATAACCTCAAGATTTCGCAGCGAGTTAGCTCGCTTTTGACGGCAGCCTGGGGCACAAGCCGTACAGCGCATCGCTGCCTCTCGGGCCACCCGTTCATTTAGGGCGACCGGGCAGCGATCGAACACCGTCCCGTTTTTTTCTTTGGCTCTTTTGAAAGCGCTGTAGAGCCCATGCCGTGAGGTAAAAAAGGGCAAAAACACCCACATTTCCGCAGTGGTGGGCGGGCAAAGACCCGCGGCGGCAGTCCCTGGGTAGTGGTTTCCAGCAAACTAGGGCTCGGCACAATTCGTAAAGACAAAAAATCTTTCCGCCGAAATAGACCCTTAGGTCAATCAATTCAGGGCAAGCGGGCATCTGAATTTAGGGGAGCATTGCATCTAAAGGTCGTGATCTAGCAGGCGTTTCACATTGTGGACTTCAGCCTCCATCGCGTACCCTGGAAGTAAGGCATCTCACGGTTGACGGTGTGGCCCGAATTTCGGTGCCACAGGCAGTTAGCAACGAGGCACCCCTCGCGTTGTGGCAGGGAGGTGCGTCTCGCAGCGGAGAGCGCCTGTAAGGTTGTTGATCTCCGGTGGCAGTGAACGGCCCGTAAAAAAAGCGCCGATGGCAGCAGCCCGGAGCGGGCGGTTGCAGTGGCGCTCCTGAGTGAGGAGAAGGTTCCATGAGCAACGACAACAACAACGATTTCCAGCGGCTGATCGACGAAGATCGCGAGACTCGCAAGAAGTCCTCATGGAAGGGCACCATGCTCGAGTACCTCGAGCAGATTCGCGAGAACACAGGGCTCCATAAGCTCTCGCACAAGCGGCTGTACGACATGATGATCGACCGCGGGGTGGTCGAGGTTGACCTCGAGCAAGACCCCAGCATGAAGCGCATCTTCAAGGGCGAGAAGCTCAAGGTCTACAATTTCTTCGCGGACGAATTCTTCGGGATGGAGAAGACCATCAACCAGATCGTCCGCTACTTTCACTCCGCTTCGCTCAAGGGAGAAGAGAGCCGTCAGGTGCTCTACCTCGTGGGGCCCGTGGGCTCAGGAAAGAGCTCGCTCGTTGAGCGGCTCAAGAAGGGACTTGAGCAGCTCCCGCCGATCTTTGCGATTGAAAACTGCCCGATGTTTGAAGAGCCGCTGCACCTCGTTCCGCGCCACCTGCGGAAGGAGTTCTCCAAGATGCTCGGCGTTGAAATCGAAGGCGACCTATGCCCAGTGTGCCGCTACCGCTTGAAGGAGGAGCACCAGGGCAAGTGGGAAGACTTCCCAGTCAGAACGTATGACCTCAGTATCCGTGCCAAGCGCGGTATCGGTGTCGTTCCGCCAGTAGACCCGAACAACCAGGACACGAGCGTGCTGATCGGCGGCGAGGATATCTCGAAACTCGACCTGTACTCTGAGGGTGACCCCCGTGTGCTCGACCTCTCCGGCGCGCTCAACGTGGGCAACCGCGGCATGGTGGAGTTTATCGAGGTGTTTAAGAACGAGACCGAGTACCTGCACGCCATGATAACTGCGACCCAAGAGAAGTCGATCCCGGCACCAGGACGGCACGGCATGATCTACGTCGACACCTGCATCGTGGCTCACTCAAACGAAGCAGAGTGGAAGAAGTTCAAGAGCGACCACACCAACGAGGCGATCCTCGACCGCATCGTCACCGTGAAGGTGCCGTACAACCTGCGGCTCTCGGAGGAGGTGAAGATCTACAAGAAGATCATCCGTCAGTCGCAGTTCACGGCTGACATCGCGCCACACACCATCGAGATCGCCTCGATGTTCGCCATCCTCTCTCGCCTTGAGCCGACCAACAAGTGCGACCTGATGACGAAGCTCAAGCTCTACAACGGCGAAGAGGTCGTTGAGAAGGGCAAGACCAAGAAGATCGACGTAGTCGAGCTGCGTGAAGAGGCGAAGAGCGAGGGGATGAACGGCATCTCGACGCGCTTCATCATGAAGGCGCTCGATAACGCGCTCTCTGACAACATCGACCAGAATGCGATCCATCCGATCTCAGTTCGCGAGTCGCTCGTGCACATGGTCAAAGAGTCGGACTTCGCCGATGACGTCAAGAAGCGCTACCTTGAGTTCCTCCAGGACACGCTCCACAAGGAGTACCTCGAGGTGCTTGAGAAGGAGATCACGAAGGCCTTCGTCTACTCCTACCAGGAGCAGGCAGAGTCGCTCTTCCAGAACTACCTCGACCACGCCGAGTCGTACGTTACCAAGAAGAAGTTCAAGGACCGCAGCACCGGCGAGACGATGGAGCCAGACGAGGGCTTCATGAAGTCGATTGAGGAGCAGATTGCGATCATCGGCACCGCCTGTGACGGCTTCCGCCAGGAGGTCATCGCGTACCTGTGGTCAGCCGGACGCCGTGGCGAGAAGGTCACCTACGAGAGCTACGAGCCGCTGAAAGAGGCGATTGAGAAGAAGCTCATGGCGAGCGTGCGTGACGTTTCGCGCATCATCACCAAGGCTCGCACCCGAGATGACGACCAGCACAAGAAGTACAACCGCATGGTCGAACAGCTCATTAGGAACGGATACCCGGCGAGCTGCGTGGACATCATCCTCAAGTACGCCGCGAACAATCTCTGGAAAGACTAACAGGGCTCAGGAGGCGCCTCGACGCTGATGTCCACGATCTTTCGTCCCTACACCCCAACCTCACAACGCTCCGACAGGAGCGCGCGCGACCGGCTAAGGCACAGGCAGAAGATCAAGGACTCGATTCGCGACAACATCGGCGACATCCTTGCCGAAGAGTCGATTATCGGGCGTGATCGGGACAAGATCATCAAGGTGCCGATCCGCTCGGTGAAGGAGTACCGCTTCATTTACGGAGACAATGCCCCGGGCGTTGCGCAGGGCGACGGAAACCAGAAACCGGGCGACGTGGTCGAGCAGGGCCAGGGAGACGGCCAGGGGCAAGGCCAAGGGCAGGGCGGAAACCAGCCGGGCGTCGATGCATTCGAGACGGATATCACCCTCGAAGAGCTCATCGCCATCATGTTCGACGACCTTGAGCTGCCGGAGCTTGAGAAGAAGGCCATCAAAGAGGTCATGTCCGAGGATGCGCGCAAGCGCAAGGGGCACCGCAAGGCAGGAATTCGCCCGCGGCTCGACAAGCGCGCTACTGCGCGCAACCGCGTCCGCCGCAAGCTCGCCGTGCAAGGCAGCAGGGATATCGACGTGGAGGACGAGGAGCAGCGCTTCCCGTTCCACAAAGACGACATGAGCTACTTCCACATAGCCCCGACGACAAAAGAGGCGTCGAATGCGGTCGTATTCTGCATCATGGACACATCAGGCTCGATGGGAACGGTGAAGAAGTACCTGGCTCGCAGCTTCTACTTCCTGCTATTCCAGTTCGTGCGCCAGAAGTACAACAACGTCGAGGTAGTGTTCATCGCGCATCACACCGAAGCGAAGGAGGTTCCTGAAGCTGACTTCTTCCACAAGGTCGAGTCGGGCGGAACGTACATCTCGTCAGGATATCGGAAGGCGCTCGACATCATACAGGATCGTTACCACCCAGCGCTTTGGAATGTGTACGCCTTCCACTGCTCCGACGGCGACAACTTCTACTCTGATAACGAGCGCGCTCTGCAGGCTGCGGAAGAGCTGTGCAAGGTGTGTAACCTTTTCGGCTACGGCGAGATTAAGCCCTCGGGGAGCGCCTACTACAGCGGCAGCATGCTGGAGGTCTTTAGCGCCATCAAGGCGCCCAACTTCCACATGATCACGATCGAGAAGAAGGAGGACCTGTGGGAGGGATTCCGCAGCTTCCTGATGAAGGATAGGGCGAGCGGCGTTTCAGCCCACGGGAAGGTGTTTGGTCCACAGAACAGCGAAGGAGCGGCGTCAGCAGCGCCGTAATAGCCATGTCATTCAACATCGACGAGCTTGCTGTCTGGGACGAGAAGATTAAGGAGCTCGTCGACCGGTACCGGCTCAACTGCTACCCGCAAGAGTTTGAGATCTGCGACCACAACGAGATGCTCGGGTACATGGCGTACACCGGCATGCCGTCGCACTACTCGCACTGGTCGTACGGCAAAGCCTACGAGCGCCAAAAAACGATGTACGACTACGGCGTCTCTGGGCTGCCGTACGAGATGGTAATTAACTCAAGCCCGTGCCTGGCGTACCTGATGCGCGATAATTCGCTGCTGCTCCAGGTGCTGACGATCGCGCACGTGTACGGGCACAACGACTTCTTCGCCAATAATTTTACCTTTACTTCCGGCACCGATGCCCGGCACGTCCTTGAGATGTTCAAGAACCAGGCGAACCGTGTAGCGAGCTACATGGAGGATCCCTCGATAGGTGTTGAGGCGGTCGAGTCTGTCATCGACCACGCTCACGCCATCTGCTACCAACGCTCCCGAAACCTCGCCATTCGCCAGCTCTCAGAAGACGAGGCGCGCATGCGTGCTTGGGAGCGGGCGCAGGCGGCGCCTGATCCGTGGCGCGAGATACACCCGGCGCAAGAGTACAAGGCGCCTGACCTCTCCAAGACGCCGGTGGAGCCGCAGGAGAACCTGCTTCAGTTCATCGCGCAGTACAATCCGTACCTCTCGGAGTGGAAGCGTGACCTGCTGCACATCGTTGACAGCCAGACCCAGTACTTCATGCCGCAGATGGAGACCAAGATAATGAACGAGGGCTGGGCCAGCTACTGGCACCACAAGATCCTCAACGAGCTTCAGCTCCCTCAGGGCATGCACCTGGAGTTTCTCGTTCGCCACAACCAAGTGCTGCGGCCACACCCAGGCGGGCTCAACCCGTACCACTTGGGCTTCGTGATGTGGCACGACATTGAGCGGCGCTGGAACGAGGGGGATACCGGGCGTGAGTGGGACACCAAGGATCAGCCGAAGCGGGAGATCTCGCAAAACGAGAACGACACTCCAGGCCGCAAGAAGATCTTCGAGGTTCGCGAGTCCGACCGTGATCAGTCGTTCCTGCGGCGCTTCCTGACCAAGGAGCTGATGGAGGACTTAAACCTCTTCCAGCACGAGCGCCGCGGCAAGGAGCGAGTCGTGACCAAGCTTCCGAACGAGGAAGCCTGGAAGGAGGTTCGTGACACGATGATTAAGAACGTCGGCACCGGCTCAATACCGGTCATCAAGGTAGAAGACGCTGATTTTGGCAAGAATCGGACCCTGTACCTCAAGCACTACCACGACGGCCGTGACCTGCAGCTTGAGTACGCTGAGCACACCCTAAAGCACGTTGCGCGCCTCTGGGAGCGTGATGTGGTGCTGGAGACTAGCATCAATGGCAAGGGGTCGCTGCTTAAGCTGAACGGGGAATCGCTCAAGATTGAGCGATTGTAAGGGGGGCTGCCCAGCCCCTACACCTAAAACACATCGGTCCCGTAACGGGAGCGGCCACGGCAACGGCTCCGGCTGCGATCTTTCCGTAAGAGAGACTAATCAAGGCTTAGTCTTCGTTGGGGTGGCGCGCCCCCTGGGAGGAAGCCGGACCCAGAGCCGTTGCCGTTCCCGATAGAGAGAAAGTTTGGCGGTTAGGATTAACTTGAGAGGGAAGGATTGCCCCGTGAATGGTGCCCCTCGTTCTTCTCGCTGCTCTCTTTGAGTGCTGATTCGATGCTAGCGGGATCGAAGGGCTGGTCGGGTACGTTCTCGTTTACGTGCCCGAAGCCAGTGCCCAGATCTCGTCACCCTTCACCATCGTGTTGAGGGTCACTCCCTCCTCGACACTCACGGTGATCTCGACTGAGCCGGAGACCTCTTCACTCATCACCATGATAAATCCAACGAAGTCGGCGGGTGGAAACTGCGGCAGAACCAGCTCCTCGTTAGCAAGAGCACCCTTTGGTACGACGATCTTGTAGGTAGTGCTGTCTACCTTGCTGATCTGTGCGGAGGCGCCGTTTGAGTTGAGCGTTACTTTGAGGATCGGTGTCTTCCCTGGCTCGCCGTACTCGAAGCGGTAGCCGACGACCTTGATGTCGCCCTGGGCCGCCGGCTGGTTGGTGCCTTGCGGGGCTGCTGCGGCAGCGGCTCCGAGCGAACCCGGCTGCTCTGCGGGTGGAGCTGTTGTTGGAGCACTCGTTGGTTCCTGCGCCACCGCTGTCGGAGCGATCTTCTCTTCCTGCGGCGCTTGGGCGGGCTTCTCGGGCTCTTGGGCTGGGAGGGCGGCTTCTACGGCTTTCTCTACAGGAGCGGCTTGTGGTGCATCTTCCTTGGCCTGGCGCTCGGTCTCGCCGAGCGAGGCCGCACCAGCTTCTCCGGCGATTTCGGGCAGCTTCGGCTCTTCGGCCTTCTCTGCCGGTAGTTGAGGGGCTTGCGCTACGGGTTGGGTAGGAGGCTGCGTTGTTTCGGGCGCTGCGGCTGGAGCCGCCTTTTCAAGCATGCGCAGTATCACCTGGCGCTTCCCGGCCTTCCAGTCGTACTTCGGAGCTTCTGCCTTAATTAGGTCTACTACTACACGCAGCTTCCCCGGATGAGAGCCGAGCCGGACTGCTTTCACTACATCGTTGGTAGGGGCATTGAGGGTCTCGCTACGCTTGACGCTCGCTCCGGTCAGGTCGAGCACGATACGTGGAGGAGAGGGGAGCATGAATGCGTCGATCTTTACGTCCTGGGGCGTGACGATTTTGAGAACAACGTAGCTACCATCATCCGCAGTTTCGCGGTCGAGCACGACTGATACGCGATCTTTTGAAGAGAGGGTCACGGCGCCGGAGAGCTTCCGCTCAGCGAAAGCTACGGGGGCTGTTGCGAGCACGAGCGCCATGACGAGAGCTGCGGCTGCAGAGACTTTGCGAAGTGAGGGGCGGCGGTAAAAGTGCATGGCTAAAACCTGCGCAAATAGTAGAGAGATTACGCATTGATTATGATGCTCCCCGCGTTGGGGGGTGGTGCTCTAAAGGTTAGCTAGAGTGCCTAAAAGAGGAGAGTTTTAGGGAAACGGCGTTGTATTTACGCTGGGGCAGAGGCTGAGGGAGAGCCTAGCCCAATCTGAGCGGCGCGTGGTCTCGATGCTGCCAGGCGCGCTTGGTCGCGCTGCTGTCGCTCAAGGTTATGACGTTTCTGTTCCTCAAGTTCGCGCTGATGGCGGGTGATGTAGGCCTTGGCGCGGCGCTCGCATGCCAGCAGCGTTGCCGGATGACGGGAGTCGAGTGTCCAGCGAGATACCGTTCCAGGCCGCGACTCAACTTCGATTGAGAGCCTCTTTGATCCTGCATCGTCCCCCTCTTCAAAGCCCTCCGCAGTGATAGAGAAGTTCGCGAAGAGTGAGTGGGCCAGCTCAAGCCGCGCGCCCTTGGGGCCTTCAGCAGCGATTACAATTGTGTCGGCGAAGAGGCTCACCCATACCGGCTTGGCCGTGGGCTTCTCAAGCAGCTCTTCATCGGTGATGTCGAAGTCATCTGCTGTGACGCTAGGCTGCAGTTCGGCGCGGAACATCAGCGCAGGCTCAACGCTGCGGGCCCCTGCATTCAGGGCGAACAGACGTGCGGTGGCGCGAGCGGCAGCGTACTCAAGCATCGGACGGGCCTTCGCCATGTTCCAGGCCTTGGAAGACATGATCTGGAAAGCGAAGGGAGCCAGCAGCAGCGAGCTAAAGAAGATCCAGGGGCGCTTGAAGCCCAGAGCGACGCTGAACGCCATGAGGAGCAGGAGCAGCGCAGCCTGGACGCCCTTGGCTTGCGCATCCGCCAAAACCTCAAGCCGCTCCTCCGGGGGGATACGACCCCAGATATCGCGTGCCAGGCTATCTTTGCTCCCCTGAGTTGTTTCTGCCTCTGATGCCATGAAAGAAACGGAAAATCTTGCCGAAAAGAACCCTTAAGTAGCTGAAACTAGCCCCGAGTTTACAGGTTCGACCGTGTAAAAGCACAACTCGTACCGCGCCGAGGCAACAAAATTGAGCGGCAACCGAACACTCGATTGGTATGTTTGCAACCTCTCACACAAGCTGCATCGTCGGGCTAGACGCCGTCCCGGTTGATGCCGAAGTGCACGTGAAAAACGGCAGCGCCAAGTTCACCATCCTCGGCCTTGGGGGTGCTGCGGTGCGCGAATCGCGTGATCGGATCCTGACGGCGTTGCAGCACTCAGGCTACGACATCCCCGGCATCATCCTGGTCAACCTCGCTCCTGCAGAGGTGAGGAAGGAGAGCGCTGCCTTTGACCTGCCGATCGCGCTCGCCCTGGCCTGTGCCGCTGGTGGGGTCGGGCAGTCGGCGCTCGACAAGGTGGCTGCTGTCGGCGAGCTCTCACTCACTGGGGAGGTAAAAGAGACACCAGGGCTCACAGCGCACGCGCTCGCGGCTGCGCAAGCCGGGTTTCAGCACATCATGGTGCCGGCAGCCAACTGTAGCGAAGCTGCGGTAGTAAATGGCGTCAGGGCGATACCAGTTTCCTCGTTGCCACAAGCCTTACGGGTGCTAACCGGAAGAGAGAAGCCAACCTACGCGGAGAAGCCACTGAGTGAGCCGCACATGTTTGCCAAGGCGCTGGATGATGTCTTGGGGCAGGAGGGGGCGAAGAGGGCGCTAGCGATCGCTGCTGCAGGTGGCCATAACCTGCTCATGATCGGCCCGCCCGGCTGCGGCAAGAGCATGCTCGCTGAGCGACTCGCGTCGCTCCTACCGCCCCTGAGCGGGAGCGAGATCCTAGAGGTGCTTCGCATTCACAGCATCGCCGGACAGCGCACTGCGCCGATCCTTGCTGGAGTCAGGCCATTCCGCTCGCCGCACTACGTCATAAGCGACGCTGGCCTGATCGGGGGCGGCACGATGCCTCGACCGGGAGAGGTGAGCCTTGCTCACCGTGGCGTACTCTTTCTCGATGAGTTTCCGGAGTTCCGGCGCAGCACGGTCGAAGCGATGCGCTCACCCCTGGAGACTGGGTGGGTGCAGGTAGCGCGAGCGAAGGCGTCGCTCAACTACCCAGCGCGCTTTCAGCTTGTCGCAGCGATGAACCCGTGTCCGTGCGGCCGGTTCGGAACGAAGGGGGGAGGCTGCCGCTGCTCGCACCACGCCATCAGGGACTACGTCGCAAAGCTCTCTCAGCCGATCCTTGACCGTATCGACCTGCACGTCGAGCTTGAGTCGGTGGATATTGATCGCTTGGTGTGGTCACCCGATCGTACGGTGGCTGGAGCTTCGCCCCCGGCAGAGAGCGTCTTTGCAGCCCGTGAACGGCAGCTCGCGCGCCAGGCAGTGCTAAACGCCGAGGTCTCTGATGGTATGTTGCGGGCACAGCTTAACATCTCATCAGGAGGACGAACGCTGCTGAGCGAGGCCGTGAAGCGGCTGGGGTTGAGCGCGCGCGGCTACACGCGGGTGCTGCGGGTGGCGCGCACGATCGCGGACTTAAGCGGCACCAACGAGGTGTCAGACGAAATGGTAGCCGAAGCCGTCTCCTACAGGTCGCTCGACAGGCTCTCTAATATCCTGAGCGGAGGCACACCGTTTGTGCGCTCACAAGGAGGCAGGAGGGCGGCGGCCGCGTAGCTCCATGGCTCACTCATCCTCGATCCGAAACTTCGCTATCGGCGCTACCGCTATTGCTGTACTTGGCATCGGCTACCTGCTCGATCACCGCAGCGAGCCAAAGACTCCCCAGTTCGTGTCTCTAAGCCCCGGCAAGGCAGCTCCGAAAGCTCAGCGCACTCCGAAGGGTGCGAAGCGAACGAAAGCGCCAACGAAGAAGGATGAGAGCGAATCAGCGAGTGAGGAGCCGCTGCGGGATCCGTTCGTCCGTGAGGATAAACGAAGCAGCAAGCCGGGGCAGCGCCCAAGCCTTGAGCAGCTAGAGCTGTCACAGCTCCGCCTGGTCGCTATCGTGCGGGACGTCGAAGGGCGCTTCGGCGCCTCGGTAGAGGACGCAAGCGGCTTGGGGTTTATGTTGCGGGAGGGCACACGCATTGGGCGGCAGTCTGTGGTACGAAGCATCTCGCAGCAGGAGGTGGTTGTGGAGGAGGAGCGGGGCAGAGAGCAGATTTTGCGGCTGCGGTAGCGAGAGAGGAAATGCTACAGCTCTTCCTGTTGAATCCGCTCCTGCTCTGTGGCGAAGTTGACTCCGGAGAGAAGCGACTCGTACGAGTAACGTTCCTTCGCAGCAGCTACGGACTCCAGCGCCCGACGCGCCTCCTCGCGGCGATCTGAGTAGGCCTCAAGGTGTGCTCTCTCGTTTGAGCGGGTGAAGAGGTTAAGCGCCGCTGCAAGCTCGTGCGCATCCTCAAGCGCGAGGTTCATGCCTTGTCCTCCGTTTGGGGGGAAGAGGTGTGCCGCGTCACCGCACAGAAAGATTCGGTCCTCAATCCGAAATGTGTCTGCGACTCTCGCGTGCATAACGTAGGTTGTGATCGGAGTGAGAGGCTCTACCGAGAGACGGCCGTGCCCATGGAGGGCAACCATCTCACGGAACTGCTGTTCAAGAGTTCCGCTTTTTCCGTGTGGCAAGGCCCCGCTAGCTTTGAAAGCTCCGCGGTCATTGAGGGGAACGAGCACGAGCCGACTCTCTTTGCCAACGAAAAAATGCATGTAGCCAGGCGCAAGATCGCCGCGCACGAGCACATCGAGAACGAAGCTCCTCTCTTCGTAGGTACGCCCTGGGAAATCAATCTTTGCGAGCTTGCGCACTGCGCTGCGGCCACCATCGCAGCCAACAACACGAGTACAGCGCCACTGTTCGACTGAGCCATCTTCGCGCTGGATCTCGGCGCGCACAGAGTGGCCGAGATCCTCAAGATCAACCAAGGAGGTCCCCCACTCGATTGAGCGACCAGTTCGCTCCAACTGCTCAAGGAGCAACGACTCAATTCGGCGTTGGTCTAACGACAGTCCGTGTTCTCTGGTAACCGGGTCGAAGAACGATAGGGCTTTCAGCCGCTCCCCGTCGAGGTAGATGATGTTTCCCCGGAGGGTAATAGCTTCGCGCCGCACAGCATCGAGGATTCCGCTTGAGCGCAGTAACTCGAGCGTGCGCGGCTGAATGCCCGTGGCGCGAGAGTGAGATGCTTTCTGGCCCGGGCGCTCTGAGATGCAGGTGACAGCGATGTCTGGCATAAGGGCCGATGACAACGACAGGCCGGCAGGGCCAGCCCCCACGATGAGGAGTTCTTTTTCTTGCATGCTGGCCCTAGGTTGCTCTGGGTGCTACCTCGACCTGATTTCCGCTCGGATCAACAACGACGAACGAGCCCGGTGTTTGACCGTCGGAGATGCTGTAGCCGGAGCGTGCCAGCTCCGCTCGGACTCTGTCTGGATCCGGCACTGCAAACCCTAGCCGGATCCCCTGAGCCGGGGCGGGATTGCCAGCGCGGAGTGGATACAGTTCACAAACCACATCCGAGGAGAGGGGGAATGAGTAGTGGAGCGGTCCATCGCCATGTTTCTCTTCGGTGAGCGCCAGGCCGAGCGAGCGGTAAAAGCTCGCTGAGCGCTCAAGGTCGGGCACACGCAGCACTACGTAGCTGGCCAGCGGCGCTTCTTTGGCTGTGCTTTCCCGGGGCTGAACTGGCATCATCGGTATCCTCCGGCGGCATAATCACCCGCCAATCGCCTAAAAACAACGGGAACTTGCTTCCTTTCCGTGAAGCGGCTAACCTCGCGGCTCATCGGCCATCGGGGTGTAGCTCAGCCCGGCTAGAGCGCTAGTTTTGGGAACTAGAGGTCGCAAGTTCGAATCTTGTCACCCCGATTCTTTTTCTTTTTGTAGCCGGAGTGCCGACAGGCAGCTGCCGCTGCGCATGCTGGAGAATGTCTCCAGCTGCCCGCTCCGGAGAGGAGTGACTTAATGCCCCTTCCAACCTCTATTCGTGATATCCTCGAAGACCGTGTGCCTGTTGGCCAGATAGATATCGCCGGCTGGATACGGACCCACCGCCAGTCGAAGCGTGTCTCGTTCATCGAGCTCTCTGATGGGACGAGCGTGGGGAATTTGCAGCTCGTCCTTGACCCAAACAGCCCGGACTACCAGGCGGTGGCGGCGAAGCTCTCCACCGGAGCCTCGATTCGCGCTGCGGGAGAGCTAGTTCTCTCGCCGGCCAAGGGGCAGAAGTACGAGTTTCAGGTCAAGCAGCTTGAGCTGGTCGGCGAAGCTGACCCAGAGCAGTTCCCGCTACAGAAGAAGGCGCACTCGCTTGAGTTCCTGCGCGAGGTGCTGCACCTCCGGCCGCGCACTGCCACCATGGGAGCTGTGCTGCGATTGCGCTCGGCGGCCTCGTTCGCTGTGCACCGATTCTTCCAGGAACGCGGATTCTTCTACCTCAACACCCCGATCATCAGCACGTCAGACTGCGAGGGTGCGGGGCAGATGTTCCACGTCACAACGCTCAACATCGACGCGCCACCCCGAGTAGACGGCAAAGTCGACTACGCCGAAGACTTCTTCAAGGAGCCAGCCAGCCTAACGGTCTCCGGGCAGCTTGAGGGCGAAATTTGTGCCATGGGAGTCTCAAAGATCTACACCTTTGGCCCGACGTTCCGTGCAGAGAACTCAAACACCACTCGCCACCTGGCAGAGTTCTGGATGATCGAGCCCGAAATGGCCTTCTACGAGCTAGAAGACAACATGGCGCTCGCACAGGACTTCGTGCAGGCGGTAATCCGCGAGCTGCTTGAGAAATGCCCGAAGGAGCTTGAGTTCCTAGCTTCTCAGGAGTGGGCGCAGCCAGGGCACGTTGAGAACCTGCAAGCTGTGGTTGAATCAAAGTTCACGCACCTCGACTACACCGAAGCGATCTCGATTCTGCAGCGCAGCGGAAAGAGCTTTGAATACCCAGTCTCGTGGGGAATCGACCTTCAGTCAGAGCACGAGCGCTACCTGACCGATGAGCACGTGAAAGGCCCTGTAACGGTGGTTAACTACCCGAAGGAGATAAAGGCGTTCTACATGCGTCTCAATGAGGACGGAAAGACGGTGCGCGCGATGGACGTGCTCGTGCCGCGCCTTGGAGAGATCGTCGGCGGCTCGCAGAGAGAGGAGCGTCACGATGTGCTGCTCGAGAAGATTAGGGCGATGGGGCTCGATGAGTCTGCCTACTGGTGGTACCTTGAGCTGCGAAAGTTCGGCACCGTGCCGCACTCGGGCTTCGGGCTCGGCTTTGAGCGGCTCCTGATGTACGTGACGGGTATGCAGAACATTCGCGACGTAATTCCGTTTCCGCGATTCCCGGGGTTTGCGAAGTTTTAAGGGGTTCGGGCAGTTGTTTTGCGCCAGGGCGGGTGTGCACGGGACCAGCGCTCCTCACTGCTGATTCTTCTTAAGTAGTCGCGATACGTCGGACTGCGGTATACTATAGGGGCACGTATGGTCATGAAACCACTTTCCTCAGCTATGTCGAACGACTACCAGAAGTCCCGGGAGCTCATCGAGATGACGGAGGCGTACTCTGCCCAGAACTACGCGCCGCTCGAGGTGGTTATCCGCTCGGGGCAAAATGCCTGGGTCGAGGATGTCGACGGCCACCGCTACATCGACTGCTTGAGCGCCTACAGCGCGCTCAACTTTGGCCACCAGAATCCTCGTATCACGAAGGTCGCTCACGCCCAGCTCGACACGCTCACCCTCGTCAGCCGCGCCTACTACGCCGACTCGGTTGCGTACCTGTGCAAGGAGTTGGCGGAGCTCTGCAGCATGGACAAAGTGCTGCTGATGAACTCAGGCGCCGAGGCGGTTGAGACCGCCGTGAAGGCAGTGCGAAAGTGGGGGTACGACGTCAAGGGTATCCCAGAGAACCGTGCTGAGATCCTAGTCTTCAAGGACAACTTCCACGGCCGCACCACTACCATTGTTGGGTTCAGCTCCTCGCCACTGAGCCAGAAGGGCTTCGGTCCATTCACCGGAGGGTTCCGGATGGTGGAGTACGGAAACCCGGCTGCTGTCGAGGACGCAATCAACGAATACACGGCCGGCATCATCTTCGAGCCGATTCTCGGAGAAGGGGGAGTGATCATCCCGCCGACGGGCTTCCTCAAGAACCTTCGAGAGATCTGCACACGGCGGAAGATCTTGATGGTGGCTGACGAGATTCAGACTGGCCTCTGCCGAACTGGAAGGGTGTTCGCATGTCAGCACGAAGCAGTGCAGCCAGACATGTACATCCTCGGCAAGTCGCTCGGTGGCGGCATCATTCCGATTTCGTGCATCGCCGCCAACGCTGATGTGATGAAGGTGTTCACCCCAGGAACTCACGGCAGCACCTTCGGCGGCAATCCATTTGCGTGCGCGATCGCGCGCGAGGTTATCGCGCTGATCCGCGAAGAGAAGCCGCACGAGCGGGCGGCGGAGCTCGGTGCGCATGCCCTGATGCGGCTTAAGGGAATGAAGTCGCGCGTTGTGAAAGAGGTCCGCGGAAAGGGCCTTATGATCGGGTTCGATATCGATCCGGCTGCTGGTACCGCCAAAGATTTCTGCAAAAAGATTAAGTACGCTGGCGTGCTGTGCAAGGACACCCGCGTTCAAACTATTCGCTTGGCGCCTCCGCTCACTATCTCGAAGCAGGACCTCGATCTCGCGTTAGATCGGATCATTAAGGTTCTTGAGGAAGCCTAGTGCTATTTCCCTGCCCATAACCGGAGCACGGCACCGGTGCCGTTGCCGCTGCCGGTAATGGTGACGGGGAGTTAAGCAGAGATAGGGAAGCGGTTACGACAGGCCCTTTAGGGCCTTTTCGTCGCGGAAGATGCGCCCGAACTCGTTGCCAAGGAAGTCGAGCAGGGGGATCTCCTCGGTTTTGATCAGGCCGCGCTTCCCTTTGAACTGGCCCTCCAGCAGAAGGTCTATCACTCCGCAGATCCCCGCGGCAGTTGTCGCTTGAATTGCTCCGAAGTGCTGACCGAAGATCACCTGGTTGTACACCGTGCTGGCGTAGGTCTTCTGGCAGAACCTGCCCTGGTCGTAGCCGGTGGCCTCAACGAGGATCATGCACTTGTCCTGCTTCGTTGTAGAGAGGCTGCGCTCAAGGATCTTCTTTAAGCTGTCGCGGTCATCGTGGAAGCGCAGGTCTTCCAGAAGAAACGCCACGAGGTCTCGGTGTCCGGGGTAGCGGATCGTTTTGTAATTGAGCTCGCGCACCTTGCCGTCCAGGGTGTGGCAGAGCGTTCCGAGCCCGCCCGAGGTGTGGAAGGTCTCATACTCGTCGCCGTCGAGAGAAAATCGCTCGTACCCTTCAAGTGGCGGAACTTTGATCAGCCGCCCGTCCAGGATCACCTCGCACGGGTTGCAGTACTCGTTGATTAAGCCATCGGTTGACCAGGTGAGGTTGTACTTGAGCCGATTCGTTGGGTAGATCGGGAGCGCGCCAACTCTCATCTTCACCGAGTCGACCTTGTCGAAGAGCTTTACAAGGTGAGCGGCAGCGATGCTGACGAAGCCAGGCGCTATGCCGCACTGCGGTATGAAGCAGACTGATGACTTTGTTGCGAGGCTCGCAATGAAGTGAGAGGTGTCAACGTCTTCGGTGAGGTCAGCGTAGTGAACGCCCACGTCGGCTGCGGCTTGAGCGACTGTTTTGTTGCAGGCGAAGGGGAGGGCGCTCATTACGAGCGAGCAGCCGTGCAGCAGGGCTTTGATCGACGCTGGGTCGGCAAGCGAGAGCTGGTGCGCTTCGCACGACTTCCACTGCTGCGCGATCGCCTTGGCGCGATTGATGTCTCCGTCGCAGACTCTCACGGTGTAGCGGCCTGAAGAGGCTAAGAGAGCTGATATCGCCTCGCCGATCTTTCCCGCTCCGAAGAGTGCTACCGTGTGCATGTTCGCCTTTGTAGAGGGAGACTCCCCCATTTAGCATGATCCATCTCTTAGATTACCGGGCTCAGCTGATCGCTTCCCCATGCAGCAAGAAGCCGCTATTTATAACGCTGTATTGAAAAAGCGGGGCTACCGGATGCCGATCGCGCGCGGAGACATGATTTCGGAGAGCGCCAGCAGCTCCTCGGCTTGGGCCAGCGGGGTAGAGTACTTCTTGCGGGATGCCTCGATGATAGCCTGCACGTTCTGACTCGCATTTTCCGGATCCTTTAGCTCGAGTGTCCGGCCTGAGAATGCCTCCTGGACTTCGCCGTCGACGCACATCTTCACGTAGAACTCGCGCAGCGGGAGGTTGAGGAGGTCGTCCGAGGAGAATCTCGGCTTGAACTCGTTTGCCACCGTGCCGGCGTCGTCGGCTCCGGTTCGGAATGCGATGAGGTTAGCGATGTTGCCAAACACAGAGGCCTTGATGTCGCCGGCAAACTGCCCCAGGTACTGGTTGGCGAAAGTCATGCACAGGCGATACTTGCGCGACTCGCTCAGGATCTCTCCGAAGGAGCTCGTGGCGAAGTTCTGGAACTCGTCAACGTAGAAGTAGAAGTCCTGTCGAGACTCTGCTGCGGTGTCGGCGCGTGACATTGCTGCCTCGTAGAGCTTCCAGATAATAAGCGATCCAAGCAGCGAGGCATTTTCCGCACCGAGAACGCCCTTTGAGATCTTGAAGAGCACGATCTTCCGGTTGTCCATGAAGTCACGGAAGTCGAAGCTGTTCGTCGGCTGGCCGAGGATGTTGCGCATCATGTCGGTGGCGAGCAGCTCGTCCAGCCGGTTGAGCAGCTGCGACACGGGCCCTACCTCGAATTCGCTCCGGCGAGAAGTAAACTCGACTTCCCAGAAGCGTCGCACCGACTCGTCTGGGCAGCGGTTGACAACTTCTCGGCGGAAGTCATCGTCCGAGAGCATGCGCCGCAGCGACACGATACTGGTCCCCGGTATGTTGACGAGCGCAATAATCGAGTACCGCACGAGGTGATCCATCTTGTCTGACCACGCCGCACCGAAAACGCGCTTGAAGGTGTCGAGAAAGCTTAAGGTCACGCGCACTTTCTGGTCCGGGCGCGAGGGGATCATTGGGTTAAAGCTTGGGGGGAACTGCAAGTCAGACGGGTCAAAGAGAACCACGTCTTTGTGGCGTCGTTGCGGTATCGCCTTCAAGATATCGTCGACCAAGTCGCCGTGCGGATCGAGGACCGCGCAGCCATGGCCGTTCTCGATGTCCGAGCGGATTAAGAGCTGCAAGAGGCATGACTTCCCGTAGCCCGATTTCCCGACGATGTAGAGGTGGCGGCGGCGGTCGAAGCGCCTGATGCCGAAATCAGAGGTTTGGTCACGGAAGTTGGTTTGCCCGAAGAAGCTGATCTGAGGGTCGCCCGCCATTGATGGTAGGGTGCGAGGGGGTGGAGCCTTACGAGAAAGCACCTGCGCTGTGCACGGAACGTTGCCGAGAGTGATCGGGTGCCACAACGTTGCGACTTCTACCGCGGTCAGGCGCGCCGGGCGCTCGAAGCGGCGTTGCTGAATCTTCTTGATAGCGGAATTGCCGAAAACCACCGGGCGAAAACCGAGCCGATTTTGGTCGGTTGTGCTCAGGTACTGCGCAGTCCCGGAGACGGAGACGATATCCCTGGTTAGGGCGAGCTTAGCTCGCCGCAGCTCCTGTTTCGTGCACCCTTCTGGCAGCTCCCGAAACGCGCTGATTCGGAGGTTTGTGCGGAAGAGCCGCGAGCGACACTTCTCCTGGATCATCTTCGTAGTCTGTCCGGAGTACGCGCGGCGCATCCAGGTGCGTGAATGGGTCCACCTGAGGAAGCGCGACAGGAAGCGGGAGAACGCGAGGCTGGCATGAAGCTGCGGCGTGTCTTTGATTGGGCGCACCAGTACCTGCATCAGCATGCTGTCCTGAGTCGGAACGCGGGACATTGCAGTAAGCATCGGGGCTACGCTGTTCCAAGAAAAATTCTTGTATGTTTGTATCGGGAAGATGTCCTGAAACTCAAGGAACATGTCGCTGGAGCCGACGAGAGTGCGCTCGGTGAACTGCTGCGTGTAGTCTGGTATCTCTCGGATCTCAAGGTCAGCGTACCAGCCGTACATCGCAGAGCAGATGTACTGAAGCATCTGCTCTTCAGCCACGATTGTGGCGTAGATCACCCCGTCAGTCGAGTAGAACTCCAGCGAGAACGGCTCGGTTGTGTTCTCTGACATCTCTTGGAGTTGGTTGGTAAAGTGTGTCGAGTTGAACAGGAGGTACTTGACCACATTAAAGGTCTCTCCCAGCGAGCCCGAGGACTTAGGAATGTAAAGGCAGGCGACTCGCATACTCTCGACGACAGAAAGGACAACCCCTCTATGGTACAGGCATTTCAGGGCTTACTGAAGCCTACATATGAATCCGGGGAATATCCTCAATTTCGTTGCCAATTTGGGTATGACAGGGGTGCCCAAACCGCCTTCGGATGCCTTGTTCCCACCGCACTTTGCCGGTAGCCTTCAGGTCGTTGTTTGGTCGGGTTTTTCAGTCGACTGGATTGGGCCTGGCACTGGCGGAGCGGAAGTACATCGATGAGCGATAATAAGCTAACCCAGGGCGGAGGCGGAGATCGACCTCGTCCTCTCCGGTTAAAGGGCACAACACAGCGCTACTCCTGGGGCAAAATAGGAGAAGCCTCGCGCATTGCCGCGATGGTGCCCGGCCAAGCCCCCGATGGACCACTTGCTGAATGGTGGCTCGGAGGCCATCCGAAGGGCTGCTCGCAGGTTGAACTTCCAGGTGAGGGCTGGATCTCTCTGGCGCAGCTCGCGCGAAAGAGCCCTGCGTTGTTCGGCACGTCACGACACCCGCAGGCGCTACCCTTCATTCTCAAGGTGCTCTCGGTGGATCCGAGCTGGGGGCTCTCGATCCAAGCACACCCAGACAAAGAGCGGGCGCGAAAGCTGCACATCCTCGACCCGATTAATTACCCCGACCATTCCCACAAGCCTGAGGTGGGCATACCGCTTACGCCCGTGACGCTCCTGTACGGATTCCGTGGCTCCGAAGATCTTAGAGATGTATTGGGGCGGTTTCCGGAGCTTGCACAGATAGTTCCTGAGCGCCTCGTATCTGCTGTGCAACAGCCTTTGGCTAGCAGCGCTATTTCGACTTCGCGGCGAGAGCTGCTGGCATCGCTGCTGCAAGCGCCTCAACGAGCCGTTGAACAGGTAGTGAGAGCAATCGCCCGGCGGTTTCTCCGTGAGGAATCGATTCCGCGGGAGATAGAGCTGCTTGAGCGGCTTAGAAAGAGGTATGGAGACGGCGATGTTGGGCTGCTAGCTCTCTTTGTGTTGAATATCGTGACAGTGCTGCCAGGCAAAGCCCTCTACATCGGGCCCAACGTTCCACACGCATACCTGGAGGGAGACCTGGTGGAGTGTATGGCCTGTTCAGACAACGTGGTGCGAGCAGGACTCACCACTAAGTTTAAGGATGTCTCCACGCTCCTGGAGATGCTCGACTATACCTGTGAGCATCCCCCGCTGTTTGAAGCACGACACCAGCCCGGAGGTTTCTCAAAGTTCGACCTTCCGATCGAGGAATTCACGCTTGAAGTTCTGCCCCACGGCAGCGGCGATGCCAGGCTAATACCGGGGAAGGAAGCTGAGGTGCTCCTGTGCCTTGGGCGCGAGGCATCTATGGCATCCGAGCGTGGCGGAGTGATTACGCTGAGGGACGGGGAGGCGCTCCTCATACCGGCTGGAGCGGCTCCCTGCCTGATCCAGCGCAGGGATGCAGCGCTCTACCGAGCTATCGGTGGCGCGTCGGGAGCCCCTCATTCAGTATAGTGCAAAAATCCGTTTTTTTGACCATGATACCGTCGGGTGCGGGCGAGGCCGCCCATCGTTTGCGAGGGGTTGTAGTTGGTCACCGAGAAGAGCAAGGCAGGACTGGAACGAGCCGCGGCGCTGATGCGACGCGATGGGCTGCCCGAGGCCGTGATCAAAAATTTCGAGCGGCTCTTCCACGACGTCATCCTCGGGAAGACCGGAATCATCACCGAGGCTGAGATCGAGCCAGTTGCGGAGATAGACTGCTTCAGCAACGTGTCTGTCTGCAACAACGCCCTCGGCGAGGGCACGAAGCTGCTCGGCAAGCTCGTCGTTATCCGGCTGAACGGCGGGCTTGGAACAACTATGGGGCTGGAGCGCGCCAAGTCGCTTCTGCGGGTGAAAGACGGCCTAACGTTCAACGACATCATCGCGCGGCAGCTCCAGGTCATCGGAGCCAAGAGCGGGGTGAGCATTCCGCTGATCCACATGACGAGCTTCTCTACTGATGCCGACGTCAAGCGTGCCATGGAGCCGTACGGCGACTTGAGCCCTGGTGGCCTGCCTGTCAGCTTCTTGCAGCACCGCCATCCAAAGATCTACGTCGACACGATGTCTCCGGCGGAGGAGCCCGTCGAGGAGCTCAACTGGAACCCGCCAGGACACGGAGATATTTACGCGGCGCTGCTCGCCACCGGCTTGGCAGAGAAACTGTTATCGATGGGTAAGCGCTACGCATTCGTGGCGAATGCCGATAATCTCGGAGCCACGGTAGAGCCCTCCATCTTGGGGTATTTCGCTTCTTCTGGAGCTCCCTTCCTCATGGAGACCGCTGAGAGGACGAAAGCCGATGCGAAGGGCGGGCACCTGGCGAGGCGCAAGAGTTCAGCGAGGCTGGTGCTGCGAGAGAGCAGTCAGGCGCCGACTGCACCCGGTGGCGAGATCATCCCGGAGTTTCAGGACGTGCAGAAGTACCGACATTTTAACACAAACAACATCTGGCTCGACCTCGAAGCGGTCGTGCGCGTTGCCCGTGAGCACGACGGCAGTATCCCGCTACCGCTGATCAGCAACAAGAAGACGGTCAACCCCCGAGACCGCGGCAGTCGGCGGGTCATCCAGATAGAGACTGCGATGGGCGCTGCGATCGAGGTATTCGAGGGGGCTAAGGCGCTGCAGGTGCCGCGCAGCCGCTTTGCGCCAGTCAAGTCGAACAACGACCTGCTCGTCGTTCGCTCTGATGCCTACGTGCTGAGCGGGGACTTTACGCTAAGTGTCAATCCGAGGCGCACCATCGCAGGCCTCCCCTCCGTTTCACTCGACGCGCACTTCTTCGGCCTTCTCAAAGATTTTGAGTCACGCATGAAAGCGATGCCATCGCTGGTTGGGGCGAAGAGCTTCACGGTTAAGGGCAATGTGGAATTTGGGCATCCGCTGGCTATTGAAGGCGCAGTGACGCTCAACGGCCCGGCCGAGAAGCTCGCCTCAATTCCCAAAGAGACGGTGGCCCTCTGCGACCAAGAGATATCTTTGTCGTAGCCCCTGGAAGCCTACGTTCCTTCGGCGAAATCGCGCCAAAGCGTCGTCGCGATTCCAATGATCGCCGGGCCAATAAAGACGCCCAGCAGCCCAAAAGAGAGCACTCCGCCCACTACGCCTATGAACACGATTACCGGCGACACCTGAGTCGCTTGGCTAATGAGGACTGAGCGCAAGAAGTTGTCAACGGTGCTCACCACTACGATTCCCCATACGAGGAGCCCCACGCCATGATACCACGGAAGCCCTGAGCCGAAGAGCAGGTATGCTGAAATGGGGACGTACAATAGGGGCGCGCCGAACGGGATAAGCGAGAACACCATCGTGCAGAGCGCGAGCAGCAGCGGCAGCGGGGCGCCCGCTATAGAGTACCCGATACCTGCCAAAGTGCCCTGCGCGATTGCCGTGGCGATAACGCTGTAGGCGGCACCCCGTACCGTGGCTCCGATGTAGCCTACTAGGTACTCGGCGCGCTGGGAGCCGAGCCGCTTCATAATTGCTGTTGCTTCGGCGATTACCCCTTCGCCGTGCAGGTAGAGTATGTAGCACCCCGCGAGAGCCATAATGGTGACGGTAACGGTGTTGATAGCCCCTTTGGCGGCTTGCGTCGCAAAGCGGACAAGCTCGGCTTGGTGCGAAGCGAGGAGCGACTTGAGCCCCTGCTCGTCGTGCAGAAGCGCGGAGAGCTGCTCAGCCAGCACCTGCCCAACCAGCGGCACGTCACGCATCGACTCAATCGTTGTTTCTATATTGAGGCTTGAGATATTGCTGCCGAGAAGGTGCAGCTCTCCCGCCAGCTCAAGGGGCAAAGGGATGGCGACAGCGAGAAGCACAGCTCCGAGGAGGAGTGAGAGGCCGAGGGCTGCGACCCACGGCCTGTTCGGCACGAGAGCCCGAGCACGTGCGTACAGCGGCCAGGTAGAGACGGCCAGCACCGTCGACCAGAGCAACGGCAAGATGAAGGGGCGCACGACAACACCGAGCAAGATATGCAGCCCGAGCAGGAGAGCAGTCGTCAGAACGATGGCTGAGATGCGGGTCGGATGTTCGAGCGGGAGCCGGTCCATAGCCAAGGCGGTTATACCTGCCATGTGTGGTGCGTCGCGACCCCTTTTTTCCCGCTCACTCCCGTTCTATCCTGAGCGTCATGTGGCTCCCGCATCCTCTGCTCGCTTCCTTCGACGCCTTGATTGGCGTATCGGGCAGCTTTGCCTGCTGTGTTGCGGGGACCCTCGGGACCTTTGCCCTTGAGGCATCAGCGCCGACGGCATCGCTCCGAGAGATCCTTCTTGAGCGGGTGTCGGCTGAGCCGCTCAATCTGGTCGCAACGCTGATCTTCGCCTGCGCTGTCCTCCACACCTTCTGCGCCCCGCTCTTCGCGCGGCTTGCCCAGCGGCTCGAAGAGTCACACCACCTGCGCTGGCTTGAGAGCGAGGAGTCGGCGGCGGAGGGGGCAGAGGAGCCGGTGAGCTTCGTCGCGGTGTTCATGCACTACCTCGGTGAGATCGAGGCGGTGTTCGGCCTCTGGGCTATCCCGCTCATGGCAGCCGTTGCCTTCAACAGGGGCTGGGCTGAAGCGAAGCAGTTCTTGGAGGGAGTCGCACACTTCGACGAGGCGGTGTTCGTGGTCGTGGTGATGGCAATCGCCTCAACACAGCCGATTCTGTACGTTGGGGAGAGGCTCCTGTCGATGGTCGCGAGCCTCGGGGGGAATAAGCCGAAGGCTTGGTGGTTCAGTATCTTGGTGGTTGGGCCTCTGCTGGGTTCGCTCATTACCGAGCCGGCAGCGATGACTATCTGCTCGTTGCTGCTCGCTCAGCACTTCTTTCGCTATCGCCCTTCAAAAAGGTTGGCCTACGCGACGGTGGCGCTTCTCTTCTGCAACGTCTCGATAGGTGGAGTGCTGACGAATTTTGCAGCACCTCCAGTTTTGATGGTCATTCCGAGCTGGGGATGGGACTCCTCGGATATGCTCTGGACCTTCGGAATCCGTGCCGTGGCGGCGTTAGGAACCGGCACGATTCTCTACGCGACTCTCCTGCGACGGGATCTCGCCGCCCTCCAGGCACGGGCCTCGGACTCTGAGGCATCGGACCCGCTGTACGAGCGGACAGTTCCCACGGGAGTAGTTGTGGGAAATCTCCTGTTCCTAGCGTGGACAGTCACTCACTCCGGGAGCCCACGGCTCCTGATAGTCGGCTTGCTCTTCTTCCTCGCTTTCGTCGATGCCACTCGACATTTCCAGCGGGCAGTTTCGCTCCGCGCGCCGCTGCTGGTTGGCTTCTTCTTGGCGGGGCTTGTGATCCACGGCTCCTTTCAAACCTGGTGGATCGAGTCGGTGCTTGAGCGCGTGAGCGACATCCCGCTGTTCTTTACGACCCTCGGGCTCTCGGCCTTTAACGACAACGCCTCGATCACCTACCTGGCATCGCTCGTCCCCAACAGTACCGAGGAAGTGCGTTACATTGTGATGTCAGGGGCGATCGCCGGCGGAGGCTTGACGATCATCGCTAACGCCCCGAACCCGATAGGAAACTCCATCCTTTCGAGGTTTTTTGACGGCGGCCTTTCACAGTTTGCGCTGCTCGTATCGGCGCTCGTGCCGGTTTTGATTAACGTGATCTTCTTCCTCGTTTTGCGCTAAGCTCGGCGGATGGGCCGAAGCCTCAACATAGTAGGGTGTGGTCGAGTGGGCAGGGCTTTGGGCTCGCTCTTCGTGCGCCACTCCATCTTCTCGCGGGTGACCCTCTGTAACCGCACCCCGGATTCTTCCCGCCGAGCTGCGGCGTTCGTCCCGAATGCGGCAGCCGTTGACTCCATCGCCGAGATGCCGCCGTGTGACGCCTGGATGATCGCAGCTGCCGATAGCGCCGTGCCCGAGGCTGTGCAGCAGCTTGTGGCTCAGCAGGCGCTCGCGGACGGAAACTTAGTGTTCCACGTCAGTGGGGCTCAGAGCTCAGAGGTGCTGGAGCCGTTGCGTGCCCGAGGCGCTCGGCTGGGGAGCCTTCACCCAGTGAGAAGCATCGCTAGTCCCGAGCTCGTAGTGACGTCGTTTGCTGGCACTGCGTGTGCCATCGAAGGTGACGAGGATGCTAGGGGTGAGCTGCGAAAGATGGTGGAAGCGGTCGGCGGAAAGCCCTTCGACGTCGACAGCCGAGCGAAGATGATCTGCCACGCCGGGCACGTCTTCGCCAGCAACTACCTCGTGACGGTCGTCGATGTGGCTCGTCGCCTCTACGCCGAGGCAGGTATTCCTCTCGAGGTCGTTGAGACGATGCTGCCGCCGATCGTTCGAGGCACAGTCGAGAACGTTTGCGCCCTCGGTACTACCGAAGCCCTAACCGGACCGGTTGTCCGGGGAGATTCATCGCTCGTGGCACGACAGCTCGCGGCGCTGAGCGAGCTAAACCCAGAGATAGCATCGCTGTATCGGGAATTTGTGCGGCACGCTACTGTGATAGCCGAGCGGCGCGGGCACCTGCCGCAAGAGGCGCTTGAAGCCTTGCGCCGGATTCAGGGCAGGGAAGGCGCCTGATCGAGGTCGCACAGCTCGCCAAGCACGAAAGACGATACTCTTCGTATGGACACTAACGACGCAGAGCTCCAGTTTATCCCTAAGGGCGAGGCTGTCTCGCTCCTCCCGGTTCCAGGCTCCCAGAGCAAGCCAGTAGTCGTGATCGGCACGCCGGAGATCCGGCGAGGATTCGACCCGACCTGCCTCAAGCAGGCGCTCGCGACTCGCGCCGCCCCTGGAGTTGTCGAGCTCGTGCTTCAGCCCGATGCTCACGCCGGCTACGGAGCTCCGATTGGTTGTGTGCTGGCATCGCCCACCCACATCTACCCGGGCCCGATCGGAGTAGACATCAAGTGCTCGATGAGCCTTCTGCAGCTTGATCTGCCCACAGACGCAATCTCCCCACGTCCTGTGCGGCGGGCGATAATCGACGCCATCTGCAAGCGCATTCCAACTGGTCCTGGGAAGGGCGCGCGTTCCGTGGTGATGGGCCGCGAGGTTTCCGAAGAGCTAGGCATGCGGGCAGTGACTGAGGGAGCCTCCGAGGCAGTGATGCGCGAGCTTGGCATCCCAGCCGAGTGGGCGAGTCGGTGCGAGGACGCTAACCATGTTGGGCACAACGGCACCGTGACGGCGCTCCAGCATCGCATCGTGGCGCTGCTCAAAGCAGGAGTGGTTAAAAACTTTGCGGAGAAGTGCAACCAGCTCGGCTCGTACGGCGGCGGGAACCACTTCGGTGAGTGCAGCACAGTCACTATTGACGACTCGGCGCGCGCGAGAGGTGTAGCGGAGCACTTCGGGCTCAAGGATGGCTACGTTGCATTCCTCTCGCACTGCGGCTCACGAGGCCTCGGAAATATCCTCGCGCGCAACCAATTTCAGCTCCTGCAGCGTCACTTCGAGCAGTGGAACATCCCGCTTCCCGCCAATGACCGAGAGCTTGTGTACGCGCCCCTTGGGTCACCGGAGGCGAACGACTACCTCGACGACATGGCTCTCGGCGCAAACTTCGCCACTGTCAACCACATGCTGATCAATGCGCTCGTGCTTGATGCGTTTCGTGAAGTGATTCCAGGGACCACGGGAAAGCTCGTCTACTTCATCAGCCATAACATCGCCCGTCGAGAAGAGGTCGGAGGGGTAGAGATGTGGGTGCACCGAAAGGGCGCAACGCGCGCATTTCCGGCAGGACATCCGGCGCTGCGCGGCTCGCTCTTTGAGGAGGTGGGGCACCCGATCCTGCTCCCGGGCAATCCACGAGACGGATCCGTTGTGATGGTAGCAGAGGAGGGGGCTCGATTGAGCTGCTACAGCGTCAATCACGGTGCTGGCCGAGCGATGGGAAGACGAGCAGCGTTCAAGGCGTTAGACCAGGTTGCCGTGGATGCCGAGCTTGAGAAGCTGGACGTGCTCAGCAACTGCCGGGCGTACCCGCTCGACGAAGCGCCGGCAGCCTACAAGGATTTCCGTGAGGTGTTGAAGTCTGTTGAATTAGCGGGTCTGGCCTCAGTTGTCGCAAGGCTAAAGCCGCGCTTCGTTATAAAGGATGCGGCCGACTCGGACGGATAGCGCGGTATTTTTAAAGCCTGTGAGCTTTTGTCGCGGGAGCGGTCTTTCGGTAGACCAGCAAGATGGCAACAGCTCCCAAGACTGACATCGTTACACCGATGAAGGTTCCTGGGCTGTAGATGCCGAGAAGCCAGCTCGCCAGAGAGCCAAGTATCGCCCCGGAAATGCCCAAAAGAGCCGTCACGACGAGCCCCGCCCGGTCCGTTCCGGGCAAGACAGCCCGCGCGATGAGCCCCACGACTAAGCCACAGACGACGATCCAGACCGACTCCATCTTCTCCTCGAAGATTCAAGCAAGGGCTCGCTGCCAAGAATTTTGGCAGCGAGCCATTTCGCCTAGCCAACGTGCGTCGGCAGGACCTCTCGCAGCTCATTCACCTCTTTCTCGAGATCGCTCGGAATCTTCTCGGTTAGGACTGCCTCACGAGTTCCGTAGAAAGCGCGCTCATCACTTTCGTCACGTGCTATGCTGATGCCCTCTACGCTCACTCCTGCAAAAAGCCCCTCAGCGCGTTGGTATGCAACGACCTCTGCCTGTCCCGCCGAGAACGTCTTATCAAATGTTCCCGCCACGGCGCTCAACTCACCACCCAGCTTGAAGGTGCCCCTCTTGAGAGCCTCCGCAGCCTTGTCTCCGGTTATGTAGAGCACCATATCGGCCGACTTCACACCTGCCTGGATCCCGAGGCTGCCGCCGATCAGGTTCAGGAACATCGGATTCTGCCAGCTGCCAGCCGCCGACTTGCAGAAGCCCACACCATCGCCGTGAGTCCCGCCGAGCGCCATCGATACGGTCATCGTGTCCGGAAAGATAGCGACGCATTTCGTTGTGTCGAGCACGGACTGTGGCACCTTGCCCATCTTCCCTTCAGAGATAGTTTTGTAGAGCTGAGTGGACTTGGTCAACGATTCCTGTGCCTCCTTGAAGGCGCGCGTTGAGCGGTCGATCTTAATCTCCTCCGCTGTAGCGCCTTGAATCTGCAGTAGTGTGCTCAGTGCAGCGCCCAGAATGGCGCATCGTGTGGATCGGTTCATACGGTATCTCCTTACTGGTGTAGGCATGAAAGGCAAGGAGAGGCGGCGCGGACGAACCCGCGCCGCTCCTCTTGCGGAAGCATGTCCAGCGCACGTTGCTTACAGAATGGCTAGGCCGCTATGAGCCCGGTTAGGCTGCTTTACGCACAGAGCACGCGAAGCCTGAGCAGGAGCTGATGCAGAACTCCTGATGAGCACAGGTGAGGGAAGAGGCTTTTGTTAAATCGGTCCGACTGAACTGCTAGCGCAGTTAGCCGCGACACGACCTCTGCGTCGGCCTCAGAGATCTTCCTCGGATCCTGCAGGTAGGGCCGAGCCTGATCGATCCACGACATCCAGTCGAAGCCTTCTGGGTAAATCTCAAGCGCCGTGAGGAGAGAGAGCAGTTCTTTGACATGCAGCGGGTACTCGCCGGTCGTTATGTAGGCTGAAGAAGCATTCTCAAACACTCCTGCCTCGAAGAGCGGGATGAATGCGAGCGCTGCATTGAGTGCGTCATGTGAAGGAAGCTGAGTGCCCATCGGTGATCAGCAGTCAATCACGCGCGATCAACTCAGCGCAATCTCTCAAGCGACTCCGAGGTGGCTAGAGTCTGCCGTGGGCCTGCCCAGGTAGCCCGTGCCCATGAGGTGGAGAAAGAAGGGGGTGAGGGGAAAGCTGACACCCCGACTTGAACGGGGAACCTACTGATTACAAATCAGTTGCTCTACCAATTGAGCTATGCCAGCGAAGGGGTCCTTGCGAGTGCAAACCCGCTAACACCCTAAGGTTATAAAAGCTTGGTCGAAATTTCAATTACTAAGGGTGGTAAGTCCCTAGTGTATTTACTTGATCACCCTAATTGAACATAATGCCGCCCGTTGAACGTGACTGTTACGCCCATGTAGCTCAGTCGGTAGAGCACTTCCTTGGTAAGGAAGAGGTCACGGATTCGAGTTCCGTCATGGGCTATTTGGCTCCTATGCAAACTTGGCTTCGCCAAGATTTGCATGACGGGCAGGGGATTGGCCCCTGCACCCCGGGGAGAGTAGCGACTGGCTCCTATTCGAACTTGGCTTTGCCAAGATTCGAATGACGGGCAGGGGCGGTTTCTCCCCTATGCAAACTTGGCTCTGCCAAGATTCGAATGACGGGCAGGGGATTGGCCCCTGCACCCCAGGGAGAGCTG